>NZ_JBYTCN010000034.1:0-921 GCF_058790335.1 Rhodanobacter sp. FW101-FHT13A11 | reverse complement strand
CCCAAGTCAGTAGCGTGCCGCTGATGTACTCCGGGCCGTTGTCGCAGCGGATCGCCTGTGGCTTGCCACGCCACTCGATGATCTGCTCCAGCGCCCGGATTACGCGGACTGCAGGCAGCGACAGGTCGACCTCAATGCCGAGCCCTTCGCGGTTGAAGTCATCCAGCACGTTGAACAACCGGAAACTGCGCCCGTCGCTGAGCTGGTCGTGCATGAAGTCCATCGACCACACCTGATTGATGGTATCGGGCACCACCAGCGGCTCGGGCCGCTCGCGCACGATGCGCTTCCTGGGCTTGATGCGAAGGTTCAATTCCAGCTCCCGGTAGATGCGGTAGACCCGTTTGTGATTCCAGCCGTAGCCCTTGACGTTGCGCAGGTGCAGAAAGCACAGGCCGAAGCCCCAGTCACGATAGGCCGTGGTCAGCCGGACCAGCCAGTCGGCGATGCGCGCGTTCTCCTCGCGCGCCTTAGCCTGGTAGCGATACCCGGTCTCGCTCAGTGCGAACGTCTGGCAGGCGTGCCGGATACTCGTGCGCCCGTTCTCCACCGCCCATCGGGCCATCTCCCGGCGTCGAGATGGCCTCACCATTTTTTTGCCATCGCCTCCTTCAGCAGCTCGGCACTGAGCTGCGCGTCGGCGTACATCTTCTTCAGGCGCCGGTTCTCGTCCAGCAGCTCCTTGAGCTGGGACATCAGCGACGCATCCATGCCGCCGAACTTGCTGCGCCACTTGTAGAACGTCGCCGAGCTGATGCCGTGTTCGCGGCACAGCTGCGGTACGGGTGTGCCAGCCTCGGCTTGCTTGAGCACGGCCAGGATCTGGCTATCGGTGAATCGGGACTTTTTCATGGAACCTCCTCGGGAAAGACTACGAGAAAATTCCACTTCTGGCGTCAGCTAACCGGCGGGGGGATTACC
>NZ_JBYTCN010000033.1:0-922 GCF_058790335.1 Rhodanobacter sp. FW101-FHT13A11 | reverse complement strand
CGCTTGAGCACCCGGAACGGATGCTCCACCGCTGCACGGATCGAGGCCTTGGCGTGCTCCAGTTGCTCGGTGATCGCGCGCAGCGCGGGATCTTCGATCGCCTTCACCACGCTGCGCTTGGCCGCGATCCAGAACTTCCGCCCGCGTCTCGGCGCCCGCTTCGGCGCGCCGGTGTAGCCGGCGTCACCGAAAACGTGCCGCTCCTTGCCGTGCAGCAGGTTTGGCACCTCGACCACGTCCGCCACATTGGCGGCCGTACTCACCACGGTATGCACCAGACCCGTGCGCTCGTCGACACCGATGTGCGCCTTCATGCCGAAGTGCCACTGGTTGCCTTTCTTCGTCTGGTGCATCGCCGGGTCGCGTTGCTTGTCCTTGTTCTTCGTCGAGGGCGCCGCCGCAATGATGGTCGCGTCCACGAGGGTGCCTTGCGATAGTTTCATGCCGTGCTGCTTCAGGTGCTCGCCCACCGCCGTGAACAACTGATCGGCCAAGCCGTGCTTCTCCAGCAGGTGGCGAAACTTGCACACCGTCGTCTCGTCCGGCGCGCCCTCATGCCCCAGATCGATGCCCACGAACCGGCGCATCGCCGCCGAGTCGTACAGCGCTTCTTCCACCGCCGGATCGGAAAGCGCGTACCACTGCTGCAGGAGGTGGATGCGCAACATCCGCTCCAGACCCACCGGGCGACGACCGCCGCCGACGGGCTCCTTCGGGTAGTGCGGTTCGATGACCGCGCACAGCTCCGCCCATGGCACCACCTGATCCATCTCCGCCAGAAACACGTCGCGACGTGTCGCCTTGCGGTGCCGCTCGAAACCGGCGTCATGCTGCATCGACAGGCTCATCTGCTTGGGCGTCATCGCGTACCATCCATCCTCAGGTCAGGCTTCGACCGCTGGGCAAAATCAGAGTTTCCCTA
>NZ_JBYTCN010000032.1:0-1041 GCF_058790335.1 Rhodanobacter sp. FW101-FHT13A11 | reverse complement strand
GCTAGCTGTGATCTCTCAGTAGGTTGTTCATCCGGGGTGACCCCGGAAGACTGGAGGTGCGACCCACCCACCCCTCCAGGAGCCCCGGATGAACGCACATAAAGGTGCCCGTTTGACGCCGTATAGTCGAGCCCTGCTCGTGGAACGCGTGACCACACAGGGCATGCGTGCCGAAGAAGCGGCGAAGGCGGCCGGCGTCAGTGTTCGCACGGCCTACACATGGCTTCGGCGGTTCCGTGATGAAGGACCGCTGGCCTGATGAATCGGTCCTCACGGCCTCGCGCCTGCCCCCATGCCACGCCGATGACAAAGGTTATCCAAGCCTTGGAATGCCGTCGTGCTCGCCAAACCTATCGCACCATCGCTCACGGCCTGATGCTGGCACCGAGCACGGTGGGGCGTGTGCTGCAGCGCGCCGGGCTCCATCGTCTGGCCGCCCTGGAGCCGGCCGAACCCATTCGGCGCTACGAGCACGAGGCACCCGGTGACCTGCTGCATCTGGACATCAAGAAACTCGGTCGCTTTCGGCGCCCCGGGCATCGGGTGACGGGCGATCGCCAGGTCACCTCCGACGGGGCGGGCTGGGAGTACGTGCATGTGGCCATCGACGACCATTCACGCGTCGCCTTCAGCAGCATTGAGCCCAACGAACAAGCCTTCAGCGCCTGCCGGGCACTCCTGAAGGCCGTGCGCTACTACCGTGCGCTGGGCGTACGCTTTACCTGCGTTCTCACCGACAACGGCGCCTGTTATCGCGCACGCGCTTTCGCCCGCTTGCTACGTCGCTTGGGGCTACGTCACAAGCGGACTCGTCCGTATACGCCACGCACCAACGGCAAAGCCGAGCGCTTCATCCAGACCGCATTGCGCGAGTGGGCCTACGCACGCAGCTACGACCACTCTGATCAACGCACCGCCCACCTGAACCCGTGGCTGCATGAGTACGACTGGCATCGCCCCCACGCCAGCCTCGGCTATCAACCACCCATCACTCGCATCCCTGCCGTCGTGAACAACCTACTGGGTTTACACAGCTAGCGG
>NZ_JBYTCN010000031.1:0-1165 GCF_058790335.1 Rhodanobacter sp. FW101-FHT13A11 | reverse complement strand
GGGTTCTACCCCGTTAACGCGGACACTTCTAAGAAGACCGATCATGGTCAAAAAGGAGTGTCATGTCCAAGCGAAGAAAGTTCAGCGAAGAGTTCAAGCGTGAGGCCGTCGGCCTAACCCGGCAGCCGGGCGCGCAGCTCAGTCAGGTGGCCCGCGATATTGGCGTGGGTGCGGGGGTTCTGGGCCGGTGGCGGCGCGAGTTGGAGACCGACAAGGCGAAGGCCTTCGCCGGCTCGGGCGTGCCGCGCGACCAGGAGATGGCGACCCTCAAGCGCGAGCTGGCCCGGGTGAAGAAGGAGAGAGATTTTTTGCGCGATGCGGCAGCGTTCTTCGCCAGGGAATCGAGCTGAAGTATCAGACGATCCAACGCTGTCGCGGTCTCTACCCTGTCCAGCTGATGTGTCGATGCCTGAAGGTGTCGACCAGCGGCTTTCATGCCTGGAACAAACGGCCGATGAGCGCTCGTGCTACCGACAATCAGCGGCTGTTGACCCGCATCCGGGAGATCCATGCCGCCAGCGATGGCGTGATGGGCATGCCGCGCATGCATGAGGATCTGTCCTATGCCGGCGAGACGGCCAGCCGTAATCGTGTCGCCCGGCTGATGGCCAGGGACGGCTTGTTCGGGGTGCCGCAGAAGCGTTCGTGGCAGCGCAAGCGCACGGGCGTGCGGCCAGATCACGTCCAGAATCACCTCGAACGTGACTTCTCGGCGCTGGAGCCCAACACGAAGTGGGTGACTGACATCACCTACATCCACACCGCCGAGGGGTGGCTGTATCTGTGCACCGTGCTCGACCTGTTCAACCATCAGATCGTCGGATGGTCGATGTCCGATATTCAGGATAGGCACATGGTGATCAAGGCGGTACTGATGGCTTGCTGGCAGCGTCCTGATCGAGAGCCATTGGTGCTGCATTCGGATCGCGGCACGCAATTTACCAGCGGCGAATATCAGCGTTTTCTCACGGATCACAACATCCAAAGCAGCATGAGCGCGGTCGGTCATTGTGCGGACAACGCGGCAGCCGAGGGCTTCTTCGGCATGATCAAACGCGAACGCGTCCATCGTCGCCGCTACCTGACTCTGGCCGAGGCAAGGTCCGACGTCTTTGACTATATCGAGCGCTTTCACAATCCCCGAATGCAACGCAGAATCGAGGTT
>NZ_JBYTCN010000030.1:0-1229 GCF_058790335.1 Rhodanobacter sp. FW101-FHT13A11 | reverse complement strand
CCTGATCGGTCAGCCAGTGTTGCTCGAACTGCATCGGGCTGATGTAGTTCAAGGTAGAGTGTAATCGGAACTGGTTGTACCAAAGCAGCCAGGCAATCGTTTCATCCTTGGCGTGGCGGCGGGTGATGAAGCGTTGGCCGTGCAGTCGTTCTACCTTCAGTGAGCCGAACAGCGTTTCGCTGCAGGCATTGTCCCAGCAGTTGCCATGCCGACTCATCGAAGCGGCGATGCCGTAGTCCTTGAGCACGTCTCGGTAGTCCTCACTGGCATACTGGCTGCCGCGGTCGCTGTGAAAGATCAATCCGGCTTCCTTGTCGGGATGGCGCTTGAACCATGCCATGCGCAGTGCATCGATCACGAGGTCGCGGGTCATGTCCGCACGCATCGACCAACCCACAACCTGACGGCTGAACAGGTCGATCACCACGGCCAGGTACAGCCAACCTTCGTCGGTGGGAATGTAGGTGATGTCGCCCACCCAGACCTTGTCCGGCTCGGCCACGGTGAACTGGCGGTCCAGAAGGTTCGGAGCGATAGGCAGGTCATGGTTGCTGTCGGTGGTGACCTTGAACCGCTTCTTGCCCTTGGCGCGAATGCCGTGCTGGCGCATCAGCGCCTGCAGTCGCTGTTTGCCGACGCGCACGCCGTTCTTGCGCAGTTCACGCCAGAGGCGTGGTCGGCCGTAAGCACGCTTCGTCTGCGCGTGGATCGCCTTGATGTGCACCAGTAGCGCCTCGTCACTCAGGTGCCGACGCGGCGCCGTGCTGGCCTGGTGAGCCACGTGCCCGTGGTAGCCGCTGACGCTCACGTTCAGCACCCGGCATTGCACCGTGATCGGCCACACCTGGCGATGACGCTGGATAAAGGCGTACCTCACTTCGCACCCTTGGCGAAGTACGCCGTCGCTTTTCCCAGGATATCGCGCTCCATCTTCACCCGGGCCAGCTCGGCACGTAGCCGGGCAATCTCCATCTGCTCGGCGCTCACCGGCTTGCTGCCGGCGCCCTTGAGCTGCCCTTGTCGGCTCGCCTTAACCCAGTTGAACAGCGTCTGCTCAACCAGTCCAAGCGTCTTGGCCACTGAGGCCTGGCTCTGGCCACCCTCGACCAGCCGCACCGCTTCTTGCTTGAATTCGAGCGTGTAACGCGCCCGCGTTGTCTTCGTCATGTCGTTCTCCTTGCGTGGATTGAATCACACGGCAAGGGATACGTTTCTCGCGGGCAAGGTCA
>NZ_JBYTCN010000029.1:0-1324 GCF_058790335.1 Rhodanobacter sp. FW101-FHT13A11 | reverse complement strand
TGAACCGCCCCGGGATTCTCGGAGGCTCCAATTCTTGAGAGGATGGAGCGATGGAAACCCCGAAGAAGAAGTCCCCGACGTATTCGCCGGAAGTCCGCGAGCGGGCGGTCCGGATGGTGTTCGAGCACCGTGGCGAGCACGCCTCGCAGTGGGCGGCGATCGAATCGATTGCCGGCAAGATCGGCTGCACCGCGCAGACGTTGTGCAACTGGGTGCGCCAGACCGAGCGTGATCGCGGGCTGCGACCCGGCACCACCACCGAGGAGCAGGCACGGATCAAGGCGCTGGAGCGTGAGAACCGCGAGCTGCGGCAGGCCAACGAGATCCTGCGCAAGGCCAGCGCGTATTTTGCCCAGGCGGAGCTCGACCGCCGGTTCAAGCCATGACGGCGTTCATCGACGAACACCGCGACGCCTACGGGGTCGAGCCGATCTGCAAGGTGCTGCCGATCGCCCCGTCGACGTACTACGTGCATACCGTCCGCCGGGCCGATCCGACCAGGGCGCCGGTGCGCGTGCAGCGGGACGAACGACTGTGTGCCGACATCCAGCGCGTGTGGGGCGAGAACCGCCGGGTCTACGGCGTGCGCAAAGTCTGGCGGCAACTGCGGCGCGAATCGGTCGACGTGGCCCGTTGCACGGTGGCGCGGCTGATGCGTCGGCTCGGGTTGCGCGGTGTGATCCGCGGCAAGGGCGTGAAAACGACGATCAGCGACAAGGCCGCGTCGTGCCCACTGGACAAGGTGAACCGGCAGTTCCGGGCCGCGCGCCCGAATGCGTTGTGGGTGAGCGACTTCACCTACGTCTCCACCTGGCAGGGCTTCGTCTACGTCGCCTTCGTGATCGACGTGTTCGCCCGCCGCATCGTGGGCTGGAAGGTGTCGTCCTCGGCTCGCACGGATTTCGTGCTCGACGCCCTGGAGCAGGCGCTGCATGCCCGGCGCCGGGCGGGCGATGACGCGCTGATCCACCACAGCGACCGCGGCGTGCAGTACGTGTCGATCCGCTACACCGAACGTCTGGTCGAGGCAGGCATCGAGCCCTCCGTCGGCAGCGTGGGCGACAGCTACGACAACGCGCTGGCCGAGACCATCAACGGGTTGTACAAGGCCGAGGTCATCCACCGGCAATCCTGGCGCAACCGCGAGGCCGTGGAGATGGCTACGCTCGACTGGGTGCACTGGTTCAACCATCACCGACTGCTGGGGCCGATCGGGAACATCCCGCCAGCGGAAGCCGAAGCGGCTTACTATCGGCAACAGGCCGCGCTGCCCGAGGCGGCGTGACTCAAACCAAACAGCCTCCGAGAATCCCGGGGCGGTTCA
>NZ_JBYTCN010000028.1:0-5745 GCF_058790335.1 Rhodanobacter sp. FW101-FHT13A11 | reverse complement strand
AGGATAAAGCCCCTGGCGGTGACCTGTTGCGGGTCGCGACCTGCGGTCGCCACAGCAACCGCGCCCAAAGAAACACCCCCACCGTTTCCGGTGAGGGTGTTTCAGGATAAAGCCCCTGGCGGTGACCTACTCTTGCATGGCAAAGCCACACTACCATCGGCGCATGCGCGTTTCACTTCTGAGTTCGGGATGGGATCAGGTGGGACCACGCCGCTATGGCCGCCAGGGAAGGGGTTGAAGCAGCGCATCGCGCGCCGGCTTCAGTCGGGTGCAAAGCCCTTTTGAAGAGTCCGCCAAGGATGGCGGGTATGGCTCTTCGCGAAAAGGACTTCGCGTCAATAACGTCGTAAACGAGTGACAAGCGTCGAGGTGAATTCGAATCAATCGAGACGGTGTTGAAGCGTGCTCTTCTGAAGAGTGCGGCCATGGATGGCCGCTTTCTCGTGCAGGGAAAGCACACGAAGCGTCTTGGGGTTATATGGTCAAGCCGCACGGCTCATTAGTATCAGTTAGCTCAACGCATTGCTGCGCTTCCACACCTGACCTATCAACCACCTGGTCTTGATGGTGCCTTAAGGAGAGTCAAGCTCTCGGGAGATCTCATCTTGGGGCGTGCTTCCCGCTTAGATGCTTTCAGCGGTTATCACTTCCGTTCATAGCTACCGGGCAATGCCTCTGGCGAGACAACCCGAACACCAGCGGAACGTCCACTCCGGTCCTCTCGTACTAGGAGCAGCCCCCCTCAAATCTCCAACGCCCACGACAGATAGGGACCGAACTGTCTCACGACGTTCTGAACCCAGCTCGCGTACCACTTTAAATGGCGAACAGCCATACCCTTGGGACCGGCTACAGCCCCAGGATGTGATGAGCCGACATCGAGGTGCCAAACACCGCCGTCGATATGAACTCTTGGGCGGTATCAGCCTGTTATCCCCGGAGTACCTTTTATCCGTTGAGCGATGGCCCTTCCATACAGAACCACCGGATCACTAAGACCTACTTTCGTACCTGCTTGATCCGTCGATCTCGCAGTCAAGCACGCTTATGCCTTTGCACACAGTGCGCGATGTCCGACCGCGCTGAGCGTACCTTCGTGCTCCTCCGTTACTCTTTGGGAGGAGACCGCCCCAGTCAAACTACCCACCATACACGGTCCCTGATCCGGATCACGGATCGAGGTTAGAACGTCAAGCACTTCAGGGTGGTATTTCAAGGATGGCTCCATGCAAACTGGCGTCTGCACTTCAAAGCCTCCCACCTATCCTACACAGAAGAACTCAACGTTCAGTGTAAAGCTATAGTAAAGGTTCACGGGGTCTTTCCGTCTTGCCGCGGGAACGCTGCATCTTCACAGCGAATTCAATTTCACTGAGTCTCGGGTGGAGACAGCGCCGCTGTCGTTACGCCATTCGTGCAGGTCGGAACTTACCCGACAAGGAATTTCGCTACCTTAGGACCGTTATAGTTACGGCCGCCGTTTACTGGGGCTTCGATCAAGAGCTTCGCCTTGCGGCTGACCCCATCAATTAACCTTCCAGCACCGGGCAGGCGTCACACCCTATACGTCCACTTTCGTGTTTGCAGAGTGCTGTGTTTTTGATAAACAGTCGCAGCGGCCAGGTTACTGCGACCCATCGACGCTCAGTCACGCACGTGACCACGTCAATGGGCGCACCTTCTCCCGAAGTTACGGTGCCATTTTGCCTAGTTCCTTCACCCGAGTTCTCTCAAGCGCCTTGGGATTCTCACCCTGCCTACCAGTGTCGGTTTACGGTACGGTTTTTCTACAGCTGAAGCTTAGTGGCTTTTCCTGGAAGCGTAGTATCGGTCGCTTCGCCCCAAAGGGCTCGTCTCGGTGCTCGGCATAAAGGATCCCGGATTTGCCTAAGACCCATGCCTACCGCCTTTCCCCGGGACAACCAACGCCCGGTAGACCTAACTTTCTCCGTCCCCACATCGCACTGTAGAAAAGTGCTGGAATATTAACCAGCTTCCCATCGACTACGCATTTCTGCCTCGCCTTAGGGGCCGACTCACCCTGCGCCGATGAACGTTGCGCGAGGAAACCTTGGGCTTTCGGCGTGGGGGCTTTTCACCCCCATTATCGTTACTCATGTCAGCATTCGCACTTCCGATACCTCCAGCGGACTTTACAATCCACCTTCACAGGCTTACGGAACGCTCCTCTACCGCGTGCACTTGCGTGCACACCCCGAGCTTCGGTGCATGGCT
This sequence comes from Rhodanobacter sp. FW101-FHT13A11, assembly GCF_058790335.1. Lineage (NCBI taxonomy): Bacteria > Pseudomonadati > Pseudomonadota > Gammaproteobacteria > Lysobacterales > Rhodanobacteraceae > Rhodanobacter > Rhodanobacter sp. FW101-FHT13A11. The sequence goes on along the minus strand of NZ_JBYTCN010000028.1, from coordinate 3,510 downwards.
TAGCCCCGTTAAATCTTCCGCGCAGACCGACTCGACCAGTGAGCTATTACGCTTTCTTTAAAGGATGGCTGCTTCTAAGCCAACCTCCTGGCTGTCTATGCCTTTCCACATCGTTTTCCACTTAGCCATGACTTGGGGACCTTAGCTGCGGGTCTGGGTTGTTTCCCTTTTCACGACGGACGTTAGCACCCGCCGTGTGTCTCCCGGATAGTCTGTCCTGGTATTCGGAGTTTGCCATGGTTTGGTAAGTCGCGATGACCCCCTAGCCATAACAGTGCTCTACCCCCAGGAAGATTCGTCCGAGGCGCTACCTAAATAGCTTTCGAGGAGAACCAGCTATCTCCGAGTTTGTTTAGCCTTTCACTCCTATCCTCAGCTCATCCCCATCTATTGCAACAGATGTGGGTTCGGTCCTCCAGTGCGTGTTACCGCACCTTCAACCTGGCCAAGGATAGATCACTCGGTTTCGGGTCTACTGCCAGAGACTATGCGCCCTATTCAGACTCGGTTTCCCTTCGCCTCCCCTATACGGTTAAGCTTGCCACTGACAGTAAGTCGCTGACCCATTATACAAAAGGTACGCAGTCACCCTTGCGGGCTTCCACTGCTTGTACGTATACGGTTTCAGGGTCTATTTCACTCCCCTCTCCGGGGTTCTTTTCGCCTTTCCCTCACGGTACTAGTTCGCTATCGGTCAGTCAGGAGTATTTAGCCTTGGAGGATGGTCCCCCCATGTTCAGACAAGGTTTCACGTGCCCCGCCTTACTCAATTTCACGCACGGTGCCCTTTCGCTTACCGGGCTATCACCGTCTATGGCCAGCCTTTCCAGACTGTTCAACTAAAACACTGTGCGCTTTTGGGCTAGTCCCCGTTCGCTCGTCGCTACTGAGGGAATCTCGGTTGATTTCTTTTCCTCCGGGTACTTAGATATTTCAGTTCCCCGGGTTCGCCCTGCATGGCTATGTATTCACCATGCAGTACTCCTTGCGGAGTGGGTTTCCCCATTCGGACATTGCCGGATCAAAGCTTGTTGCCAGCTCCCCGACACTTTTCGCAGGCTGCCACGTCCTTCATCGCCTCTGACTGCCAAGGCATCCACCGTATACGCTTAGTCGCTTGACCATATAACCCCAAGTCGCCTCGGGATCACACGTCCAAACCACTTCGTTTTCGTGCCTTAACACTTGCCTCGGTTCGGTTCGAACCAAGACGCTTGTCACTCGTTTACTTGTTTTCAAAGAACATCACACCGGCCTCAATGCCGGATGATTTCAAAATCTTGTGTGTGCTGTTACTTCACGCAGCGCTAGAGTGGTGGAGCCTGTCGGGATCGAACCGACGACCCCCTGCTTGCAAAGCAGGTGCTCTCCCAGCTGAGCTAAGGCCCCTTGAGGAGTCCGCCCAGGGAAGGGCGGTCTTGATCTGCCCTTCGCGGATGGACCCGCGTGAGGTAATGGTGGGTCTGGGTGGACTCGAACCACCGGCCTCACCCTTATCAGGGGTGCGCTCTAACCACCTGAGCTACAGACCCAGAGATCGAGCCCCAGAACCTACGCCAGCCTGCCTCGAACCTGGGTCCGGACCGGCTTTTGTTGAAGAGTCCGGCCATGGATGGCCGGTTTTGCTCTTCGCAAAAGGGACTTTGCGTAAAGTACAGGTGTCTTGTGTGGACGTCTTGCGTGAAAGATCACGCCGTCGTTCTCGAAAGGAGGTGATCCAGCCGCACCTTCCGATACGGCTACCTTGTTACGACTTCACCCCAGTCATGGACCACTCCGTGGGCGTCGTCCCCCTTGCGGTTAGACTAACGCCTTCTGGAGCAACCCACTCCCATGGTGTGACGGGCGGTGTGTACAAGGCCCGGGAACGTATTCACCGCGGCATAGCTGATCCGCGATTACTAGCGATTCCGACTTCATGGAGTCGAGTTGCAGACTCCAATCCGGACTGGGATCGGCTTTCTGGGATTGGCTCCACCTCGCGGTCTTGCAACCCTCTGTACCGACCATTGTAGTACGTGTGTAGCCCTGGCCGTAAGGGCCATGATGACTTGACGTCATCCCCACCTTCCTCCGGTTTGTCACCGGCAGTCTCCTTAGAGTTCCCACCATTACGTGCTGGCAACTAAGGACAAGGGTTGCGCTCGTTGCGGGACTTAACCCAACATCTCACGACACGAGCTGACGACAGCCATGCAGCACCTGTGTTCCGATTCCCGAAGGCACTCCCGCATCTCTGCAGGATTCCGGACATGTCAAGGCCAGGTAAGGTTCTTCGCGTTGCATCGAATTAAACCACATACTCCACCGCTTGTGCGGGCCCCCGTCAATTCCTTTGAGTTTCAGTCTTGCGACCGTACTCCCCAGGCGGCGAACTTAACGCGTTAGCTTCGACACTGATCTCCGAGTTGAGACCAACATCCAGTTCGCATCGTTTAGGGCGTGGACTACCAGGGTATCTAATCCTGTTTGCTCCCCACGCTTTCGTGCTTCAGCGTCAGTGTTGTCCCAGATGGCCGCCTTCGCCACTGATGTTCCTCCCGATCTCTACGCATTTCACCGCTACACCGGGAATTCCACCATCCTCTGACACACTCTAGCCACCCAGTATCCATCGCCATTCCCAGGTTGAGCCCGGGGATTTCACGACAGACTTAAGTAACCGCCTACGCACCCTTTACGCCCAGTAATTCCGATTAACGCTTGCACCCTTCGTATTACCGCGGCTGCTGGCACGAAGTTAGCCGGTGCTTATTCCTCAGGTACCGTCAGCCCCACAGGGTATTGACCCGTGGTATTTCGCTCCTGATAAAAGTGCTTTACAACCCGAAGGCCTTCTTCACACACGCGGCATTGCTGGATCAGGCTTGCGCCCATTGTCCAATATTCCCCACTGCTGCCTCCCGTAGGAGTCTGGGCCGTGTCTCAGTCCCAGTGTGGCTGATCATCCTCTCAGACCAGCTAGCGATCGTCGCCTTGGTAGGCCATTACCCTACCAACTAGCTAATCGCACATCGGTCCGTCCAACCGCGCGAGGCCCGAAGGTCCCCCGCTTTCTCCCGTAGGACGTATGCGGTATTAGTCCCGGTTTCCCGAGGTTATCCCCCACGTCTGGGTAGGTCCCGATGCATTACTCACCCGTCCGCCACTCGCCACCCACCGTATTGCTACGGTTGTGCTGCCGTTCGACTTGCATGTGTTAGGCATGCCGCCAGCGTTCAATCTGAGCCAGGATCAAACTCTTCACTTAAGTTGTCGATCGACCGAAGCCGATCTATCTTTCCGAAGCGTTCTTCCCAACCAGTCAAAACTCATTACTGACTTTTTACTTGGTGGGACGCTTGCATTGCTTGGACAGGTCGCAACCCTCCAGCACAAGACGTCCACACAATTCACCTGCGCACACTGTCAAAGATCTTCACCGCATCGACCACCCTTTCGGTGATCGCCCCGAGACCTTTCGTCCCGGGTGAGCCGCCCATTCTACATCGCTTTTTACGTCCGTCAACA
>NZ_JBYTCN010000027.1:0-9623 GCF_058790335.1 Rhodanobacter sp. FW101-FHT13A11 | reverse complement strand
TTTTCATGGAACCTCCTCGGGAAAGACTACGAGAAAATTCCACTTCTGGCGTCAGCTAACCGGCGGGGGGATTACCCTGGTTCCATTTCGTAACCGGATCGCTGGAACTCACGGCGGCCATTCTGCTTTTCCGGGCGCCGAGTCGCCTGTTGGGCTCGGCGCTCGGTTGCACTGTGATGTTTGCCGCACTCGCGACCGTCATCATCCACGGCGAATACGGGCACGCTGTGCCACCACTCGTCGTGGCGACATTGTCACTTGTGGTCGGCTGGATAAGCTGGCGCAAGCGGCTCACCGTCTCAGCGTGACTGACAGCACGGTAACGGGCTCTGACCCTGAGGTTTGGCCGTGTGCGATGGCGAAATCCAGGCCAGCGCGATCGGCACCGGTCTGGCCGCCGGAAACGATGGTGAGGCTATTCGATATCACTAAATCTCACACCTGCCTTGTCGCTGTAAGAATTGTCCCTGACACCTTTTCGCCTCCTACGCAGCGCCGATTCAACACGCAGCGAAGGAAGGGTTGCGGTTTTCATGGAAACTCCGGATGCGATGCCATTGCGATTCATCTTGGCGCCATTCGACGACAGGAACAAATCGCCGGAGAGATGCCAGGGACGATTCCTGAACACAACGCGGGCTCGCGCGATGCCCGCGTACGGCCACGCAACTTCACTCCCGATCAGGCACCAGGGCCAGTCGATAGCCGAGCGCCTTCGCCACCTTCATGGTGTTGGCGAGGCTGGGGTTGCCTTCGCCCGACAGCGCCTTGTACAACCCGGCGCGAGTCATGCCGGCAGCTTCGGCCAACTGGCTCATGTTGCGTGCGCGTGCCACCGTGCCGAGGGCTTTGAGCATGAATACGGGGTCGTTGGGCGCTTCCTCCGCGCAAGCTTCGAGATAAGCGGCGATGTCCGCCTCGGTCTTGAGGTAGTCGGCGCTGTCATAACGGGAAAAGGTCTCTCGCACGCCTTTCATGATCCACGCTCCCACTCGGCTGCAATGCGCTGGGCCGTCTTGATGTCGATACGCTGGGTGCGCTTGTCGCCACCGGCCAGCACCACTACGAGCACCGCGCCACGCTGCATGAAGTACACCCGATAACCGGGTCCATAGTCGATCCGCAGCTCGCTGACTCCGCTGCCTACCGGCTTGACGTCGCCAAAGTTTCCGTCGGCTATGCGATCAAGCCGCGCCGCGATTCGTGCCCTGGCGCGAACATCGCGCAGGCCGCCGAACCAGGCATCGAAAGTCGCGGATTTGACCAGTTCAAACACAGGCGAAGTGTAAACTGTGGTTGTCACTCAATCAAGCCATCATGGGCGGTCGCGCACTCAACTCATGAAGTGCGTAAGCGTCCGGCGAGGACACATTGACTGGTTCAGCCGCCCTGTATCACACGATGAAGCAAGGTGTAGCCGACACGCCATTGCATGGCGTCCGATTGCAGCGTGACGGTCTTGTCGTTGAGCCGGACGATAGTGCCCTGATGCGGACGGCCGTCGCGGTCCTGGAAGCCCACGACATCGCCGACGCGGACCTCGTGACGCCCCAGCCCTTGCCTGGGTTGCTCCCGGATATCGGCATCCACGCCGTCGAGATTGATCGAGGCGTAGTCGACCAAGATGCGGTTTCCTGTCGGCAACTGCAGCACCACATGCTTGCGGCGAAGCTCGGCAACGATGCCCGAGTGCATGGCGTTGTTACGCGGATCGTAAAAGCCCACCGCTTGCCCCCGATGCACGCGGGCATGTACCGCCAGGATCCAGCGCGGATCATCCAGCTGACGGTCGATGGCCCAGCGCAGGCGATACAGGTCAAACGCCGAGGCCCGGCGCAAGGCCGTGATGATCGCGCTGTAGTCCATCAGGGGGTGTTCGGCAGGGGCAGCAGCGTGTCGATGTCGCGATCCTTCGTGGTGGGCAGCCGCGTGAGCACGTCAGTGAGCCATGCCTGCGGCTCATGGCCGTTGGCCTTGGCCGTCGCCAGCAGACTCATGATCGCCGCGACGCGGTTGCCCGCGGTTTCGGAGCCGGCAAAAAGCCAATTCTTCCGGCCAAGGGCGATCGGCCGGATCGCGTTCTCGATCGGGTTGTTGTCGATCGGATAGGCGCCATCGTCCGCATAGCGCGCCAGCGCGGGCCAGCGGCGCAGGGTGTAGTCGATCGCGTTGGCGGTGCCGCTGTTGCCGGCCACCTGGGGCCGCAGGTCGTCCAGCCATGCCTTGATCGCCTGCAGTGCCGGGACGGCATGCTTCTGGCGGTAGGCATGACGGTCGTCGATCGTCATGGCCCTCGCCTCGGCTTCGATCCGGTACAGCACCGCGATGCGTTTGATCGCTTCGCGAGCGATCGGGCTGCCGCTGGCCTTGTGCTGGTCGACAAACTTGCGACGCGCATGCGCCCAGCAACCAAGCTCGGTCATGCCGGCGGCAAACATCGCCTTGTAGCCGACGTAGTCGTCGACCATCAACGCGCCGCGGTAGTCACCGAGGAAGCGCCGGGCGTGCTGGCCGCTGCGGCTGGTACAGAAGTCGAACACGGTGATCGGTGGCCCGATGCCGCTGCGGTAAGCGAAAAGGTAACTGCGATGCGTCTTGCCTGTGCCGGGCTCGAGCATGCCCACTGGGGTCTCGTCGGCGTGCAACACCGGTAGCTGCAGCAGCGCGTCGCGCATCCGATCGACCAGCGGCTGCAGCGCCACCCCGCAGGCACCGATCCACTCGGCCAGCGTCGAGCGGGGAATGGCGATACCGCTGCGGGCGTAGATCGCCTCCTGCCGGTACAGCGGCAGGTGATCCACATACTTGGCCACCAGCACCTGCGCCAGCAGGTCCGGGGCGGCGATGCCGCGATCAATCACGGTCGGCGCCACCGGCACCGCGGTGATCGTCTCGCAGCCGCGGCAGGCGTACTGCGGATAGACGTCGCGACGCACAAAGAACTGCAGCGGCTTGCACGACAGCTTCTCGCTGACGTGGTCGCCAAGGTGCACCAGCTCGCCGCCGCACTGCCCGCAGGTGCAGGTGCTCGGCTCATGCCGGGTCTCGACGCGCTCCAGGTCTTCCGGCAGCGGACGGCGCTTGGGTGCCTGGCGCGGGCGATCCTTGGCCCGTTCATCGGCCGCTGGCGACTGCAGCGCTTCGAGCTCGGCTTCCACCGCGGCGATATCCGCCGCCATGGTCTCCTCGAATAGCGCGCGCTGGGCCGGATCCATCTTCTCTGAGCGGGCGGCGAACTGCGCGCGGCGCAGCCGCGCGATCTCCGCCGTCAGCACGCTGATGCGTGCTTCGCGCTCGGTGAGCGTGCGCTCGTGATGCGTGATCAGGGCCATCTGCTGCGCGATCTGCAGGTCGCGCTCGGCGATCAGCTGCATCTGTTGATCGACCAACACGCGTAGCGTCTGGACGTCCATATCAGCGGTGGAATGCGCGTAATCCATGGTCACGCAGCGTAGCGATTTACACGCGTGGCGCAAGCCTTTTTTGCGGACTCAAGCGTTGCCAGTCGACACCGGCACACAGCCATCCAAACTGCTCGGGGTCGAGCGACCAGGTGGTCGCACCGGCAGAGGGCCAGATGAAGCGGCCGTCCTGCAATCGGCGCACCGCCAGCCATGTCCCCTGCGCGTCACAGCACAGCACCTTGATACGCGTGGCCGCGCGATTGCGGAAGACATACGCGGCGCCGTCGAACGGGTTGCGGTCGAGGATCTCGCGTACATGCACCAACAACCGATCCATGCCGCAGCGCAGATCGATCGGTGCCGCCACCAACCACCAGCCGGCCGGGCTCAGCATGCCATCAGCGCCCGGATCATTGGTACCCACTGCGCTGCATCGCTACCGACCGGCAGGTGCACCTGCAGGCCGTTGGGCAGATCCACCGCCATCCGGTCCATCGGCGTGGACACCTGCGAAACGACGATTGGCAACAGCGCCTTGGCAGATGGCACCGCACCCAACTTGCCGCGCCAGTAACCAAAGCACGGCAGGCTCACGTCCTGTTGCCGGCAATATGCCGCCTGACTCTGGCCGCTGTCGCGCCACGCGGCCAGATGCCGCCTCCAGAATGCCGCCTTGCTATCCATGTGTTTGCTCCCGTTAAAACAGGCGCGTATCGCAACAGCTGCTGATGGCTCAGTACAGGTGAGGTGGCCGGACGGTTACTGAAGTGCTATGAAGTGCAAAAAAGGTGTCAGGGACAATTTGGCGGCTCCTGTTGCCGGCCGGAAATTATCCCTGACATTTTTCATGACACCTGTTCCGGTGGGCGGGCAGCGGTCACGCGGCACGTGACGCGTTGTCCACCACGGACAAACGCGGTCGCCCGGCATGGTAGGCGCCCCGCTCCTCGCGCACACCGGGTTTCGTCCCGCGCGCTGGCTTCAGTTCCTGCGCATTCACGTCGCCGATGATGTCGCGCAGTTTCTCCACGTCGCGGACGATGGCATCGCCCATGATAGACAGCGTGACGTCGGACAACTCGGCGTGATCGCTGCAGGTCACCACATTGCCAAGGGCCCGCAGGCTGTCGAGCAGCCGGTCGATCCCGTCGAACTGATCCAGGGTGACGCCGAAGAGGAAGCGGTTGCCGGCCTCATCCATCACCGGCTCGGCGGTGTCCGGTTCCGCGGCTACCGTGTCAGCCTCCGCTTCCGCATCGGCCTCGCATGCTGCCGCCCTGAGGCCACGCTCGGCCGGCCAGGAGAGTTCGTCCAGCACCTGTCCGATCTGCTCCTCCAGCAACTCCAGGCAGATCGCCACCTCGCCCGGGCGAATCTCCGAGAACCACTCCCGGTCCTCGTCCGGCCTGCGCGGTCGCGCCAAATTGGTCAGGAACCCCATGTATTCGCGTAGCTGCTTCAGCCGTAACTGGCTGTCCTCCGGCAGGAAATAGCCCGTCGTTTCCAGATCATCCGAATCGAACGTCGACATGGTCGCCTCCTAATTCCATGAAGTGCCCGTCCACGGCATGACGACGGACGGGAAGTCGGGAGGTTAGAAACCGCACACAGTCGGCGGGCTTATTCCCCTTGCGGGTGTTGTATTCGCCGCCCTCCCGACGCAGGCTTCGCGTCGGTTGCACCTACAAGGCACATAGGCACAAAAAACCCACCGGTTTGACGGAGGTGGGTACCGCTGTGTGGGGAGTTTCTACGCTCCTTGAAATGGAGTCTGCTATTGCAGCTGGATGGTGTCAACCGTCACGTCTTGTCCTGATCTCCAGGCACAGAAGTGGATACTTCGGCGATGTGCAAGCGCCTGAACTAGGGCCAGCCGCGAAGCGGCGACGGCTTAAATGAGCAAAAGGAAATCGGGATGGAGGAAGTCAGGAAGGCCAAGGCGGAAAAGATCTTGGGCCGCCCGGCGAGCATGCGAAAACCTGGGCGGCCCAAGCGAGCCGAAAACAAGCTCAGAGGCATTTAACCTCCTCCGTCCCTGAGGTTTCCCCACGTTTTCATGCTGTCACAGCCATCTGATCGAGCAGCGCCGGAGATGGCTTTCGTATCTGTTCCATGAGTTCGTCGAGCCTGACGTTTGACCATCGTCGCACCAACGCCTCACGGCCGAGTCGCATGATCGAGTACAGCCGTCGCTTCGATCGAAAAGGTGCCAGCCATTCGTCGATACCTGCCGTCTCGCACGCCATGCCGACCAGCCAACTGGCGAACGCTGCCATCGTATGAAGCAACAGCAGCACTTCGATACGCTTACCCTTGCGGGTCAAACTGTCCTCAAAGGCATGACCGTAGCGGTGGGATTTCAGATCCCGGAAGGACAGTTCAATCTGCATGCGCCGGGCATACAGCGCCACCATTTGTCGGGCGCTCAGGTGCCTCAGTGCAGGCGAGGCAACGAGTAGCCATGGCTCGCGTTCGCGGGCCGCGTTCTCTTGGCTCTTCTTGGTGCGTGACGGCATACCCTGACGGTTGCGTTGTCTGCGTCCCTGCGGTGGTCTGGCATGCACTACCACGCGACAGCACCAGGGCTTTGCACGCACCGTATCCATCAGCCCCAAGTCGCGCGGTGCAGCGACGGCCAGCTCGTAGAGCGCTCGGCACGGCACCCACGCATCCGGCGTATCCACCGCATCCGTGGGCTTCACCAGCGTGCGGTGGCGCAGCCGTCCCAACCAGTGCCAGCCCATGGCTTCGACAGCGCGAAACCATGGCGCGCGAAAGCCGGCATCGGTCACCAGAATCGGCCGCACATCCTCGGGAATCAGCGCCGCCAATCGCTGCAGAAATCGTTTCTCTGCCGCTGGCGAACCTTGTTGCCCATCGGGAAATACCATGTCCAGTATCGTCAGGGCCCGCCCGCCGACGGGAACCGCCGCGCGCAATAGATGCCAGCGCCGATCGGCTTTCAGGTCACACCAGTCCAGCACGATGACCGGATGCGGGCCGCGCAATAACCAGCGCGCCATGGCTCCGTGCACGTGTTCACGCTCAGCGTGCAGATGTCGATTACCCAGCAGTCGATCCAGTGCCTTCAGCGGCGCGCGGATGCGCTCCGCACCGGGCCACCCGCGGGCGACATCGATCAAGGTCAGACGACGGCCATGGATCAATGCTTCCACGGCACGCAACAACACGCGACGGCGCAGTGCATGCATCGGCTGCAGTGCCTCGCCCAGGCACTTTTGCAATACTTTGGTGGCGCGCATGGTGTGGTCTCCTCTGGCTTCGTAACCCGTGAGGATTGACCGCATCATGCGCGCACTGTTCCTTCAATCCGCATGCAACGCGTTGATTGAACGAGAAGATTCGTGGGGAAACCTCAGCCTCCGTCCCGGCTTCGGTAGGCATTTGCTCGGAGAGTTCTTACGACAAACCACATTGGACGTCGTGGAACGACTTACCACCATCGGCTTTGTATCCGTCTCGTGGCCCATCGAATGTCTGTTCGAGCACCGTGACTTGCGAAATGCCAGACAGCAGATAGATGCGCCAGCCCGGACCTCGCCCCGATTTTGTGGCACCCGTTAGGTACCAAGCACTCAACGCCAGCACTGCCTTATTGGTGCGAGCGACCATGTGAGGCTCCACCGTACGGAATCCAGGCTCGTCGTCGAGATTGTAGTAAAACCGAACAAGGCGTTGAGCTTTGATGGCGTTGCACAGATCAGCTTGTGACATTTCACACCTCCTTGGTGTTGAACGATCCAGCGAGATATTGCCCCACCGGGCAGCGAGTTTGGCGTTCGCACCCCAAAGGAGGGTAGCCTGTATAGCCGGCACAGGCGAAACGGACACTCATTCGTCGGTGGAAGGCAGAGGGAGCTGGAAGCAGCAATGAAGATCCAATCCGTTCGAATCAAGAACTTCCGCACGTTGAAAGACGTGACGATCCCCTTCGATTCCGTCACGACCTTCATCGGGCCGAACGGAGTCGGCAAATCAACGGTGCTTCGTGCGCTTGACTGGTACTTCAACGGCAAGCTCGGGTCGCTGACGGAGAAAGACTGCTCCTTCAGGGCGACTGACGAAGAAATCGAAGTTCAGGTCACATTCGCTGACCTCACGGATAAGGATCGGGGTGAGCTTGGCAAGTACGCTCCGGCAGGGGTTACGACATTCACCGCGTGGAAGCGTCGGGCCCCAGACGGGACTGAAAGTCTATCTGCGAACTCGAAGAGCTATGCGCCGTTCAATGCAATCCGCGGTAAGGGATCGGCTGCCGACAAGAAGGCCGCTTACAACGATCTGCGGAATTCTGATTCGTCGCTTGGTCTCTCGACTTGGAGCAGTGTCGATGCTGCCAACCAAGCTATGACGACGTGGGAAGCTGTTCATACCGATCAGCTCGTCGAAGCGCCGGAGTCCCTGCAGACCAACTTCTTTGGCTTCAACAGCGGCGGCAAGATGAGTGGACTGTTCGACTTCGTCCTGGTCACTGCTGACCTCCGGGCGAGCGAGGAGTCGATCGACGGGAGGTCGAGCATTCTCGGTCGAATCCTTGAGCGTTCAGTTGACCGTGCTGCTGCTGATGAGGAGATCACGAAGATTGTCGAAGAATCGCGCGCGAAGCAGCAGATAGTCTACGAGGAGAAGTTCAAGGCACAGCTCGAGGCCATGACGACACAACTCAACGAGGTCCTCACGTCCTACTCTCCCGGCCGGGCTGTCACGGTTACCCCCGCCGAGGTGGAACTCAAGGCATCTCGCACGATGTTCGACGTGGCCGTGCGGGATGGCGCAACCGAGACTGCTGTGGAGAGACAAGGACATGGTTTTCAGCGCACGCTTCTGATTTCGGCACTCCAGCTGTTGGCGCAGTCAGGTGCGGCGTCGGCAGAGGGTGTCATCTGCTTGGCGATCGAGGAGCCGGAACTCTTTCAGCACCCGATCCAAGCTCAGACGTTCGCGAAGGTGCTCCGGTCGCTCGCCGAGGACGCCGCAAAACGCATCCAAGTGACCTATGCGACTCATAGCCCCTTCTTTCTTGAGGCGCGACATTTTGACCAGGTCAGGCGGCTGACGAGGTCGTCTGACGAGACGCCAGTGGTCACTGTCCACCTTGCCACGGTTGCTGCTGTAAAAGCCAAGCTGAACGGAGTACTGAGACCGGATACAGTTGATCGCCAGCTTGATGGCATCGTGGCGAATCAGCTTGCGGTGGCGCTGTTTGCGCATCGCGCTTTCCTCGTGGAAGGAACGACAGAATCGTCAGTTTTCTACGGCATTGGCGATAAGAGCTCTCTCGGCTCGCTTGAGGCCGCTGGTGTCTCCATAGTCCCTGTAGGAGGCAAGACATCGATCCCGCTTGCACACGCGATTCTGACGTTGATCGGCATCCCGGTCTATGCGCTCTTCGATGCGGATGGCGGGTTTGAAGCGCATGCAAAAGCCAATGGGAAGGCGAAAGACAAGATCGAGGAGGACCGGAAATCCCACATAGCAGCGAATCGCGCGGCATTGAAGTATTTCGGTCTCTCTGAAGAGGACTTTCCATCGGCCATTGTTTCTGACGAGGTAGCAATCTTTGAGGATCACCTTGAAGCGTTCTTGTCGGAAAAATGGACCGAATGGTTCACGGCCTGCAAAAAAGTCGAGGCTGCCGCAGGTATCAGGCTCGCGAAAAATCAACTCGCGTACCGGACAGCGACACTTGAGGCCGAAGGAGAGGTGCCAAGGATGCTCATTGAGGTTCTGGCTAAGGCGAAGGGTAAATAGTCATGCATGAAATCATCTGCCCGCACTGCGGGAAAGCATTCAAGATTGACGAGGCCGGGTACGCGAACATCCTGAAACAGGTTCGCGACAATGACTTCGAGCAGCAGTTGCATGAGCGGCTTGAACTTGCCGAGCAGGACAAGCGGAACGCCGTCGAGCTCGCCCAGATGAAGATCGCCAGCGAGTCGCAGAGGGCTGTCGCAGCCAAGGACGCGGAGATTCAGGGCCTGAACTCCAAGCTCGATGCCATCGCGATTGCTCAGAAGCTGGCGATCACCGAGGCAGTGAGTGCGGCCGAGAAGGAGCGCGACGAGCTGAAGAGCGGCCTTGAGCGAGCAGAACTTGAGAAGCAGCTCGCCGAGAAGTCGCTCGGTAATCCCCCCGCCGGTTAGCTGACGCCAGAAGTGGAATTTTCTCGTAGTCTTTCCCGAGGAGGTTCCATGAAAA
>NZ_JBYTCN010000026.1:0-10449 GCF_058790335.1 Rhodanobacter sp. FW101-FHT13A11 | reverse complement strand
GGGTCGCGCTGGTCGGCGCGCCCGGCGGCCGCGGCGTGCTGCGCGAACAGCTCGCCGCGCGCGGTGCGCGGCTGCGCGAGCTGCACGTGTACCGGCGGGTGCCGCCGCGGCTGGATCGCCGCCACGTCGACGCGTTGTCGCGGCTGCGGCCTTCGGCGCGGGTGCTGCTGTCCAGCGCCGAGGCGTTGCACAACCTGCAGCAGTTGCTGCCGCCGCCGGCGTGGGTACGGTTGTGCGCGGCGACCGCGGTGGCCAGCAGCGCACGGCTGGCCGCGGCGGCCCGCGCGGCGGGCTTCGCGCGCATCGTGCCGGCCGCCTCGGCGCTCTCGGCCGATCTGCTCGACGCGGCGGCCCGCGCGGCCTGAGTCCTTCACGCGGGCTTGCTACGAACGCGGCCGTATGGGCTGTTAGCATGCATGCATGAGCAGCCCAGACAAGCCGAACGAGTCCGTCGCGCCCGGGGGCGCCCGTCCCGACCGCGTGCCGGTCGATCCGTCCTTGCGCGCCTCGCGCCCGCTGCCGGCCGCCCGCGGCGGCGGCAGCCTGGCGCTGGCGGTACTGCTGGCGCTGGTCGCGGTGGGCGCATCCGGCTATGTCGGCTGGCGCCAGTGGCAGCTGGAGCAGGGCAGCGCCGGCGACAGCCGGCAGGTGGCCGGTCTGCAGCAGCGCGTGGGCACGCTGGAAACCGCGCTGGCCGCGCTCGGTGGCCAGCGCGACAGCCTGAACCAGCGCCTCGACGACGCGGCCCAGGTCAACCGTTCGCTGCGCGAGGAACTGCTCGGCCAGGCCGAGCGCACGCGCCACCTCGAGGACGCGGTGGCCAAGCTGGCCGAGAAGAGCCTGTCCGGCCGCGACGGCATGCTGCTGGACGAAACCGAATCGCTGCTGCGCATGGCCGGCGCACGCTACACGCTGTTCCACGACGCGCAGGGCGCCGCCGCCGCGTACGCGCTGGCCGACCAGGCCCTGGCCGCCGTCAACGACGGCGCGTTCAGCGGCCTGCGCCAGAGCGTCAACGCCGAGCGCGAGGCGCTGGCGAAGAGCCAGCCGGCCAGCCAGGCCAGCGCGCTGCAGCAGCTGGAGGCGCTGCGCGGCGACCTGGCCAGTCTGCCGCTGAAGCCGCTCGACGGCGGATCGGCGCCGGCCACCGACGCCTGGTCGCGCATCCGCCGCGCGCTGGCCGGCGTGGTCAGCGTGCAGCGCGACGACGGCGCGCCGCTGGCGGTGGCCGACGCGCGCTTCGCGCGCGAGCTGGCCGCGCTCGACCTGGCCCAGGCCCAGGCCGCGTTGCTGGCCTACGACAGCAAGGGCTATGCGGCCGCGCTGCAGCGGGTGGATGCCGCGCTGGCCAGCCAGTTCGATCCCGGTGCGCCGGCGGTGCAGCAGGCGCGCGACGCCGTGAAGCGGCTCACCGGGCAACTGCCGGTGGCCGCGCCGGTGCAGCTCGGCGCCGCGCTGGTCGAACTGCGCAACCTGCGTGCCGTGCATGCACTGGTGCCCGCGCCTGCCGGCAGCACGGCCGCACCGGCCCGCGGAGCGCGGCCATGAGGCTGTGGTACGGCATCGGGCTGCTGGTGGTCGCCGCCGCGCTGGCCGCGTTCGGCTGGCACTGGGTGGTGGCCGATCCCGGCTACGTGCTGCTGCGCCTGCGTGGCTGGCGGGTGGAAACCACGGTGGTGGCGGCGGTGGTCATCCTGCTGCTGGCGTGGGTGCTGCTCACGCTGCTGTGGCGGCTGGCGCGCTGGCCGTTCGGCGCATTCTCGCGGCGCCATCGCCGGCTCAGCCAGCAGCGCCTGGGCGAGGGTCTGCTGGCCTTGGCCGAAGGCCGCCACGGCGACGCCGAGCGCGACCTCAACCGCGCCTCGCGCCTGGGCAGCCTGCACGGCCCGGCCCTGCTGGCGGCGGCCGAGGCGGCCTCGCGCCGCGGCGAGCATGGCCGCGCGCTGGAGGCGCTGGACCAGGCCGCGCAATCCGCACCGCAGGCGGCCCGCGTGCTGCGCGCCCGCGTGCTGCGCCGCGAAGGCAAGCCGGCCGAGGCGCTGGCGCTGCTGGCGCCGGAGTCCGACAAGGGCACGCTGACCCCGGGCGGCTGGCGCGAACTGGCGCGGGCGGCGCTGGCGACCGGCGACCTGCGGCGCGCCCGCGAAGCCCTGGCACCGTTGCAGAAGAGTGGCGCGCTGGGCAACCGTGCCTATGCCGCGCTGGAGGCCCGGGTGCTGGCCGCCACCATCCAGGCCGCGCCGGACGGCGCCAGCCTCAACACGCTGTGGTCACAGCTGCCGAAGACGCAGCGTCGGGTGCCCGCGGTGATCGATGCCTACGCCCGCCGCGCCGCCGCGTTCGGGCTGACCCTGCCGGCGATGGACGAAGTGGAATCCGCGCTGCGCCGCGAGTGGTCGCCGCTGCTGGTGGAAACCTACGGCACGCTGGCCGGCGATGACATCGAGGCGCGCCTGCGCCGTGCCGAAGGCTGGCTCGACGCGCACCCGAACGACGCGAACCTGCTGCTCACGCTCGGCCGCATGTGCGTGCGGCTGGAACTGTGGGGCAAGGCGCAGCAATACCTGCAGCGCTCGCTGGCGCTGGCGCCCGGCGCCGGCGCGTGGGAAGCGCTCGGCGACGCGTTCGCCGGCCAGGGCGATGCGCAACAGGCGCAGCGCTGCTATCGCAACGCGCTGGCGTTCGCTCGCGGCGACGCGGTCGTCGCGCTGGCATCGGCGGCCAACCCGCTGCAGCCCGACACGCGCCCGATCGCGCTGGAAGAACGCGACGTGCATGGCGTACCGCGCCTGCGCGAATAGGTTGTCTACAGCGCCGTCAGGTTCGCGTATGCCGCCACCAGCCACTTGCTGCCGGCGCCTTCGAAGTTCACCTGCAGCCGGGTGTGCGCGCCGCTGCCTTCGGCGCTGATCACCACGCCTTCGCCGAAGCTGGGGTGGCTGACGCGCTGGCCGAGTTTCACCGGCAGCGATTCCCCCAGCGACGGTGCGACCTCGTGCGACCGGCCAGCGTACAGCGGGCGGGTGACCTGCATGCGCGGGCGCACCTCGTCGACCAGCGCGGCAGGGATTTCGGCGAGGAAGCGCGACGGCCGCGCCAGCATCTCGGTGCCGTGCATGCGGCGCGATTCGGCGTAGCTCACCACCAGCCGCGCGCGCGCGCGGGTGATGCCCACGTAGGCGAGCCGGCGCTCCTCCTCCAGCCGGCCCTCGTCCTCCACCGAACGCTGGCTGGGGAACAGGCCTTCCTCCATGCCGACCAGGAACACCAGCGGAAACTCCAGGCCCTTGGCGGAGTGCAGCGTCATCAGTTGCACGCAGTCGTCCCATGCCTCGCCCTGGCCCTCGCCGGCCTCCAGCGCGGCGTGCGAGAGGAAGGCGGCCAACTCGTCGAGGCCGGCGTCGACGTCCTCGGGCGTGCGCTCGAAGCGGCTGGCCACGTTGACCAGCTCGTCGAGGTTCTCCACCCGCGACTCCGCATTGCCGCGGCCGTCCTTCTCGTAGAAATCGCGCAGGCCGGTGTGGGTGATGGCGTGGTCGATCTGCTCGGCGAGGGTGAGCGCGTGCTTTTCGCCATGGGGCGTGGATGGCCGGAAGGCGTGGGCCATCGCATCGATCATGCCGAGGAACGCCTTCACCGCGTTCTTCGCGCGGCCGGCCAGCTCGCTGCCGCCGCCCAGTTCCGACAGCGCGGCTTCCCACATCGAGGTGTTCTCGCCGCGCGCGCGGCGGCGCAGCACGTCCAGCGTGCGGTCGCCGATGCCGCGCGGCGGGGTGTTCACCGCGCGCTCGAACGCGGCGTCGTCGTGGCGGTTGGCGGTGAGGCGCAGGTAGGCCAGCGCATCCTTGACCTCGGCGCGCTCGAAGAAGCGCTGGCCGCCGTAGACGCGGTAGCCGATGCTGCGCTGGGCCAGCTGCTCCTCGAAGTTGCGCGACTGCGCGTTGGAGCGGTACAGGATGGCGCAGTCCTTCGCGCTGCCGTGCTCGGCGATGTATTCGCGGATGCGCTCGACCACGAAGCGCGCCTCGTCCTGTTCGTTGTAGGCGGCGTACAGCGCGATGCGCTCGCCCTCCTCGCCGGCGGTCCACAGCTGCTTGCCGAGGCGGCTGCCGTTGCGCTGGATCACGCTGTTGGCCGCCTTGAGGATGGTCGAGGTGGAGCGGTAGTTCTGTTCCAGCTTGATCGTGCGCGCGCCGGGGAAGTCCTTGAGGAATTGCTGCATGTTCTCCACCCGGGCGCCGCGCCAGCCGTAGATCGACTGGTCGTCGTCGCCCACCGCGAACACCTTGCCGGTGGCGCCGGCGAGTACGCGAATCCAGGCGTACTGCAGCGTATTGGTGTCCTGGAACTCGTCGATCAGCAAGTGCCGCCAGCGCTGCTGGTAATGCTCCAGCACGGCCGGCTGCTTCAGCCACAGCTCGTGCGCACGCAGCAGCAGTTCGGCGAAATCGACCAGGCCGGCGCGACGGCAGGCGTCCTCGTAGGCCTGGTAGATGCGCACGAAGGTGTGCGTGACCGGATGATCGCGGTGCTCGATGGCGTCGGGGCGCTTGCCCTCGTCCTTCCAGCCGTTGATGGTCCAGGCGGCCTGGCGCGGCGGGAACTTCGCCTCGTCCAGCCCCAGCCCGGCGACCACCCGCTTCACCAGCCGCTGCTGGTCGTCGGCGTCGAGGATCTGGAAGCCTTCCGGCAGCCCGGCCTCGCGCCAGTGCCGCCGCAGCAGGCGGTGCGCGATGCCGTGGAAGGTGCCCACGGTGAGGCCCTGGGTACCGCCGGGGATCAGGTTTTCCAGCCGTGCGCGCATCTCGCCCGCCGCCTTGTTGGTGAAGGTGACGGCGAGGATCGCCCACGGCGGCACGTGTTCCACCTGGGTCAGCCAGCCGATGCGGTGGGTGAGCACGCGGGTCTTGCCGGAGCCGGCGCCGGCGAGGACGAGGTAGTGGCCTGGCGGAGCGCAGACGGCTTCGCGCTGCGCGTCGTTGAGCGGGTCGATCAGGTACGAGACATCCATCGCACCCATTGTAATGGCCGCAAACACAAACCGCCGCGATGGCGCGGCGGCTTGCGCTTGCGGCAGGCGCTCAGCGCTTCCTGCTGGCGATGCCGCCGACCACCAGCAGGCCGCCGACCACGATGCCGGCGATGCCGAGCCACGCCGGCACGGTCTTGGTGTGGGTGGCTTCGATCTTCGCCGAGCCGAGCTGGGCCAGGGTTTCGGTCTGCTGGTAGCTGGCCTTGCCGATGGTGATCCAGATGCCGGCGACCAGCAGGATGATGCCGGCGATGAAAAGTCCTGCGCGCATGGAAGCTCCTTCGGTGGTGACGGGCCGAGTATGCCGGGTGGGCATGCATGCAGTGTACAGGCGGCGTGCGGGGCAAAAAAAAGCCCCGGAGGCTAGGGGGAGCCTCCGGGGCGGGGGCAGGCAGGAAAACCCAGGGGAGAGGTTTCATGCCTGTGGCGGGCCCAGGGAGGTGGGCGCGCCAGGATGCCGTTGCGTGCATCCGATACATTGGAGTGCGTTTGGCGGGAAAAAGTTGCAGCGCCCCGAAAAAAATTCAGAAACGATTCATTCTGATGAAATATTAACCGCGGTGACCGTGATCCTCGGCCGCGTGGCGACGCTCAATGCGCCTCGTCCCAGTTCGCGCCCACCCCCACGTCGACCAGCAGCGGCACCGTCAGTTCCGCCGCGCCGGACATCCGCTCGACCACCGCGGCGCGTACGGCATCGACCGCGTCGGCGCGCACCTCGAATACGAGTTCGTCGTGCACCTGCATCAGCATGTGGGCGTCGTCGCGCTCGCGCAGCCAGGCCGCCACGGCGATCATCGCGCGCTTGATGATGTCCGCCGCGCTGCCCTGCATCGGCGCGTTCACTGCGGCGCGCTCGGCGCCCTGGCGCAGGCCCTGGTTGCGCGCGGTGAGGTTCTCCAGATACAGGCGGCGGCCGAAGATCGTCTCCACGTAGCCGTCGCGATGGGCGCGTTCGCGGGTCGCTTCCATGAACGCGTGCACGCCTGGGTAGCGGGCGAAGTAGCGCGCCATGTAGTCGCCGGCTTCGCCGCGGTCCACGCCGAGCTGGCGCGCCAGGCCGAATGCGCTCATGCCGTACATCAGGCCGAAGTTGATCGCCTTGGCGGCGCGGCGCTGGTTGGCGCTGACTTCCTCGGGCTTCAGGCCGAACACCTCGGCGGCGGTGGCGCGGTGCACGTCGCCGCCCTCGCGGAACGCCTTGAGCAGGCCCTCGTCGCCGGACAGGTGCGCCATGATGCGCAGCTCGATCTGCGAGTAGTCCGCCGCCATCACCCGCCAGCCCGGCGGGGCGATGAAGGCCTGGCGGATGCGCCGGCCTTCCTCGGTGCGCACCGGGATGTTCTGCAGGTTCGGGTCGGACGAGGAGATCCGCCCGGTCGCCACCGAGCCCTGGTGGTAGCTGGTGTGCACGCGGCCGGTGCGCGGGTTGACGATGGCGGACAGCTTGTCGGTGTAGGTGGAGCGCAGCTTGGCCAGGCCGCGGTAGTCGAGGATCAGCCGCGGCAACTCGTGGGCATCGGCGATCGCCTCCAGCGCCTCCTCGTTGGTGGATGGCTGGCCGGTCGGCGTCTTCATCCTCGCCTCGAGGCCCAGTTCGTCGAACAGCACGGCCTGCAATTGCTTCGGCGAATCGAGGTTGAACTCGTGCCCCGCCAGCGCGTACGACTGCTGCTGCAGCTCCAGCATGCGCTTGCCCAGCTGCTGGCTTTGCCGGCGCAGCTCGTCGCCGTCGATCAGCACGCCGCGGCGTTCCATTGCGGCCAGCACCGGCACCAGCGGGATCTCGATCTCCTCGTACACGCGCCGCAACGCGGGCACGCTCTCCAGCTTCGGCCACAGCGCGCGGTGCAGGCGCAGGGTGACGTCGGCATCCTCGGCGGCGTAGCGGCAGGCGGTGTCCAGGTCCACCTGCGAGAACGAGATCTGCTTCGCCCCCTTGCCGGCGACCTCCTCGTATTTCACCGTGTCGTAGCCGAGGTACTTCTTCGCCAGCGAGTCCATGTCGTGGCGCGTGGCGGTGGCGTTCCACACGTAGGACTCCAGCATCGAGTCGTGCCTGAGTCCCTGCACGGCGATACCGTAGTGCGACAGGATGTTGATGTCGTACTTCGCGTGCTGGCCCAGCTTGGGCCGCGCCGGATCCTCGAAGATGGGCTTCAGCGCGCGCAGCACGGCGTCGCGCCCGAGCTGCGGCGGCGCGCCGGGATAGTCGTGGCCGAGCGGGATGTAGCAGGCCTTGCCGGGTTCCACCGCGAGGCTGAGGCCCACGATATCCGCGCGCATCGCATCGATGCTGGTGGTTTCGGTGTCGAACGCGATCAGCTCGGCGCCACGCAGCTTTTCCAGCCAGGCGTCGAACTGCGCCTGCGTGGTGACCAGCTCATATTCGCCGGGGCCGGAAAATTCCGTCTGTAGGAGCGCACCCTGTGCGCGATGGCTCTGATGTTGTTCGGAGCGGAGAGCATCGCGCACAGGGTGCGCTCCTACAGATTCCGCCGCGGCATCCAGCTCCTTCAACGCCGCCTTGAACTCGTATCGCGTATACAGCTCGCGCAGCAGCGCGGTGTCGGCCTCGCGCCGGGTCAGCTCGGTGGGGCCGAATTCCAGCGGCACGTCGGTCTTGATCGTCGCCAGCTCACGCGACAGCGGCAGCTGCGGCAGCGTGGCGCGCAGGCTCTCGCCGATCTTGCCGCCGATCCTGTCGGCGTTGGCGATCACGCCGTCCAGCGTGGCGTAGTCGGCCAGCCACTTGGCGGCGGTCTTCGGGCCGCACTTGGGCACGCCGGGGATGTTGTCGATGGCGTCGCCGGTGAGGGCGAGGAAGTCGATGATCTGCTCCGGCTGCACGCCGAATTTCTCCATCACGCCGGCGCGGTCCAGCACCGTGTTGCTCATGGTGTTGACCAGGGTGACGTGCGAGCCGACCAGCTGGGCCATGTCCTTGTCGCTGGTGGATACCTCCACCTCGATGCCCAGCGCCTGCGCCTGCAGCGCCAGGGTGCCGATCACGTCGTCGGCCTCGACCCCGTCCACGCGCAGGATCGGGAAGCCCAGCGCGCCCACGATCGCCAGCATCGGCTCGACCTGCGTGCGCAGTTCGTCGGGCATCGGCGGGCGGTTCGCCTTGTAGTGCTCGTACAGCGCGTCGCGGAAGGTGGGGCCGGGTGCGTCGCTGACGAAGGCCAGGTAGTCGGGGTTCGCCTTCAGGGTGGCGCGCAGCATGTTGACCACGCCGAACAGCGCGCCGGTGGGCTCGCCGCGGGCGTTGCTCAACGGCGGCAATGCGTGGAACGCGCGGTACAGGTAGGACGAGCCGTCGATCAGGATGAGTTTGGGCATGGGGCGGGCTGACCTGTGCGAAGCAGGCCGCGCCGGGAGCTGCTGGCCGGCGGGACAAGAAAGAATGGGGGGAGTGTATGTCGATATGCGGCCGAATGATGATGCAGGGCAACCCGGCCTGCTGCGTGTGGACAACGCGTGCGGCATTCTCGCATGCACGACGGAAGGCCGCGCTTCACGAATGGCGGCGGTGGCCGCTGCTATGCTCTGCTGCCCCAACGAGGTCGCCGCCATGAAAAACGCCGCCCTGCTGGTTGCCGCCAGCTTCCTGTTCGCCACGCACGCGCTGGCGCAGTCCGCCGCCCCGGCGAACGTGCCGCCGCCGCCGGGGCTGAACGACCCGGGCGTGAAGGCGGTGGCGCCGGCGGCCCCGGCTTCCGCGCGGACGACGGGCAAATCGCTGAAGCTGAAGCCGCAGTCCCTGCCGTCGATGCGCGACGAGGGCGGCGCGCGGGCGGCGCCCCGCGACCGGTCGCCGCCGCAGGTGCGGATCCGCCAGGAGGGCGACAACAGCATCCAGGAATACAGCCGCAACGGCCGCGTCTACATGGTGGTAGTGACGCCGAAGAACGGCATCCAGCAGACCTACCTGGTCGATCCGCAGGGCCGGCTGGTCGACGAGCACGGCATGAAGCCGGTCGGGCCGGTGATGTACAAGGTGCTGGAATGGGGCAAGAGCCGGCCGCCGGCCACCGAGTCGAGCGCGCCCGCCGCTGAGGACGGCGGCCACTGAACCACCTCGCCGGCGCGGGCGTGCCGGCGGAGCCGAAGCGGTATCCGGACGGAGGGCGACGCGATGCAACTGCGTGAAAGCTGGTTGCTGTTTGCGCTGGGTTCGGCGCTGTTCGCCGCGCTGACCGCGTTGTTCGGCAAGCTCGGCGTGGCCGGCATCAATTCCAACCTGGCCACCTTCATCCGCACCGTGGTGATCCTGTTCGTCACCGCCGGCATCCTCAGCCTGCGCCAGGAGTGGGCCAGGCCAAGCGGGCTGCCGCTGCACAGCTGGCTGTTCCTGGTGCTGTCGGGCATCGCCACCGGCCTGTCGTGGCTGTGCTACTACCGCGCGCTGCAACTGGGCCCGGTCAGCAAGGTGGCGCCGATCGACAAGCTCAGCGTGGCGATCGCGATCGTGCTGGCGCTGGTGTTCCTGGGCGAGAAGCCGAGCCTGCCGCTGCTGGTCGGCGGCGGCCTGATCGTGGCCGGCGCGGTGGTGATCGCGCTGGCCTGAGCCGCCCTACGCGGGGTCGTCCAGCTCCGGGTAGTGGCGGAAGATGCCGCTCTCGTTGAACGGCAGCCGCCGCGGCGACGCCAGGTAGGCGGCGAGGCGAGGCCGCTGCGCCACCCGCAGCTTCAGCGCCTGCAGCAGCGGCAGGCCGCTGCCGAGGCGGCGCATCGCGCGCGGAAACGCGTACTCCAGCCCGCTCATCAGCTGGAACAGCGAGAAGTCGACATACGAGTGTTCGTGCAGCGCATGGTGGCCGCCGCCGCGCTCCAGCACCTGTTCGAAGTAGTCCAGGTACCTGGGCAGCCGCGTCCCGCGCAGGTCGGCGGCGCGGCGGCGCGCCTCGCTGCGCTGGTCCTCGTAGTACAGGCTGCTGGCGATCGGGTGGTGGGAGTCGTGCACCTCGGCGACCAGGTCGGCGATGGTCAGCTGCAGCTGGTGCGCGTACAGTCGCCGGCCCTCGCCCTCCGGCACCAGGCCGAGCAGCGGAGCCAGGTATTGCAGGATGTTCGCGGTCTGCGCGATCAGCAGCCGGCCGGCCTTGAGGAACGGCGGCGCGAACGGCAGCGCGCCCTCGTGCACGCCGTCGAGGTAGCGCACGAGGGCGTCGTCGCCCTGCTCGCGGGCCACGTCGACGTAGCTGGCGCCGGCATCCTCCAGCGCCAGCCGCACGAATTCGCCGCGACCCTGGATGCCGGCCCAGTAGTAGAGCTCGTAGCGCATGACCGTTTCCCCGGACTCGCCGCCGATCCTGGCACGCGCGACTTCTACGGGGCGTGGGGGGGGGGGGGGGGGGGGGGGGGGGGGGGGGGGGGGGGGGGGGGGGGGGGGGGGGGGGGGGGGGGGGGGGGGG
>NZ_JBYTCN010000025.1:0-10958 GCF_058790335.1 Rhodanobacter sp. FW101-FHT13A11 | reverse complement strand
CACTGGCTGACCGATCAGGTCAAACAAGCCAGCTCATGACCTCGGTTATGGGGTGCGGAATTCGAGGGCAAGGTCAGCCCTCTAAGGTGGCCGGTACGGCGGAGCGCACCTTGGCCGCGCACGAAAACACGACACCAAACTCGCACAGCGGCCCGCACACTTAGCCGCTCGCCGAGCGACGCATACACATCCATCCCGGTCATTCCTGGTCTTGAGCGTCGCGCTGGACAACCGTCTGCCCCAAGGCACGATTTCTTTAACGCTCGCTATCGTTCCAAGCGGGCCAAACCTTTGCGGATCGGGGCAGGTGCAACAGCGTCAGCGTTGCATCATATTGGTCAGCTCGGATCTTCATTTCCCGTAGCGAAAACTGCTCTTCGGCCTTGGGGAACCAGACTGACGCGGTGGTTTCCCTGCCAAGCCGATCATGCGCTACAGAATCATCACCGGCCAGCGAGTTCTCTGGAATCGGGATGGGGCTACCTCTTCGAGTCGCAAAAAAAGCACCGGCCTTCATCGCGCGATTGCTCGAATGGGCCCAGTCGATGAAACCATCTTTGGACATGACGAACACCGCGGACTCTTCGGTGCATTCGAGCCACTTTAGGATGGCGGCGGTGAGCGATACGCCATAACGATCTGCACAATGGCCGAACAAATCCAGCGATATCGGTGCTGATTTCAACTGGTCCCGGTAGTCATCCAGTGGCATCAGCAAATAGGAAGCAAAGAGGTCTGATTCCGCTTCGATGTTGCGACCATCGGCCTTCCAATTGAGCATGTCTTTGTCGGTGCACTCGAAGCGGTCACACTCAAGACGATGAAGGATGTAGTGGCCCAGTTCGTGGGCCTGTGTGAATCGTATACGACCGTCGGAAGTCAGGTCCTTGTTGTAAAGAAGCATCCACCGGGAGCGAGCATCGTTGGCGAACAAGGCTCCCTCAAAGCCAGGGATACTTTCCGCCCTCACATCCGTGATCGGATCCTTCCACCCGAACAGATTCGCCGCCTCCATCGCCAGCTCTGTGACGTTGACCGGGAAGCGAGGTGTCCCGTGATAGTTCGAAAACAGATTTAGCTGTTTCGTGATGCGAATCGCTGCGCGAGTTGGCGTCCATGCCTCGGTGCTCATCTTGCCTTCCTGAAGGTGTCGAGGATGCGCCGCAACTGTTCTTTGTCGGATGCGTCGAGCCTCTGATAATTTCGAAAAAATGCTTCATCCAGGTGGTGTTCCCTGGGTTGGGCGACTTCATCGTCCAGAAAGTAAGCCGTGGGCACCCCAAGCACCGTGGCGATAGCGCCAAGCTTTTCAATGGAGGGGTTGGACTGGGGCCGGTTCTCCAGCTCCCACAGGTAGCTCTTGCTGATGCCAACCTTCTCCGCGAGCGCATCAAGAGTGAGTTTCTTGTCCTTCCTGAGTGTGCGCAGTTTTTCCCCGAGGCTCAGTCCCATATCACATTCCGCTTTCCTGAACAAGGGATACTTTCATACACTATACCGAATTTTCGGTTTGACAACAGCGAACTTCACCTGCGACACTTCACCGCAGTTGTTCGTTATAGTGTCAAATTGAAATCGGTGTCAGCGATTCGTTGAATGTGTAACCCATTGCGGTCATAGATCTTTTCGCTGGATGCGGGGACTGGCACTCGGCACTGTAGAGTGCTAGCCTGAACGCAACAAAAAAGGCCTGGCAGAAATTGCCAAGCCTTGAAGTCAGTTCTTTTAAAAATCAGATTGATCTGGGTGGTCGGTGACAGCCGGCCTCCCAACAGAAAACCATACCCGTATACATCCCGTTGGTGTGGTCTCTGGGAACTGTCGTAAACAGTCCGAGGAGTATCGAGCACCTAAGTTGCTCTGTCAAATCGTGCTCAATCCTAGAGTTTTTGGTGGGGTGCCTGACAAGGCCACAGTCATGCCAAATACGGCAGCCGCTGCTCCCTCTCGTCCGGGTTACAAGCTTATCTTCAGGGCGTTCATCACCCTGAAAAACGGCAAGAAGCTTTATGCATCTTCCGTGGGCCTGAAAGCCTGGCCGATTTGGGTGCCCGAGTAATCGGGTGCAGGCGGGGGTGGGTTTCCACCCCCGTGCTGCACAGCTAGCCGCTTGTGCATGGGGTCCTTCAGCGACATCAACCTCAACGCTCTAAGGAGAGCAAAACCATGGCAACAAATCCACCCAAAGGCGACGGCCACCGCAACGGTGCGGTGCGTGATCGTTCGCAAACCCAGACGCCCTCTGGGCACTACGTCAAACGCAACGCCGACACCGGCCGCTTCATGGACGTCAAGTCCGATATGAAGCCGTTCAAGGGGGTTCGCAAAGAGAAGTGAGGTCGTGGCGGAGTCGAGTTCTGGCTCCGCCATTTCATTCCATCTTTGCTATGCGGCGGGCTACGCCGTCCCTCGGAGAACAGCTTATGGCGTCATACAAAAACGGAAATTTTCTTCAGCAAAACCTGAGTGAAGCGTTCGATGCTAACCATGCCCCTGGCGTGCAGGCACCCAATCCTGGCATTTACCGATGCACAGGATGTGGCGATGAGATCGGTATTGCGAAGGGGCATACCTTGCCTCCTCAGAATCATCATCAACACACGCAGGGGCAAGGCGCTATTCGCTGGCAGTTGATCGTTTTCGCAGTCAGTCGCTAGCAACTGCTTGATGCATCGTTGACGGTAGAGCAAAGCGACGCCTGCAAAAGGACTATCTCTCCCGGTGGCTTGGTTACGGCTGGGCCGACGTAGATCGAGCTATAACCTGCACCGACCAGCGCGCCACGCTGCTTGGAGTAGGTGCGTTGCGAGCGGATGAGGCCCTAGAGTTCGTTATGCCTTTACCACCGAGCCTGGCAGGCAAACTCACATGGCGAAGAATCACCGTAACCCTCGCGTGGATCACACCAACCAATCCGACGCATCATCAATATCGTCGAGCTAAGTTATGGGTGACTCAGAGTTCGAACCCCCTGCGTGTTGTCCGAGCGAACACCGATGAAAACGCTCCAAAGCGCGGAACCGTGCAGCACGAGGTTTTTGAGGGCGAGGACGCAGTTGCCTTCGTCGACGGATCGACTTTCTCATGCAAGGTGAACTGCGCGGAAGAAGCTGGTCGATGGGAGGGCGCCGTTCGATTCGCAATCTGCGTATCTCTCGAAGTTTCTGTCGACACGGGCATTGAGGTATACCAAGAAATCCGACAGCGGATCGCTGCGCAGGTGCCTATCCTGCAGCCATAACGCTGTAGTCGCATGCGTTCAATAACAATAGAGTGCTTTAGATGAACGAGGACACGCAGCGCTTCAGTGTGACGATACCCACCATGAAGTCGCTGCTCATAGAGATGTGCTTCGGCGAAACCGTTTTGGCGACGGGCACCGCTTTCTTGGTTGCCTATGATCGAGAGTCCCACTGCGCTTTGGTAACAAACAGGCATAACGTTACTGGTCGACACCAGGAAACTGGTGCGTGTAACAGCAGGACCGGTGGCGTCCCGGACAATATCGTCATCCACTTCCATAAGAATAGCGATTCTATTGGTGAGTGGCTGCCTGTTCGTCTTCCCCTGTATCGCGAGGATGGTTCGCCATATTGGTTCGAACATAGCAAGCTGGGTGTACGGGCCGATGTGGTTGCATTGAACCTTCACTGGGGAAATGACGTATCTAAGGTCCCTTACTACTTAGAAACTGAGTTGGACCGCTGTGGCATCGAGGTTGGCCCGGCCGAATCCGTCAGCGTCATTGGGTTTCCTTTTGGCTTGTCGTCCGTCGAACGCTTTCCGGTTTGGGCTACCGGGTTTTTAGCGCAGGAGCTAACGCTCGTAACGCCAGAGAATTCAACCTTTCTGATCGACTGCCGAACGCGTCAGGGCCAATCAGGATCTCCAGTCATTGCTTACCGCAGGGGCAATTATCGAAAGCGCACAGGTGATATAGAGTCCTCCGTCTTGTCGCCTCATCCTGTATGGGAATTTCTCGGCATATATTCAGGACGAGTCAACGCCGAGTCAGACCTCGGCAGAGTTTGGCATGTGAGCGCGATCGAGGATGTCCTAGCCGTTGCGGCAGAAGACCAGAAACGACGTGAAGAGGCGCGGAACGCTAAGGGACCTTGACCAAAGGTGGCCAATACCGGTTTGATCCAGGTAGATCAAGCCGGCGGCATTGCGCAATGGGGGCGTGTCCTAGATTTTGTGTAAACGGGCCCAGGCAGCACACTGCGACTGCCCCCCTGAGACGCGGGCGCGCTAAGCAGCGAAGTCAACTTGCAGCAATGGATGGCGGGCGCAACCACAAAACTCGGCTCCGGTGGTGGCCAACTTATGCTTTACGGCTGCGGCCACTATATGGTTTCAAGAACAGACTTGTTGTGCAGACGAATAGAGTTTGCGCGTTTGCGCAATCTTCGCTAGCCACCGACGTCCCCGCTTTTGAGTAGCACCGTGGTTTGGAGTCCAATCCCCCATCCGAAGGAGATTGGACGTGAAGAAGCGGTTTACCGAAGAACAAATCATCGGCTTCCTGCGCGAGGCGGAAGCCGGCACGCCGGTACCGAAGCAGTGCCGTGACAAAGCCTCAGCACAGCGACGTTCTGCTGGTGGCGCAGCAAGTTTGACGACGTGGATGCACCGTTGATGTCCCGGTTCAAGGAATTGCAGGACGAGAACCGACGCCTGAAGAAGAGGTACGCCGAGGCCAGCTCAACGTGAACCGACCCGGATACTTCGGCACACGACGCTGATCTTTCACGTACGCCGACTATGCTGGGCTGGCGTATTACGCGAAGCGCCATGGATGTTTCAAATCACTGAAACAAAAGAGAAATATTTTAAGTTTCCCTCAAGCTCCCGATCCGATCTGCCGCTAAGCAAGCTCCCCCGACAGCCGGTATCCCCATGTTTCCGCGATTGCCTCTCCCCTCCCCGTCCTCGTTTGGTGCACGCCTGGTTGCCCGTCTCGCGGGTACGGTGGCGCTGCTGTTGCTGGTACTGCTGGTGTCGGCCGGATTGCTCAGCCGCTCCGACACGCGGCTGCAGAGCGTCGTGTCCGAAACACTCGCGCCTGTCTCGGCGGTGGGACACATCCAGAACGACTACAACGCGGTGCTGCAGACGCTCACCCATGCCGCACTCACCGAACTGCCCTCGTCGGTCGACGATGCGCAGACGCTGATCGGGGCGCGCCGCGTGGACATCGCCAAGTACCGGCAGCGCCTGCTGGATAGCGGCCTGGGAGCGAAACAGAAGCAGTTGCTCGGCCTGATCGACGCGCATCGCGCGGCGGCCGACCAGGCAGTGGACGACACCATGCAGCTGCTCAAGGCGGAACAGTTCGATCTTGCGCGATTGAAAGTATCCAACGACGTGCACGACGCGTTCGGGCCGCTGCAAAGCGACTTCTCCAACCTGTTCGGCCTGGCGCTGGACGATGGCCAGGCCATGGCTGCCGTGCAACACCGGGTCAACCGGATCGGCCTCTATGCCCTGGTCGCGCTGGCGCTGGCAGCGATGGGCCTCACGCTGTGGATGGACTTGCGCATCCTGCGCCAGCTCACCGGACGGCTGGTGGCTGCCACGCGCGTGGCGTCGCGGATCAGCGAGGGGGCGCTGGGCGCGCCGGTCGACCCCGGCCGCAACGACGAGATCGGTCGCCTGCTGGCCGGCCTCGGCCGCATGGACAGGAAGCTCGTGCAGGTGGTGAGCCGTGTGCGGCAGCGCGCCGACACCCTCAACCAGGGCGCGTCGAGCATGGCCGACGGCAATGACGCACTGAGCCAGCGCACCGAGCTGCAGGCGATGCGGCTGGAGCAGGCCTCCGGTGCCATGTCCCGCATCGCCGCCACCCTGACCGGACATCGGCAGCTCGGCACGCAGGCCGATCGCGCGGTGGACGAGGCACGCCGCCAGGCCGGGCTGGGCCGCGCCGCGATAGGCGAGGCGATCGATGCCATGGGCTCGATCGAACGCAGCAGCCGCAGCATGGGTGACATGCTCGATCTCATCGACCAGGTTGCCTTCCAGACCCGGTTGCTGGCGCTCAACGCCGCAGTCGAGGCTGCGCGTGCCGGCGAGCATGGCAAGGGTTTCGGCGTAGTTGCCACGGAGGTCCGCGAACTGGCGCAGCGCAGCGCGGAGACCGCGCGCGACATTCGCCGCCTGGTCGCCGGCAGCGAAGAAGCCGTGCGCAGCGGCCTGGAGCGGGTGAACCGCACCGGCGAGGTGATCGAGAACATCGGCAGCAGCGTCGACCGGCTGGCCGGGACGGTGACGGCCATCCTCGCTGCAGGCCGCACGCAGGGGGACGAGATCGCCGCGGTCAGCCAGGCGGTGATCGCCATGGACGCGATGACCCAGGAGAACGCGGCGCTCGGCGAGCAGGCCGCGGCCGCCAGCCGCGCTATGCTGGAGAGCGTCACTGCCTTGGTGCGCGACGTGGGCTTCTTCACCCTCCTGGACGAGACGACCGCACCGGCTCCGGATCGAGCTGCCGCCAGGGAACGGCTTGTCCTGCTGCCAACCGAGGCGCTCGCCTGAGCACGGAACTCCCCCGCCATGACCCCAGCCCACGGCCTGGACCACCGCAACGCCTCACTGCTCGACCAGATCACGGGCGGTACCGGCCTGCGCGCGATGTTCCAGCCGATCGTGCGGCTGGAGGCCATGACGGTGGTCGCGCACGAGGGCCTAAGCCGTCCGGCCGAGGCCGCCGGCGGCCTCAGCGTGCTGGACATGCTGGACTTGGCGCGCGCCAAGGGGCGGCTGGGCGAATTCGAACTGCTGGCTGCACGCACCGTGTGCAGCGCGTTCGCGGCCCAGGGCGGCCAAGGCCGGCTGCTGGTCAATCTCAGCGCACAGGCCGTGCTGCACGGCGGCCTGCGACCGGATCAGGTGATCGAGGCGTTGTCTGGCGCGGGCATCGGGATGGAGCGCATCACGGTGGAGATCACCGAACGCGATATCGTCGAGAATCCCGCCGAGCTGGCCCATGCGCTGGGCTACTTGCGCGCCCGCGGCGCGCGCATTGCGCTGGACGACTTCGGCAACGGCCACTCCAACTTCGAGATGTGGAACGAGCTGCACCCGGACGTGGTGAAGATCGACCGTTACCTGGTCAACGGGCTGGCGCGCAGCGCGGAAAAGCTCGCCATCGTGCGCGCGCTGTGCAGCGTGGCCGAAACGCTCGGCGCGGATCTGGTCGGCGAAGGCGTGGAAGAGGCGGAAGACCTTCGCATGCTGCGCGAGCTGGGCATCTCCTACGCGCAGGGCTACCTGCTCGGCGTACCCCAGCCTTTCCTCGCCGCCGAGGTGCGGGACGAGGCGCGCGACGCCATCCGCATCCATGCCGTCCCGGTGCCGCCGCGCCCCCGCGGGCCGGTCACGCAACGGCCGCTGCACGCCGGGCACCTGGTGATCGCCGCGCCGAGCCTCACCATGCAGCAGCTCAACGACGACGTGGCCACGCTGTTCGGCCGCAACGAGTCGCTGCATGCGGTGGCGGTGACCGACCGCGACCGGCCGGTCGGCCTGATCAATCGCCGCGTGTTCGCCGAACGCATGGCGCAACCGTTCGCCCGCGAGCTTTTCGGGCGCAAGTCCTGCGTCAGTTTCATGCACGCCGAACCGCTGCTTTGCGACGAGCAGCAATCGCTGGACAGCCTCACCGACGTGTTGCGCGGCGAGGACCAGCGTTATCTCACCGACGGCTTCATCATCACCCGCGAAGGGCGTTACCTCGGCCTTGGCACCGGCGAGTCGCTGGTGCGGCGGGTCACCGAGCAGCGGATCGAAGCAGCACGCTATGCCAATCCGCTGACGTTCCTGCCCGGCAACATTCCAGTCACCGCCCACATCGAGCGGCTGATGCGCGAGCAGCGGCCATTCGTCGCCGCTTACATCGACCTCAACGACTTCAAGCCCTTCAATGACCAGTACGGCTACTTCCGCGGCGACGAGATGATCCGCCTGCTGGCCGCCATCCTCACCGCCAGCATCGATGCGCGGCACGACTTCGTCGGCCACATCGGCGGAGACGACTTCATGATCCTGTTCCAGAGCGGAGACTGGGAAACGCGCTGCCGGGGCATCATTGCCGAGTTCAACGAGCGGGCCCGCACGCTGTTCGACGAGGATGACCTCGCGTTGGGCGGCATCGAGGGCGAGGACCGCCGCGGCGCACGGCAGTTCTTCGCGCTGACCACAGTGTCGATCGGCGCGGTGCAGGTGCCCGCGCAGGCGCCGCGCCGTCCCGAACTGATCGCCACGCTGGCCGCGCGCGCCAAGCGCCACGCCAAGCGCGAGCGGCTGGGTTTCCATGTG
The DNA here is from genome assembly GCF_058790335.1 of Rhodanobacter sp. FW101-FHT13A11. Taxonomy (NCBI): domain Bacteria; kingdom Pseudomonadati; phylum Pseudomonadota; class Gammaproteobacteria; order Lysobacterales; family Rhodanobacteraceae; genus Rhodanobacter; species Rhodanobacter sp. FW101-FHT13A11. Next base: position 2,639 of record NZ_JBYTCN010000025.1, on the reverse strand, counting down.
CTCGCCGTCATGGGCGGCGAACTGCCGGAGCCGGCCATCTGAACGGGACGCGGTCTGGCGTCAACCCGCCTCGGCGTAGCCGGCGCGCGCCGCACGCATCGCGACGGCGAGCAGGGTGCGAAGGCGCTGGTCGTTGCGGACGCGATCGATCCGCCGCGCCAGCCGGCACAACAGCTGCACGTCCTGCAGGCGCCCCAGCCGATCGGCCTGCTGCTTCAGGCGATGGCTGCCCGGCAGTCCATCGAGCGTGATCGCGGCACCAAGGTCCTGCGCCTGCTCGATGGACTCGACTTGCAGGCGCAGCCGGCGCAGACGCCGGCGCCAGCGATGACGGTTCGGCGTGGTCGGCGAACGGTTCGCCTTGCGCGCCGCGCGCTCGACGCGACGCTGGCTGCGGCTGATTGCCTGCTTCATGGCGCGCGTATCGAGCCGTTGCCAGGGCAGGGCGGCCAGCTCGGCGCGGACCGCCGCCACCGCGCCACGTCGTGCGGCGAACGCCGGATCGAGGCGCAGTGCATGGCGGGTGATCCGGTCACGCTGCCGGGTCAATTCCTTCACCAGCCTTTGCCGAAGCCGCGGCGAGGGCGCATCGTCCAGGGCCTCGGCGGCGAGCACGGCCACATGGGCATCGCGCAGGTGCGAGAGACCTCTGCAAAGACGCTTCAGCCGGGTATCGATCCGGTCCAGCCGGGCGCGCCCGGCCGGGTCCAGCGCCGGCCTCAGCAGCGCGAGCAGGGCCCGCTGGACGCGCAGGCCCTTGCGCGCCCGGTGGATCCCGTTGTGCCGGTGCCGGGCATCGGCCAGCGCCCGCCCGACCCTCCGGCCAAGCCCTTCCGCCATTGCCGCCAGCAACGCGCCGGCGAGTGCCGCAGGTACGTGGGCCGGGTCTTGAAAATGAGTCTTCGGAACGGACATGGAGCCCCATTCGTCGGAAAGACGACCGAACCGGCCGCCAGTCGCGCGAGTGTGCGCCTGTGCCACGCTTCAACCAATAGCCCCCATCGGGCCAACGCCCGCAGCGTGTCCTTGCGGCACCGGCTCGCCGGCATCGCTTGCCGGCACGGCCAGCAACCGGCACTCGTCGCTAATGGAAAACGAGCCCACCGATTGCCGGCAGGATCGGCATCGCAGCCTGTGCGATCAGCACCAACCCCGCCCCGACGGCAACGGCGCCGATGGCTCGCGCGACGCACCAACCTGCCGGGGCGACGCGCTCGAGGGTGATGGCGACCGTCACGGCGGCCATGGCGCGCAGGTCCATGATGCCGATGGCGAGCAGGATGGCCGTCAGGTTGGCGCAGCTGCAGATGCAACGCAGGCCGAGACGCAGGCCGTGGCGCCAGGCGATGCCAGCGCCCGCCGGCAAGGGCCGGCCGCGTCCCGGCATCTCCTCACGGCACCGGGCAAGGCGACGCGCCTTCCATGCGCTGAACTGCAGCGCGCCGGCAACCAGCACGACCACGCCGGTCGCCACCGGAACGGCGCACGCCCAGACCGGCAGCCGCATCGCCAGCGCCGCCAGCGCGACGCCCGGCGGGTATACGGCCAGGCCGAGCGCGCTCCACGCCGCGAAGTAGCCGGCGCCCAGCAGCGCCACCTGGCGATACGGGCCAGTGCCGCCATCGCCGATGGCCCGGCGGTAGCGCCACAGCACCGGCAGCAGCGACGGCAGCATCATCGCCGCCATCATCACGACCCACATGCCGAGGAACGACGCCGCGGCGCCGGACCATGTCTGCCCGCACATCCGCATCCAGGCCATCCACAGCGCCCAGCCGCCGGGCATCGGCAGTGCGCCCACTGCCGGCATCGACGTGCACGCGACGATGGCTGTCCCCGTACTGGCGGCGAAAAGCAGCGCCGAGACGCCGCCAAAGACCCGCCGGGAAGTGCGCCAGGAAACCTTGCACGACGGGTGCGCCCCGGCACCGATGGCGGACGCGACATCCATTGCTCAGGCGCAGCAGGACTCGCTCGCGCCTTGCGCCGGCGCGGCGTACTCGTCGTGGCGACGCCACCAGATGCCGTCGTCCTCGTTGCGGCCCAGCGGCGCGCGATCCAGCCACTGGTACGCGCCCCACAGGCCGTCCAGCCCGCGCGCGTAGGTGGAATAGGTGTGGTAGGCCACGCCGTCCTCGAGCACGAACGCGCTCATGCCGGGCAGCTCGCGCAGGAAGGTCCGCCCGTCGACGCCGCACATCGCCGCGAAGGCGTTCGGCGCGTCCGGCGTCGAGCGCGAGATGGGCGGCGTCTGCTGGAAGTTGTACTCGTAGCCTTCGCTTTGCTGCTGCTCGGTGAAGCCGACGCCGTAATCGGCGTTGAAGTCGCTGCCGGACGACGACGCCCAGGGGAAGGTCCAGCCCATGCGCCGCTTGTACGCCTGCAGTTTCGCCAGCGGCGCCCGCGACACCGCCGTCAGCATGACGTCGTGGTGGGCCAGGTGCACGGCGAAGCCGTTGAAGCCGTCCGCGATCATCGAGCAGGACGGGCAGCCCGCCATGTAGTCGGGTCCGAACATGAAGTGGTAGACGAGCAACTGCGAGCGGCCCTGGAACAATTGCTCGGTAATCCCCCCACTTTTAACTGACAGCAAAAGTGGAGCTAAGCGGCGAGCGCCAATTTCTGTATCGGCGTGATGC
>NZ_JBYTCN010000024.1:12542-16310 GCF_058790335.1 Rhodanobacter sp. FW101-FHT13A11 | reverse complement strand
CGTTGTCTTCGTCATGTCGTTCTCCTTGCGTGGATTGAATCACACGGCAAGGGATACGTTTCTCGCGGGCAAGGTCACTCAGGCAACCCGATATCGGCAGGTAGTTCCGGTGCAGGCTGAGCATTGGTCAGCGTTGTGCGCATTGGCAAGACACCGGCCCAGACAGTCGGCATCAGCAGGAGGGCCCGTGCGGACCTTTACAGTTGCTTCCTCAATTTCCATCCACAGCACGGATGTCGCCTTGACCTCCTTCTCTGTCATAGGGCGCAACGTATTCCAGCGACCAGGGAAAAGGTCATCGGTAAAATCCCGAAGCGCTTGCGCCTTCTCCTCGAGGCCGTCTACTACGCGGGCGGTACCGAACAGCATCGCGGACCGATAGTTGACGGCGTGATTCAAGGCAGATCGCGCCAAGACGTAACCATCTATAAGGCTGCAAGTCACGCAAACCGGCGCCCCGTCCACCTGGCGCAAGAATCGACTTCCGATCGAGCCATGCCAGTAGACTCGGTTGCCCTTACGCCAATGCAAGGTCGGCGTCACAAATGGTGCCCCGTCGATGACGTAACCGATATGGCATAGAGGGGACGAGTCCAGAACCGCATGAACGTCTGCACGCGAGTAACTGCCCAAATGAGACTCGCGTCTGATCCTGCTGCGCTCGGTCTTCGGATAGGCGTCGTCTGGCTCCGTTTTGAAGTCAGACATGGGCTGTCTTTCCTGATGTTGACTCAACGTTTCAATCTCCCTTGGCTCTTGATGAATCCGAAGCTCCGGAAGCGCTGGGTCATATTTCTGACAGCGCCATCTTTCCGAATCCTTCCAGATTCAGAACGCAATTTAGTTGCGATCTCCGCTTTGAGTTGCGGATTCAACTGATCGATGCAACACACTGAAGACTGCTTAGGCAGCAGGAGTGTTGCAGATGGGGTACAGGACGCGGCTCCAGTACACGGAGAGTCAGAAGGCCCAGATGTGGGATCGTTGGCAGCAGGGCGATATGAAATCGCCATTAGGAATGCACCGGTCAAGTAGACGTTGTCGTCAACATCATGAGATGCCCAGGCCTTCGATGCCGGTGATCGCGGCGTCGAAGCCGGCCAGCGTGGCGAAGCGGCGGCCGCGTTCGGCGTAGTCCTTGAACTGGTCGAAGCTGGGCGCGCCGGGTGACAGCAGGATCACGCCGTCACACGGGATATGCGCTTTCGCCTCGGCCACGGCGCCGGCGAGGTCGTCGACGCGCATGATCGGGCAATGTACTCCGGCGCTGCGCAGCGCCGCCTCGATGCGCGCGCCGTTGGCGCCCATGCAGACGATCGCGTTCGGCGGCGCCTCACGCACGGCATCGACGAACGGCGTCCAGTCCAGTCCGCGGTCATGGCCGCCGACCAGCACCGTTACCGCGCGGCCGTGCAGGCTTTCCAGCGCGGCCAGGGTCGCCAGCGGCGTAGTGCTGATCGAGTCGTTGACCCAGTGCAGGCCATCGTGCGCACCCAGCGGTTGCAGGCGGTGCGGCAACGGACGGAAGCGGGCCAGCGCTGGCGCGGCGGCCAGCGCGTCCATGCCGCTGGCTTCCAGCGCGGCCAGCGCGGCGCAGGCATTGAGTGCGTTGTGCAGGCCCGGCGCCGCCAGCGCGGCGATGTCGAACACCGCCTGCCCGCCGCGGCGGATCGCGCCATCGTGCACGTGCCAGCCTTCCGGCGTGCCGAACTTGAGGCGATGCGGATGGGCGGCGGTGCGTTCCAGCAGGCCCGGCTGCTGGCCGTTGACCAGCAGCGTGCGCGCGGCATCGGCCAGCTTCAGCTTGTCGGCCACGTAGCGCTCGCGCGAGCCGTGCCAGTCCAGGTGTTCCTCGTACAGGCTGGTGATCACGCCCAGCTCCAGCGGCCCGGCTTCGCCGGTCTGGAAGCTGGACAATTCGATCACCCACAGGTCGGCGTACTGGCCGAGCAGCTCCAGCAGCGGCAGGCCGATATTGCCGGCCAGCGCGGTGCGCACGCCCAGGCTCCGTGCCAGGTGCGCGACGAGCGCGCTGGTGGTGCTCTTGCCCTTGGTGCCGGTGACCGCGATCACGCGAGCATCGCGGCCTTGATCGAGCGCGTTCTCGCCGAACCACAGCGCGGTGCCGGAGGTGAATTGCGTGCCCTGCGCCCGCGCGGCCAGCAGCGCCGGCTTGTACGCGGAGATCCCCGGCGACTTCACCACCACCTCGAACCGGCCCAGCGCGGCAGCGTCCGGCTCGCCGGCAACGATGTCCAGCGTGGCATCGAACGCACGGGCGGCGTCGACTTCGGCCGCACTGCAGAGCAGCGTGAAATGCTGTTCGCCGCAGCGCTGACGCAGCGCACGGATCGCCGCACGGCCTTCGCGGCCGAAGCCCCAGATGGCGACACGACGATCGATCAGGTCAGCGATGCGCATGAAAGCCCACGCAGCTCTTTCGTAGGAGCCCGCTTGCGGGCGATGCCTTTGACCGAACCCACAAGAGCATCGCCCGCGAGCGGGCTCCTACGGGAAATGTGAAAGGTTTCATCCGCCGATCGCCGCCAGCGCGCCCTTCAATCGAACCGGCACGCGATGTTCGGGCGACGGCTGCAGCCACGGCTCCAGCGCCAGCTGCGCCGCATCGAGCTGCGGCAGGATCTCGCTGCGGAAGCGCTCGACCAGCGCATCCTCCTGCCACTCCGGCCGCTGGCTCAGCGCGTACATCGCGGCGCGCGCCTCGGCACCCTCGCCCACGCACTCGAACGGCTTGTGGTCCTGGTATTCCAGCAGCGCGTCGAAGCCGGCCGCCTGGCTGTCGTCGTCCAGCAGGTTGCGGCCGAAGATCGCCAGCAGCCGCGGCTTGGGCAGGAACGGCGCCAGCGCGAGGAACACGAAATGGCATTTCGGGCACTGCCCGCACCAGCGGTCCACCGGCTTCGGGCCGAGCAGCTTGAAGTTGCGGTTGCAGCTGGAGAACACGTCGAAGTACGGCGTCAGCTTCGCGAACGCGCGGGTGATCGCCAGCTCCGAGTACGGCCGCAGCAGCGAGCAGTAGTCGAGGTCGCTGGCCACGTGCGTGTGCAGCCAGTCGCCCAGCAGCGTCTCGAACGCGAGGCTCTTGCTCCACTGGTGGTTCACCTGCTGGCCCTCGTACTCCAGCGTGGCGGCCGAGGCGGAACGCTCGTTGGCGAACGTGATCGAGTCGTAGCCGTACAGGATCGCGGCCACGGCGAGGATCGCCGAATTCACCGCGGTCACCGGGATGTGCCCGTTCCACGCGCCGAGCCGGTTCAGCTCGAACAGGCCCGGCGCCAGCTCGCGCTGGATGTTCAGGGTGGGCAGGCCGGTGCGCTCGGCGCAGGCCGCGATCAGCGCGGAATTGCCCACCCATACCGCGGTCGCCTCGCCGCCGATCGCCTTGATCGCCTCCACCGCCACCAGCGAATCCTTGCCGCCGCCGATCGGCACCAGGGTGCGTTTCGGCAAGTCCAGCGCGCCGGCCGCCGGCGCGCCGCCACCACGCGAACTTGCCGATCTTTCCGCGCCAAGGCGCGGAAAGGTGATGCGCCCGCGCAGATCCAGCCCGTTGCGATAGGCGAACTCGGCCAGGCCGTGCAGGTAGAGCTGGTCCAGCAGCTCGGCGGTGGCGTCGTCGAGCGGGCCATCGGCCACTTCGATCCGCGGCGGCACGCCGGCCTTGTAGTAGCTGACGCCCGCGACCAGGTGCAGCAGCTTCAGGGCGGCGTCGAACGCCGCCGCGGGGGGGGGGGGGGGGGGGGGGGT
>NZ_JBYTCN010000024.1:0-12532 GCF_058790335.1 Rhodanobacter sp. FW101-FHT13A11 | reverse complement strand
CCCCCCCCCCCCCTCTCCCCCCCCCCCCCCCCCCCCCGGGAAGCGGATCCGCTCGACCAGTTCCTCGCCGTCGTCGAACGCATACGCCAGCTCGGCCACGCCATCGGCGTAGCTGCAACGCACGAAGCGGAAAACCCTGGTGAGGCGCGGTTGAATCGTCGTTGTCACTCTTCACTCTCCGGGAGGAACTGCCCCCTCTCCCCTGTGGGGAGAGGGGGCAGTAGTTCACTCGATGATGATCTCGTCGGCCTCGTCGCGCAGGTTGTAGTGCGAGGACATCGCCTTGCCGTAGGCCCCGGCCTGGGCGATCAGGATCACGTCGTCCTCCTGCGCCTCGGGCAGGCGCCGGTCGGTGCCGAGCACGTCGCCGCTCTCGCAGATCGGGCCGACCACCTGGTACAGCGCGGTGGCCGGTTCGTCGAGCCGCGACAGGTTGATGATCTCGTGCCAGGCATCGTACAGCGCGGGGCGGATCAGGCTGTTCATGCCGGTGTCGATGCCGAGGTAACGGAACGCGCCCTTGCCCTTCTGCTGGGTCGCGCGCGCCAGCAGCACGCCGGCATCGGCTACCAGGTAGCGGCCCGGCTCCATCCACAGCTGGTAGTGCGGATAGGCCGCCTTGACCTCGCGCAGCACGCGGTCGAGCTCGACCATGTCGAGCCGCGCCTCGCCCGGGTGCGAGGGCACGCCGAGGCCGCCGCCGATGTTGAGGAAGGCCACGCTGCCGATGCGCTCGGCCAGGCTCGCCAGCTGGGCATACACCTCGCCCCAGTGGCCGGCGTCGAGCACGCCGGAGCCCAGGTGCGCGTGCAGGCCGCGCACGGTCACGCCATGCGCGTCGGCCAGCTGCAGGAACGTGGGCAGCTGGTCCAGCGGCAGGCCGAACTTGCTGCCGCTGCCGCCGGTGCGCACCTTCTCGTGATGGCCCAGGCCGCGCCCCAGGTCCACCCGCAGCACGATCTCGCGGCCGCGGAACAGCTCGCCCCAGCGCTCCAGCGGATGCAGCGCGTCGAGCGTGACGGTGGCGCGGGTGGCGAGGGCGTACACGTAATCCCGGCGCGGCGCGAAGTTCGGCGTGAACAGCAGCGGCACGGATTCCGGCACGATCGCAGCGACCGCTTCCAGCTCGCCCGGCGAGACGCACTCGAACGCGAAACCCTCAGCGGCCAGCGCAGTGAGGATCGCCGGGTGCGTGTTCGCCTTCACCGCGTAGTGCAGCCGGTCCACCGCCGCCAGCGACTTCAGCTCGCGCGCCTGCCGGCGCACCGTGGGCAGGTGGTAGACGTAGCGCGGCGTGGCCTCGGCAGCCAGCTCCAGCAGGCGCTGCCGCTGCGGCCCGCGCCACCACGCCGGCGCCACGTCCGGCGCCTCGCCGCCGCCGTACAGGGCCTGCCAGCTCGGCCCGAACAGCGCGCTCTCGTCGGTGCGCAGCGCGCCGGCGGCGATCAGCAGGTCGTGCAGGTGCGGCAGCAGCTGGTCGACCACCTCCTCGTCCACCACGAAGGTGAGGTTGAGGTTGTTCGACGACTGCGTGATCAGGTGCACGCGCAGCTGGCCGAACTCGGCCAGCACGCCGGACAGCGTGTGCAGCAGCGAGCGCATGCCGCGGCCGACCAGGGTGATCGCCGCGCACGGCGCGATCACCTTGACCCGGCACACCTTGGCCAGGTCGCTGGCCAGCGCGGCGATCGCGTCGGAATCGAGCAGGTTCTCGGTGGGGTCGAGCGACACGGTGACGTTGGTCTCGGCCGAACCGATCAGGTCCACCGACAGGCCGTGCTGCTTGAACTGGGCGAACACGTCGGCGAGGAAGCCGACCTGCTGCCACATGCCCACCGACTCCATCGAGACCAGGGTGATGCCCTTGCGCGCGCTGATCGCCTTCACGCTGGGCGCGTGCGCGCGCACCTCGGGGCCGATCACCGTGCCGTCGAGTTCCGGCCGGTTGGTGTCCTTGACCAGCAGCGGCACGCGCGGATCGCGCAGCGGCGACAGGCAGCGCGGATGCAGCACCTTGGCGCCGGTGGAGGCGATCTCCTGCGCCTCCTCGTAATCCAGCCGCTGCAGCAGGCGCGCACCGGGCACCTGGCGCGGGTTGGCGGTGAACATGCCGGCCACGTCGGTCCAGATCTCCACCCGCGCCGCCTTCAGCAGCGCGCCGAAGTACGCGGCCGAGGTGTCCGAGCCGCCGCGGCCGAGCAGCACGGTGCGGCCGTGCTGCTCACGCGCGATGAAGCCCTGGGTGATGAACACCTCGCCCAGCGCGGCCAGGCGCGCGTTCAACGCCGGATCGGGCTTCGCCTCGACCATCGCCGACAGCAGCCGGGTGCGCTCGTTCTGGTTCGGCAACGCCACCGCCGCCAGGCATTCGCGCGCGTCCAGCCATTGCGTGGACAGCCCGCTGTGGCTGAGGAAGGCGGCGCCGAGCGCGCTGGACATCAGCTCGCCGTGCGCTTGCACCTGCGCCTGCCAGGCCAGCTCGCCGCGCGGGGCCGGGCCGTTGGCGGCCAGCCCGGCCAGGTCCGACAGGCGCGAGCCGAGCGTGTCCGGCAGCGCCAGCTGCATGTGGTCGAGCAGGTCGTAGTGACGTTGCGCGATCGCGCCGGCCGCCGCCTTGCGCTTGTCCGGTTCGCCCTCGCCGCACAGCTGTTTCAGCGCGTCGGTGATGCCGGTCAGCGCGGAAACCACCACCAGCACGCGCGCGCCTTCGGCGCGGCGGCTGGCGACCAGTTCGCGGATGTTCTGCCAGCGGGGAAGCGTGGCGACACTGGTGCCGCCGAACTTCATCACGATCCAGGGGGCGTCAGGGGGTAACGGCGCGGAGATTGGCGGAGTCACAGGGGTTCGCTGTCAGGAATGGATATCGGATCAGTGTTGCGCTGCGGCATTGGAATTGCAAATATTTTGTGCGGACGATTCGTTTGGACGTATGGACGTCCAAACAGCCTAGTGGCCCTCTCCCGCTCGTCCCAAAGGAACTTCCTTCGGCCGCAGGGGGGTGCTCTTGATCTTTCGGCTTTGTAGGGCGGGCACGGCCCGCCGGCTTTTGCCTTTGCCTCGTGCGGGGCGGCGGCCAGTGCCCGCCCTACGGGTTGTTCGGATTTCGATGGAGGGTGTGCTGACCTTGGAGCTCCCCTCCTCAATCCTCCCCCAAGGGGGAGGAGGCAAACGTGTGCGCTGCGCGCACTGCTTTTACTTGATAAAGACGGGGATCTTGCCGATCCTGGCCTGCCATTCGCGCGGGCCGGTCTGGTGCACCGAGCTGCCGCCCGAGTCGACCGCCACGGTCACCGGCATGTCCTCGACGGTGAATTCGTAGATCGCCTCCATGCCCAGGTCCGCGAAACCGACCACGCGCGAGGCCTTGATCGCCTTGGAAACGAGGTATGCGGCGCCGCCCACGGCCATCAGGTAGACCGAGCGGTGCTTCTTGATCGCCTCGATCGCGGCGGGACCGCGCTCGGCCTTGCCGACCATGCCGAGCAGGCCGGTCTGCGCCAGCACCTGCTCGGTGAACTTGTCCATGCGCGTGGCGGTGGTGGGGCCGGCCGGGCCCACCACTTCCTCGCGCACCGGATCGACCGGCCCGACGTAGTAGATGAAGCGGCCGTTGAAATCCACCGGCAGCGGCTCGCCCTTGTTGAGCATCTCGACCATGCGCTTGTGCGCGGCGTCGCGGCCGGTGAGCAGCTTGCCGTTGAGCAGCAGGGTCTCGCCCGGTTTCCAGCTGGCGACGTCGTCCCGGGTCACGGTGTCGAGGTTCACCCGGCGGCCCTTGGACGCGTCGTAGGTGAGCTTGGGCCAGTCCTCCAGCGACGGCGGGTCGAGCATCACCGGGCCGGAGCCGTCCAGCACGAAGTGCGCGTGGCGGGTGGCGGCGCAGTTCGGGATCAGCGCCACCGGCAGGTTCGCCGCGTGGGTCGGGAAATCCTTCACCTTGACGTCGAGCACGGTGGTGAGGCCGCCCAGGCCCTGCGCGCCGATGCCCAGCGCGTTGACCTTCTCGTACAGTTCGATGCGCAGTTCCTCGGCGCGGTTGGCGGGGCCGCGCGCGATCAGCTCCTGGATATCGATCGACTCCATCAGCGCCTCCTTCGCCATCAGCATCGCCTTCTCGGCGGTGCCGCCGATGCCGATGCCGAGCATGCCCGGCGGGCACCAGCCGGCGCCCATCGTGGGCACGGTCTTCAGCACCCAGTCGACGATCGAGTCGGACGGATTGAGCATGGCGAACTTCGACTTCGCCTCCGAGCCGCCGCCCTTGGCCGCCACGATCACCTCGACGGTGTCGCCCGGCACGATCGACATGTTCACCACCGACGGCGTGTTGTCCTTGGTGTTGGTGCGCTTGCCGGCCGGGTCGGCCAGCACGCTGGCGCGCAGCTTGTTGTCCGGGTCCATGTACGCGCGGCGCACGCCCTCGTTGGCCATGTCCTCCAGCGACATGGTGGCGTCGTCCCAGCGCACGTTCATGCCCACTTTCAGGAACACGGTGACGATGCCGGTGTCCTGGCACAGCGGCCGGTGGCCTTCAGCGGCCATCCGCGAGTTGATCAGGATCTGCGCCATCGCGTCCTTCGCGGCGGGCGATTCCTCGCGCTCGTAGGCAGCGGCGAGGCTCTTGATGTAGTCGACCGGGTGGTAGTAGCTGATGTACTGCAGCGCGTCGGCGACGGACTGGATCAGGTCTGCTTGCTTGATGGTGGTCATGGCGGGTCTGGCTGGCGGGACGACGGTGCCGGCGGCGGCGTTTGCCGGGCACAACCTGCCTATTGTGCCGCAAGCGGCTGTCCCGGCGCTGGCGCCGGCATGGCCGGTCGGCGGCGGCTTGCCCGCCGGGCCGGCCCGATGTCATCGTGGCCGCCCACGCCTCCGGCCCTCGATGCCATGCCCACGCCGCGCCGCTTCATGCAACTGGACGTCTTCGCCAGCCGCCTGTTCGACGGCAATCCGCTGGCCGTGGTGATCGACGCCGACGGCCTGGACACCACCGCCATGCAGCGCATCGCGCACTGGACGAACCTGTCCGAAACCACCTTCCTGCTGCCGCCGACCAGCAGCGCGGCGGATTACCGCGTGCGCATCTTCACGCCGCGGCAGGAGCTGCCGTTCGCCGGTCATCCCAGCGTCGGCAGCGCCTGGGTGGCGATCGAGGCCGGCCTGGTCGCCGCCGGCAAGACCGCGCTGGTCCAGGAGTGCGCGGCCGGGTTGCTGCCGGTGCAGGTGACCGGCAGCGGCGCGCAGCGGCTGATCCGGGTGCAGGCGCCGCCGGCGCGGATCGATGCAGCGGACGCCGCGCTGCAAGCCGAGCTCGCCCGTGCCTTGCGCATCGGGCTGGCGCCGGGAGAGGCTTGCCACGTCGACAATGGCCCGCACTGGATCCTGGGCAACCTGGGCGAGGCCGCCGCCGTGCGCGGCCTGCAGCCGGACCTGGCCGCCGTCGCCGCGCTGTGCCTGCAGCAGCGGGCCGTCGGTGTCGGCGTGTTCGGCCGCGAGCATGCAGGCGGCGCGGCGATGGCGGTGCGCGCGTTCTGCCCCGCCGACGGCATTCCGGAAGATCCGGTCACCGGCAGCGCCAACGCGGCGATCATGGCGTGGCTGGGCGAGCGCGGCGACCGCGACGGCTACGGCCTGCGCTACCGCGCCAGCCAAGGCCGCGAGGTCGGCCGCGACGGCATCGTGGAAGTCGCCCGCGACCCGGCCAGCGGCGCCATCACCATCGGCGGCGCCTGCGCGATCGGCGTGCGCGGCGAACTGCAGATCGACTGAACCGTTGCGCCAGAACGACGGTGGCCGCACGAGGCGGCCACCGTGGCGTTGCTGGAACCGAAGATCAGAAGCGGTACTCGGCGAAACCGGAGAACACGCCAATGCTCTCGCCGTACTTGCGGCCATTGAATTTGATGCGGCCGTGATAGTTGTCGAAACCTACGCCTAGGCTGAAGTGCTGGGTGACGTCGTAGCCCACGCCGACACCGGCATAGGTGCCGTCGCCGTTGTAGCTGCCCGAACCAAAGCCACCGGCGTCCATCTCCATCCTGGTGTGGAACCAGCCAGCGCGACCCGAGATGTACATCTTGTTGCGGAACTTGTAGCGGCCATTGACGCCGAGCAGCGGCCCCTTGGCCTTGGCGCTGAAACCGACGGCAGTGGTGCCGACCGCGACACTGCCACTGGCCTTTCCGAGGTCGACATAGCCGGTCTCGATGCCGAAATCGGCGGTGTCGCCCTGCCAGCTGTAGCCGGCGCGCAGTGCGCCGCTGGTGTCACTGCGGTCGTTGAAGCCTCTGTCGTGGAAATGCGACTGGCCCAAGTTGCCGTTGATGAAGAATGCCCCCTGGTCGGCGGCGAAGGCACCGCCGGAAACCACTGCCATCGCCACGGCGGCGACGGCCGCCTGCATGTACTTTTTCATTTAGCGTCCTTGTTGGTTTACGTCTGTTTCTGCCATTTGCCGGCGAACAGCGGTCGCGCGGCGGTGCATTTTTGTGGATGATTTCACATTGTTGCAACATCGCATTTTCTTGCGATTCCAATACCTTCCGTCAAGCCGTCGGCATCCTGGGCGATCGAAACCATGGCAGTTCATGGTGGCGCCGCTTGCGGGCGCACCGGCAAGCCCGCATGCTCGCCGCCTCGTTCCGCCGCCGCCACTACCAACCCGTGAACCCATCTTCCCGCACCGCCTATGCGCGCAGCCTGCGGCCCTGGGATGCCGCCCTGATCGTAGTCGGCGGCGTCATCGGCGGCGGCATCTTCCTCAATCCCGGCATCGTGGCGCAGCGCACCGAATCGGGGCTGGCGCTGCTGCTGATGTGGATGGCCGCCGGCCTGCTCACCCTGGTCGGCGCACTGTGCTACGCCGAGCTGGGCGCGCGACGGCCGCACGCGGGCGGCAGCTACGTCTACCTGCGCGAGGCGTTCGGACCGTTGGCCGGCTTCCTGTTCGGCTGGACCATGCTGCTGGTGATCTACTCCGGCTCCAGCGCGGCGGTGGCGACGATCTTCGCCCGCTACGCCGCGGCCCTGTTCGGCCTGCCGCCGGCCTGGGCGCGACCGTTGACGATCGGCGCGCTGGTCTTCGTCGGCGGCATCAACCTGTTCGGCATCCGCCTCGGCGCGCAGATCCAGAACCTGTTCGCCGTGCTCAAGCTGCTGGCAGTGGCGGCGCTGGTGACGTGCGGGCTGTTCCTCGCCGGCGCCGGCCACGGCCAGGTGCTGGCCGCCGACCCGGCACGCCAGGGCGTCGGCTTCCTCGGCGCGGCGCTGCCGGTGCTGTTCGCCTACTCCGGCTTCACCTACCTCAACAACCTGGCCGGCGAGGTACGCGACCCGCAGCGCACGCTGCCGCGCGCGCTGACCCTGGGCATGCTGCTGGTGATCGGTGCCTACGCCCTGGTCAACGTGGCCTACCTCGCCGTGCTCGGCCACGCCGGCCTGGCCGCCAGCAGCGCGCCGGCGGCGGACGTGATGCAGCAGGTGGCCGGCCCGGTCGGCGCGAAAGTGATCGCGCTGGGCGTGGCGATCTCCACCCTCGGCTTCTGCAACATCACCCTGGTCGCCGGCGCCCGCGTGCTGCAGGTGATGGGCGAGGACGGGCTGTTCTTCCGCGCGGTGGCGCGGCTGCACCCGCGCTGGCGCACGCCGAACACCGCGCTGCTGCTGTTGACCGCCTGGGCCATCGTGCTGGCGCTGTCGGGCAGCTACGGCCAGCTGCTGGATTACGCCACCTTCGGCGACTGGCTGGCCTGCGCGGTCGGCGTGGGCACGCTGTTCTGGTACCGCCGCCACGACGACGCCTGCGGCGGCTTCCGCGTGCCGGGCTACCCGTGGCTGCCGCTGCTGTTCATCGCCGCGGTGGCGCTGGTGGTGGTGATGTCGCTGCACGACAACCCGCGCAATACCGGCATCGGCCTGCTGATCATGGTCGCCGGTGCGCCGGCGTACCTGCTCTGGCGCCGCCTGTTCAGCCGCGTGCATCCCTAAGCGGCCGGCGGCAATGCCACAATGCGCCGATACGTTCCCAGGGAGATGATGGATGGTGCCCGTGCAAGCCCAGGTTGTGCCGACCGGCCAGGAAAGCGGCATCGTGCCGGAGAAGATGCGCGACGGCATCGACCTGCAGGTCAACGGCGAGCACTACCGCCATACGGGCGATCCGCAGATGCCGCTGCTGTGGTACCTGCGTGACGTGCTGCGGCTCACCGGCACCAAGTACGGCAGCGAACGCGGCGAGAACGGCGCCGACCTGGTGCTGCTCGACGGCAAGGCGGTTTCCGCGATCACGCAACCGATCGCCGCATTGGCCGGCAAGGCGGTCGTCACGGTGGAAGGCCTGGCTGCCGCCGACGGCACCCTGCATCCGCTGCAACAGGCGTTCATCGATGAGGACGCGATCGGCTGCGGCTACTGCACGCCCGGCTGGCTGATCGCCGGCGTCGACCTGCTCGGGCGCAAGCCCCATCCTGGCGACGCCGACATCGACCAGTTGCCGAACCTGTGCCGCTGCGGCTGCCAGACCCGCGTGCGCCGCGCGATCAAGCGCGCCGCCGCCGGCAAGGCAGGCCAGCCATGAGCCACGGCATCCGCCTTTCGCGCCGGCGCTTCCTGCAGGTGCTGGCCGGCGGCGCCGGCGCGCTGGTCGTGGGCATCCGCCTCGCCGAGGCCGCCGACGCGCCGCTGCCGCCGGCCCTGCTCGGCGACGAGATCCACGGCCTCGGCCCCTACGTGCGCATCGACGTGGACGGCAAGGTGCTGATCGGCGCGCGCGACCCGGACACCGGCACCGGCGTCGCCACCTCGCTGCCGCGGATCATCGCCGACGAACTCGACGCCGACTGGAGCAACGTCAGCGTGATCCCGCTCGGCCTCGGCGTGGACAACGACAACGGCAAGCCGCGCTGGGCCTACGGGGGCCAGGTCGGCGGCACCGGCGGCTCGATCCCCGCCGCCTGGCACGACCTGCGCCAGGCCGGTGCGGCGGCGCGCTGGCTGCTGCTGCAGGCGGCCGCGCGCCGGATCGGCGTACCCGCCAACCGGCTGCGCTGCAGCAACGGCTACGTGATCGCGCCGGACGGCCGCCGCTTCGGTTACGGCAGCCTCGCTGCGGAGGCCAGCAAGATCGCGCTGCCGGCCAGCCCGCCGCCGCCGAAGGAGGCCGCCGCCTACCGCCTGATCGGCCAGGGCGCCGGCGACGTCGACGCGCGCGCGATCGTCACCGGCCAGGTCCGCTACGCCATCGACCACCACTACGGCGACGCGCTGGTCGCCGTGCTGGCGCACTGCCCGTGGCCGGACGGCACGCTGGCGCATATCGACACCACCGACACGCTTGCCGTGAAGGGCGTGCTGAAGGTCGTCCAGCTCAAGCCCGAACCCGGCCAGCCGCTGGGCAGCACGGCGATCGCCCCGGCCGTGGCGGTGCTGGCCGAGGACACCTGGGCCGCGCTGCAGGGCCGCGACAAGCTCAAGCTCGAATGGAAACCCGGCGCCAGCGGCGACGACAACAGCGCCGCGCTGGAGCAGCAGGCGCTCGCCCTGCTCGCCGGCAAGGCCGCCCCCACCACGCGCGTGCGCAACGTGGGCGACGTCGACACCGCCGGCCGGAAGGCCGCGCACCGCCTCGACGCCACCTACGTGCAGCCGTGGCTGGCGCACGCCACCGCCGAACCGATGAACTGCCTGGTGCGGCTGGACAAGGACCGCGCCAGCCTGGTCGTGCCGACCCAGGCGCCGCAGCTGGCCTGGGCCGTGGTGCAGCGGCTGACCGGCCTCGCGCCCGACCAGATCGACATCCGCGTGCCTCGCGTCGGCGGCGGCTACGGCCGGCGGCTCGACCACGACTACGTCGCCGAGGCGGTGATGCTGGCCAAGGCCGCCAGCAGGCCGGTGCGCCTGCTGTGGACGCGCGAGCAGGACTTCGGCCACGACTGCTACCGTGCCGGCAGCGTGCACCGGATCAGCGCGCTCATCGACCGCAAGCGCCAGCTGCTGGCCTGGCACCAGCGCATGGCCAGCGCCTCAGCGCTGGCCCGCCGCGGCGTGCCGGCCGACCGCCTGTGGACCTCCGAACTGCAGGCCGAACCGTTGCCGGCCCCGCTGGTGCCGAACTACCGCAGCGACTGGTACGCGCTGGAGTCGGCGACCCCGCGCGGCCCAATGCGCGGCATGCCGCACCTCAGCAACGCGTTCGCCGCCGAAAGCTTCATCGACGAGATCGCCCACCTGCTGCGCGAGGACCCGCTGAAGACGCGCCTGCGCCTCCTCGGCACGCCGCGCCAGCTGCCGCTGGACGGCGGCGCCACGCTGGACACCGGCCGCCTCGCCAACGTGCTCGGGCTGGTCGCCGACCGCATCGAATGGAAGAACTGGCTGCGCACCGTCAACGGCCTCGGCATCGCCTGCTGGCACATCGACGGCGCCTACGTGGCGCACGCGGTCGAGGCGGCGATGCAGGGCGAGAAGCTGGTCATCCAGCGCGTCGTCTGCGCCGTCGACGTCGGCCGCGTGATCAACCCGCTCGGCCTGCAGGGCCAGGTGGCCGGCGCCACGCTGGACGCGCTGTCCATCGCGCTCAACGCGGCGATCACCATCAAGGGCGGCCAGGTGCAGCAGCGCGGCTACAGGGATTACCCGCTGGCCAGCATGGCGCAGCTGCCGAACGACGTGGAGGTCATCACCGTTGCCGACGACCGCGCGCCGGCCGGCGCCAGCTTCCTCGCCATGCCCACCGCCGCCCCCGCACTGGCCAACGCGGTCTTCCGCGCCAGCGCCGTGCGCGTGCGCCGGCTGCCGCTGATGAAGGAACTGCTGCGGCTGCTGTAGGCGCCGGGGTCAGGCGGCCCCGGTGCAACCACTCGACCTCGACGCCCGCTCGCGCGACGGCAGGTACCTCTCCGGCAGTGCCGCCGCGCGCGCCCGCCGCGGACTGAAGGCGCCGCAGTTCGGGCAACCATTGACGATGACGGTAGTCTGCCCAACTAGTTCGGCGGGATGAAGGTCCTGCATGAGGCCTAACGAGGCTGTAGAAAAACCTCCGCCGATCTTGCTTCAATACCCCCACGTGAACAAGGGGGATCGGCATGGCGCGTTACCGGCACATCGACATGAGTCCGCGGCTGTTGCCGGTGGACCTGCAGGCGCAGCTGGTGCCGGGATCATTTGCCCATGCCGTGCACCATCTGGTCGATCAGCTGGATCTGTCCGCCTTCGATGCGCATTACCGCAATGACGACAGCGGCGCGCCGGCACATGCGCCGACGATGTTGCTCAAGGCCGTGCTGCTGGCGTATTCCCAGGGCATGGTGAGCTCCCGCTCGATCGAGCGCGCCTGCCGCGACAACGTGCTGTTCATCGCCCTGACCGGCGACGCCAAGCCGCACTTCACCACCATCGCGGACTTCGTCAGCCGCTCGCGCGAGGCGATCGCGACAGTCTTTGCCCAGGTGCTCACACTGCTTGATGGAGAAGGCCTGATCGGTCGCGAGATGTTCGCTATTGACGGCGTGAAGCTGCCCTCCAACGCATCCAAACACCGCTCAGGCACCCGCGCCGAGTTCCTCGCGCAGGCACAGAAGATGGAGCGCGCGGCGGCCACCATGCTGGAGCGCCACCAAGCCAACGATGCCGGCGCGGCCGAAGACGTGCGGGATGCCAAGGCCGCCGAACGCATCGAGCGCCTTACTCGCGAGGCAACGAAGATCCGTCAATGGCTGGCCGATCATCCGGAAGACCGGCCCGGTTCGCGCGGCAAGGTCCGCAAGTCCAATCGCACCGACAACGAATCGGCCAAGCTGGCCACCGACAAGGGGGTGGTCCAGGGCTATTGCGGCGTGGCCGTGGTCGATGCGGCGCATCAGGTCATCGTCGAGGCTTCGGCCCACGGCACCGGCGCAGAACAGGAACTGCTGCTGCCGGTACTGGACGCCTGCGCCGAGCAGCGCACGCCCGCGACGCTGCTCACCGCCGATGCCGGCTATCACAGCGAAGCCAACCTCGTGGCGCTGGCCGAAAAGCACATCGACGCGTTGATCGCCGACAACGCCATGCGCCGGCGCGACGAACGTTTCGCCGAGCAGGACAAGCACCTGGCCAAGCCCGATCCGCTGCACGACAAGACACGCAAACCGACAAAGCCACGCCTGTTCGGCAGCGAGGATTTCATCATCGCGCCGGACCAGTCCTACGCGATCTGTCCGGCCGGAAAACGCCTACATCGCAACGGCAAGGACTGCACGATCGGCGGCTATGCCGCGATCAAGTTCCGCGCACCAGAGGCTGCCTGCCAAGGCTGCCCGCTGCGTACGACGTGCTTACGCAAACCTGAGACCACGCGCTCGCGACAAGTCGCCGTCCTCACCCGCAGAGCCGAACAAACCCACAGTCAGCGCATGCGCGAGCGCATCGACAGTGCGTGGGGACGCGAACAGTACGGGCGACGATTCGCCACCGTCGAGCCCGTCTTCGGCAACGTGCGCGCCAACAAGCGACTCAACCGCTTCACCCTTCGCGGTCAGGCGAAGGTGGATGGCCA
>NZ_JBYTCN010000023.1:0-16962 GCF_058790335.1 Rhodanobacter sp. FW101-FHT13A11 | reverse complement strand
GCATCACGCCGATACAGAAATTGGCGCTCGCCGCTTAGCTCCACTTTTGCTGTCAGTTAAAAGTGGGGGGATTACCGGAGCGCGCCTGCGCGATACCATTACGGTCTCCGATCGCAACCCAGGCTCGCCAGTCATGACGCCAACGCGCATAGAAATCACCCGCCCCGACGACTGGCACCTGCACCTTCGCGACGGCGACGCACTGGCCTCGGTGATCGCCCATACCGCGCAGCGTTTTGCGCGCGCCATCGTGATGCCGAACCTGAAGCCGCCGGTGACCACGGTTGCGCAGGCAGAAGATTATCGTCGACGGATTCTGGCGAGTCTGCCGGTGGGCATTAGCTTCCAGCCGCTGATGACGCTGTACCTGACCGAGGACACCCCGGTCGAGGAGATCGCCCGCGCGAAAAGCAGCGACAACGTCTTTGCGGTCAAGTATTACCCCGCCGGCGCCACCACCAATTCGCAATCCGGCGTGCGCGAGCTGTCACGGGTGTACCACGTGATCGAGGCGATGGAGCGGCATGAGCTGCCCTTGCTGCTGCATGGCGAGGTCACCGATCCGGATATCGACATCTTCGATCGCGAACGCGTTTTCATCGAGCGCCACCTGATGCCGCTGCAGGCCAGGTTCCCGGCCTTGCGCATGGTGCTGGAACATATCACCACGCGCGATGCGGTCGAGTTCGTCGGTGGCGCTCCGGCCAATCTGGCGGCCACGATCACCGCGCATCATCTGCTGCTCAACCGCAACGCGCTGTTCGAGGGTGGCATCCGCCCGCACAACTACTGTGCACCGATTCTCAAGCGCGAGACGCATCGGGCTGCCCTGCAGCAAGCGGCCACCAGCGGCGATCCGCACTTCTTTCTGGGCACGGACAGCGCGCCGCATCCGCGTGAGGCAAAGGAGGCGGCCTGCGGATGCGCGGGACTCTACACGGCCCATGCGGCGCTGGAACTGTATGCCGAAGCGTTCGAGCAGGTGGATCGGCTGGACCGGCTGGAAGCGTTTGCCAGCTTCCATGGCCCGGACTTCTACCGGTTGCCGCGCAACACGGATCGCATCGCGCTCGAACGCACGTCATGGACCGTGCCGGACGAATATCCGCTGGCCGGATCCGCCTGCAAGCCCATGCGGGCCGGCGAGTCGGTCGCATGGTCGCTCGTGGAAACGACGTCACCCTGATCTGACTGGAACCGGATCTTCCGACACATGAGTCGGAAAACCGCTGGAGCAGTTCGAAAATTGCGGGGCAGTAACTGCCCTCAGTAGGCAAACTCGCGGAACACCGGATCGACGCTGCCGTTCCACGCGCTGTGGAACAGCTCCAGCTTGCGTTCGGCCGGGGTCTGGTTGGCCTGCACGATCTCGATCATGGGTTCGAGGAAGATGCTCTCGTCGGCGCCGTTGCGGTTGAGGCGGGCGCGACGCTTGAGGCCGTGGCCGGCGATCTTCAGCGCTTCCTCGGCGAGGTCGCGCACAGTGCCGTCGCGGAACGGCAGTTTCAGCGCGTGCTTCGGTACGCCATCACGCAGCGCGTGGCGTTCCTCGCGGGTGAAGTCCTTGACCAGGTCCCACGCTGCATCGAGCGCCTCGTCGTCGTACAGCAGGCCGACCCAGAACGCCGGCAGCGCGCACAGGCGGTTCCACGGACCGCCGTCGGCGCCGCGCATCTCCAGGTACTGCTTCAGGCGCACCTCGGGAAAGGCGGTGGTGAGGTGGTCGGCGAAGTCCTTCATGGTGGCGTGGGTGCCCGGCAGCGTCGGCAGCTCGCCAGCCAGGAAGCGCTTGAAGTCCTGGCCGGCCAGGTCGATGTAGCGGCCGTCCTGGTAGCTGAAGTACATCGGCACGTCGAGGATGTAGTCGACGTAGCGCTCGTAGCCGAAGCCGTCGGCGAACACGAAGTCGAGCATGCCGGTGCGGTCCGGATCGGTATCGGTCCAGATGTGCGAGCGGTACGACAGATAGCCGTTCGGCCGTCCTTCGGTGAACGGCGAATCGGCGAACAGCGCGGTGGCGATCGGCTGCAGCGCGAGGCTGGTGCGGAATTTCTTCACCATATCCGCTTCGCTGGAGAAATCCAGGTTCACCTGCACCGTGCAGGTGCGCGTCATCATGTCCAGGCCCAGCGAGCCGACCTTCGGCATGTACTCGCGCATGATCTTGTAGCGGCCCTTGGGCATCCACGGCATCTCGTCGCGGCGCCACTTCGGCTGGAAGCCCATGCCGAGGAAACCCAGGCCCATGCCGTCGGCCACCGAGCGCACCTCCTCCAGGTGCGAGTTCACCTCGCAGCAGGTCTGGTGGATGGTCTCCAGCGGTGCGCCGGAGAGTTCCAACTGGCCAGCCGGCTCCAGCGTGATCGAGGCCTTGCCGCGCGACAGCGCCACCGGAATCTCGCCCTCGCGGGCGATCTCCCAGCCGTAGCGCACCGCGATGCCTTCGAGCAGCGCGCGGATGCCGCGCTCGCCCTCGAACGGGGGTGGGCGCAGATCGTCGGTACGGAAGCCGAACTTCTCGTGCTCGGTGCCGATGCGCCACGCCTCGCGGGGTTTCTCGCCGGCAGCGAGGTAATCGGCAAGCTGCTGGCGGCCCTGGATCGGGGTGCTCTTGACGGCACTGGGTATGGACACGGGCGAAGCCTCGCTGGGTGAGCGAGTCACTATGGGGGTGTTGCGTGACAACGAAAAGGGGGTAGCCGGAAATAATTGGACGGGGCGGTACAGATGTTATGTGAAGCCACGCTTCCGGCTGGTCGGGACGCAAGCAGGCGACGCGCACCAGCACTCAGTGCTCGCCCAGACATCAGTGCACGACAGCGTCTGTCTTTTGCAGCAGCGTGCCGAACGCCGCACTGATCTGCGCGTCGCTGAAGCCGCAGTGTCCCTGGCCGGCCGGCGCGAGCACGGTCAGCAGCCTTCCGTTGCCAGCGGCCAGGACTTGGTCAGGGTAGATGGCGTGGAGCCGCGTGGGGATGGTGAAATCGGAGGCATTCCATTCCATCACCAACGGCACGTCGATGCGGCCGGTCAGGCTGACGTTGCGGGCAGCGTAGGCAAGGGCCGCGGGCGAGCCGGTGTAGCGGTGCACACGCCGATTGAAGGCGGCATCGTCGCCAAAGCCACGGTAGTCGGTGGTGCGGTTGTCCACGGGCATGCCGCCCGCGCGTTGCTCCAGCTCGCGCAGCACCATGTAATAGAGCGCCAGCGATGTTTGCGTTCCCTGCAGGCGCCGCTCCAACAGTGCAGCCTGTTCCGGATGCGATTGCAGTGCCTGGGTGAACGCCGTGGGCGGGACGAACTTCGGCGCGTCGGCGGCGGCCAGATCCGGCAGCACGCCGGGAATCAACGCGTCGAAGGCGACCAGTGGCTCAAGCACGCCGCGCGACAGCAGCTCGGGCGTGGAGACGGTTGCGCCGCACAGGATCAGTGCCCCTGAGTAGGCGTGCGGGTAGCGTTCGAGACTCGCCGCCGCCCCGAGGCCGCCCAACGAGAAGGCGACGAGATAGGTCTGATGCGGGTCTCCGACGCTGCGAACGGCCAGTTGCCGAAGTCGTTCGTTGTCGACGACGGCATCGCCTGCGGCCCATCCTTGCGAGGCGTAGTCGCTTTGTGCGACCGCATAGCCCTGCTTGAGGAAGATGTCCGTCTCGTTCGCGGGCTTCATCGGCGTCGCCCGCGGTGCACCTTGCGGTTCGTAGCCATGCATCAGCATGATCAAGTCGCCGTTCCAGCCCGCCGGGACATCGATGCGGTAGGGCGCGCCGTAGAGTATGCCGGTGTGCGATGTCGGCTCCGCTTCGGCAGCGAGTGCAGAGGCGGCAGCCATGCCAAGACAGGTGATCAGCGCGAACCGTGCCATGACTCGTCGGATCGTTCGCCGCTGCTGCTGCATGGTGTCACCTTGGGATGGAAGGTGCATATCAAGTTAGCATGCGGCGCGCAAAACGAAACAGGCCGGCATGTGCCGGCCTGTTTCGTGAAGGCATGTTGCCTCAGCGCTTCATCGAATTGAAGAACTCGTCGTTGGACTTGGTGTTCTTCATCTTGTCGAGCATGAACTCCATCGCGGCCAGCTCGTCCATCGGGTGCAGCAGTTTGCGCAGGATCCAGATCTTGGCCAGCATGTCCGGGTCGATCAGCAGGTCCTCGCGGCGGGTGCCGGAGCGGTTGATGTCGATCGCCGGGTAGACGCGCTTCTCGGAGATGCGACGGCTCAGGTGCACTTCCATGTTGCCGGTGCCCTTGAACTCTTCGTAGATCACCTCATCCATCTTGCTGCCGGTTTCGGTCAGCGCGGTGGCGATGATGGTCAGGCTGCCGCCTTCCTCCACGTTGCGGGCGGCGCCGAAGAAGCGCTTCGGGCGCTGCAATGCGTTGGCGTCGACGCCGCCGGTGAGCACCTTGCCGGAGCTGGGGATCACGGTGTTGTAGGCACGCGCCAGGCGGGTGATCGAATCGAGCAGGATGATCACGTCTTTCTTGTGCTCGACCAGGCGCTTGGCCCGCTCGATCACCATCTCGGCGACCTGCACGTGGCGCACCGCCGGTTCGTCGAAGGTGGAGCTGATCACTTCGGCGCGCACGGTGCGGGCGATCTCGGTCACTTCCTCCGGACGCTCGTCGATCAGCAGCATGATCAGGTGCGCTTCGGGATGGTTGTACTGGATGGCCTGGGCGATGTTCTGCAGCATCATCGTCTTGCCGGACTTCGGCTGGGAGACGATCAGGCCGCGCTGGCCCTTGCCGATCGGCGCGATCAAATCGAGGATGCGGCCGGTGATGTCCTCGCTCGAACCGTTGCCGCGCTCCAGCCGGAAGGCCTTGCGCGGGAACAACGGGGTGAGGTTCTCGAACAGCATCTTGTTCTTCGACGCCTCCGGCGGATCGCCGTTGATGTCGTCGACGCGCAGCATCGCGAAGTAGCGCTCGCCTTCCTTCGGGTGGCGCACGCGGCCGGTGATGTAGTCGCCGGTGCGCAGGTTGAAGCGGCGGATCTGGCTGGGCGACACGTAGATGTCGTCCGGGCCGGCCAGGTACGACTCGTCGGCCGAGCGCAGGAAGCCGAAGCCGTCCTGCAGGATTTCCAGCACGCCTTCGGCCCAGATGCCGCCGCCGGAGCGGGCGTGCGCCTTGAGCACGTTGAAGATCACGTCCTGCTTGCGGGCGCGGGCGACGCCTTCGTATACGCCCAGCGACTCGGCGAATTCCAGCAGCTGCGGCGCCTTCATGCGCTTGAGCTCGGTGAGGTTGATCACCCGGTCGTTGCTGCCCGGATCGGCGTTGTCGTCGTCCACCGGCAGGCCGTTCGGGTTGGGCCGCGGATGGCCGCCCTGCGGACGCCCCTGTTGCTGGTTCGGGTTGCCGCCGCGTTCGTTGCGACGCCGCCGGCCGCGACCTTCGCGACCCTCGCGGCCGCCGTTGTTCTGGTTCTGGTTCGGACTCTGGCCCTGGCCGGGATTCGGATTCTGCGCCTGGCCCGGGGTTGGCTGGGCTTGCGGCGACTCCTGGTTCGGCGCGGTCTGCGGCGCGAAGTCGCGCGGCTCTTGTGCCGGGCGGACGGCCGCCGGCTCCGCCGGCAGGCTGGCCGTTATCGGTGCGGGCGCTGCGGGAACCGGTGCTGGCGGAACGGCGGGCTTGTCGGCGACTGCCGCCTTTTCCGCATTCGCCGCCGCAATCGCCGCGGCCGTGCGGCGCGGCGCGCGGGCACGCGGCTCGGGCCGGCCTTCGGCCACGGGCCGGGCGTCGGCGCCCTGGGCGTCGTTCGGGACTTTGTTTTCGGTATCGGACACGGGCAATCCTCGCGGGGCGCCGTTGAATTACAGGAGGGAGGGTGTGCGTCGCGCGGAGGGCGCAGGGGGACAGGACTGTCCCGACGGACGCGATGAATCTAGCACTCGCCGCGTATCGGCGTAAAGCCTGGCGAGCCTGCCGGACCGGGCCGGGCAGGCTGCGCGCAGCGGGCGGGCAACGGGAGGGTCAGATGGCCTTGTCGATCATCTGGGTCAGCTGGCCCTTGCTGACGGCGCCGATCTGGGTGGCCTCGACCTTGCCGTTCTTGAACACCATCAAGGTCGGGATGCCGCGGACGCCGTAGGTGCGCGGGGTCTGCTGATTCTGGTCGATGTTGACCTTGACGATGCGCAGCTTGCCTTCGTACTGCTGGGCGATCTCGTCCAGCATCGGCGCGATGGCCTTGCACGGGCCGCACCATTCCGCCCAAAAATCCAGCAGCACCGGGGTTTCGGACTTGAGCACCTGCTCTTCGAAGGCGTCGTCATTCACATGGGTAATCAGGTCGCTCACCGGGGATCTCCGTGGCTGGGGGCCAGAATTGGCAGATGGAAAACAATGGGGCGGCCGGGGCCGAAAAACAAGGAGTGACGACGGGCGGGACCATCATCGGCTACACTCAGGCGCCCACGAAGCGCGGGTTGGGCCGGACGAGGCCTCGCCATGGCGGCGAGGTTTCATTCCAGCGCAACTCCGGGCACGATTCAAGGGCGGCCGGCACGGCCGCCCGTCAGACCGCCGGCAAATACGGCGTCGCCAGCCGCGGCGCGACCTTGTTGACCCTGACATTGAGCCGCTTCGCTGCGCATCGCGCACCGTCCTGCACCGCCCTCCGCCACACCGGCGCCAGGAGCGGGTGCAGCGCATCACGCCGCCGTCAGGCAAGGTCAACCATCCGCATATGTCACAAACCGTACTCACCGACACCTTCTTCGCCAACTTCGATCTTCATCCATTGCTGCAGCAGGGCCTGGACGACAGCGGCTTCACCCGCTGCACGCCGATCCAGGAGCTGACCCTGCCGCTGGCCTTGGCCGGGCGCGACGTCGCCGGCCAGGCGCAGACCGGCACCGGCAAGACCTGCGCGTTCCTGGTCGCGCTGATGAACCGCCTGCTGACCACTCCCGCGGTGGCCGACCGCAAGGACAGCGACCCGCGCGCGCTGGTGATCGCGCCCACCCGCGAACTGGCCATCCAGATCGACAAGGACGCGCGCAACATCGGCCGCCACACCGGCCTGAAGACCGCGCTGATCTACGGCGGCGTCGACTACGACAAGCAGCGCCAGCAGCTGAAGGACGGCTGCGACATCGTCATCGCCACGCCCGGCCGCCTGCTCGACTACCACAAGCAGGGCGTGTTCAGCCTCAACAGCGTCGAGGTGATGGTGATCGACGAGGCCGACCGCATGTTCGACCTCGGCTTCATCAAGGACGTGCGCTTCATCTTCCGTAAGCTGCCGCCGCGCGAGCAGCGCCAGGTGCTGCTGTTCTCCGCCACGCTCAGCCATCGCGTGCTGGAGCTGGCCTACGAGCACATGCACGAGGCCGAGAAGGTGGTGGTGGAGAGCGACAACGTCACCGCCGACAAGGTGCGCCAGCTGGTCTACTTCCCGGCCAAGGAAGAGAAGATGCCGCTGCTGCTGAACCTGATCGACCGGCTCGAGCCCAGCCGCAGCATCATCTTCGTCAACACCAAGGCCGCCGCCGAGCGTGTCACCGAGCGGGTCAAGCGCCACGGCTGCCGCGTCGGCGCGATCTCCGGCGACGTGCCGCAGCTGAAGCGGCAGAAGCTGCTGCAGCGCTTCCAGGAAGGCCAGCTCGACATCCTGGTGGCCACCGACGTGGCCGCGCGCGGCCTGCACATTCCCCACGTCAGCCACGTCTTCAACTACGACCTGCCGCACGAAGCCGAGGATTACGTGCACCGCATCGGCCGCACGGCCCGTCTCGGGGCGGAAGGCGACGCGATCAGCTTCGCCTGCGACCTGTACGCGATGTCGTTGCCCGACATCGAGACCTACATCGGCCAGAGCATCCCGGTAGCGGCGATGGATCCGGAACTGCTGGTAATGCCCAAGCCGCACGCGATCGACGCCGAGTTCGCCGCGAACGCCGCCGCCGACAGCGCCGCATTCGGCGACGTGGTGGCGCCGCGCCCCGGCGAGAAGCCGCGCCGTTCCGGCGGCGCCGGCCGCGGCGAGCGCAGTGGCGGCCGCAGCGATTCGCGCCCGCCGCGCGAGCGCAAGCCGGCGGTGGCCGCCGAGGCGCCGGTGGCGGCCCCCCCGGCCGGGCCACCCCCGGCTGGGGCCGCGCCGGCTGCCGACGACAACGCCAGTGCCGATGCCGCGCACAAGCGCCGCCGCCGCCGCGGCGGGCGCAACCGGCGGCGCGAGGGCGCCCCGGGCGCCGCTGTCGAGATCGCGGGGCACAACGGCCCGGCCGTCGACGGCAGCCGCGCGGCGCGCGGCGAGCATCGCCCGGCGCGTGAGCGCAATGCGGCCGACTCCGCCGGCGCGCCGCACAGCCGGCCTTCGCGGCAGGTCGCCGCGGTCGCCGGCAAGCCGGGCGAGCATGCCCAGGCGAAGAAGCCGGGGTTGTTTCGCCGGCTCACCCGGCTGTTCACCGGCCGCTGAGCACCATCTCCGCCGCGGGCTGAACCCGCGGCGGGCGGATGCCGCATCTGGGCGCCGGCATCCCTTATCCTTGCCGTCGTTGTGACGACACGCAGGCTCGGGGACGCGCGGTGATCCAGTTCGATCAAGTCAGCAAGCGCTACGAGGGCGGCCACGAGGCGCTCTCGCAGCTTTCGTTCGAGGTGCCGACCGGCGAAATGGCCTTCGTCACCGGGCACTCCGGCGCCGGCAAGAGCACCCTGCTCAAGCTGCTCGGCCTGATCGAGCGGCCGTCGCACGGCATCATCAGCGTGGACGGCAAGAACCTGGCGAAGATCCGCCACAGCGGCGTCCCGAAGTGGCGCCGGCACATCGGCATGGTGTTCCAGGACCATCGCCTGCTGATGGACCGCAGCGTGTTCGCCAACGTCGAGCTGCCGCTGGCGATCGGCGGCATCGCCCGCGCCGAACGCGCGCGGCGGGTGCGCGCGGCGCTGGAGAAGGTCGGCCTGCTCGCCTACGAGCGGCAGTTGCCGGCGACGCTTTCCGCCGGCGAGCAGCAGCGCGTGGGCATCGCCCGCGCGATCGTGGCGCGCCCCGGCCTGCTGATCGCCGACGAGCCCACCGGCAACCTCGATCCGCAGCTGGCGGTGGAGATCATGGGCTTGTTCGGCGAATTCCAGCAGGTCGGCACCACCGTGCTGATCGCCAGTCACGACCTGCCGCTGATCAAGCGCATGAAGAAGCGCGTGATCGTGCTCGACCACGGCCGCCTGGTCGCCGACCTGGCCGCGCAGGAGGTGCTGTGAACGCGTCGCCGGAATCCCTGCACGCGCCGGCGGACGCCGCGCCGCGCAATGTCCACAGTCGCGGCAACCGCTTCGGCAACTGGCGCGAGCACCATGGCTGGAGCGCGGCGTCCAGCCTGCGCCGGCTCGCCTCGCGCCCGTTCGGCAGTCTGCTGACGATCGCGGTGATGGGGCTGGCGCTGGCCCTGCCGCTGGCGTTCTACCTGCTGCTGGGCAACGTGCAGAAACTCGGCGATGCGCTGGGCCAGAGCCAGGCGATCAGCGTGTTCCTGCAGCCCGGCCAGGCCGCGCCGCAGGCGCAACTGCTGGCCACGCAGCTGACCGACCGCGCCGAGCTGGCCGCGGTGGTGGTGAAGACGCCGCAGCAGGGCATGGACGAGCTGGCCCGGATGCAGGGCTTCTCCGGCGCGCTGCAGACGCTGGACGACAACCCGCTGCCGTACGTGCTGCAGCTGCAGCCGCGTGCCGGGGCGAGCGCGCAGGCGCTGGAGCAGCTGGTCGCCGACGTGCGCGGCATGCGTGGCGTCGACATGGTGCAGGACAGCGGCAGCTGGCGGAAACGTCTGGATGCGCTGCTCGGCGTGGGCAACCGCGTGGTGCTGGTGCTTGCCTCGTTGCTGGCGCTGGCGGCGCTGCTGGTGGTCGGCAACACGGTGCGCGTGGACATCGCCAGCCGCAGCGAGGAGATCGGTGTGCTGTTGCTGGTCGGCGCCAGTGGCGCGTTCGTGCGGCGGCCTTATTTGTACGCCGGGATCTGGTATGGCCTGTTCAGCGGCATCCTGGCTGCCCTGCTCGCGGTGCTGATCGAATTCGCGCTGGCCGCCCCGGTGGCGCAGCTGAGCCAGGCCTATGATGGCAAGCTGCAGGTCGGCGGGCTGCCGTTGTGGCTGCTGCTGGCGGTGCCGCTGGCCGCCGCCGCGCTGGGCTGGCTCGGCGCGCGACTGGTCAGCGCGTGGCAATTGCGCAAGGCGGCGTGACGGTCTTGCGCCGGGGTGACGCGAATCGCAGCCGCCGGTGCCGCGTTTGGTGCACGATCGGCAGTCGAGGCGGGCGCAGGGGTGCGCTCGCCGGTTCATGGGCGAAGGATCGCCATGGTCAGGTGGGTGAACTGAGGCATGAGTACGAATATCAGCGGCCGTCTGCTGACCGATGCACCGCGGGTGCTGGTGGTCGACGGTTCGCGCGTGGTACGCCAGTTGATCACCCGTGTGTTGTTGGCCGAACTGCCCGGCGTCGAGGTGGTCGGCTGCGGCAGCGGTGCCGAGGCGCAGCAGGTGCTCGGCGAAGGCGTGTTCGACTTCATCACCATCGCGCTGCGCCTGCCCGACATGGATGGGCTGGAGCTGGCGCGGCTGGTGCGCGATTCGGCGCCGCAGGCCTACGTGCCGATCGTGGTGGTGTCAGGCGATGTCGAGGGCCGTCTGCACAGCCGCTCGCTGGGTGAGCATGTCACCGACTATTTCGACAAGGCGCTGGGCTTCCAGGCGCTGGCTGAATTCATCCGCGGCTACGTGCGGCCGGACGACACCGCCGAGGGTGTGGTGCTGTACGTCGAGGACAGCCGCGTGGTGGCGTTGGCGACCCGCCGCATGCTGGAGAAGATCGGCCTCACCGTGCGCCACGTGGTCAGCGTGGAGGACGCATTGACGTTGCTGAAAACCTCGAAGGCGCATGGCCAGATCGGCGCCGACGTGGTGCTCACCGACGTCAGCCTGAAGGGCGAACTCACCGGCGGCGACCTGCTCGAACACATCCGCGGCGAATTCGGCTACGGCAAGGGCCGGTTGCCGGTGTTGGTGATGACCGGCGACGAGAACCCGGCCAACCAGGCTGCGCTGATCAAGGCCGGCGCCAACGACTTGGTCGAGAAGCCGGTCGAGGAAAGACTGCTGGTCACCAAGCTGCTGTTCCAGCTGCGCGTGGCGAAGCACCTGCGCGGGCACGCGGCCGGGGCATGAGCGACACGGCGCGGATCAAGCTGGAACCGTCGTGGAAGGCGCGCATCGGCGACTACCTGCTACGTCCCGAGATGCAGGCGCTGGCGGTGTTCCTGCGCGAGGAAATCCGTCGCGGCAAACGGATCTACCCGCTCGGCCCGGAGATCTTCGCCGCGTTCGGGCACACTCCGTTCGACGCGGTGCGGGTGGTGATCCTCGGCCAGGATCCGTACCACGGTCCCGGCCAGGCGCACGGCCTGTGTTTCTCGGTGCGTCCCGGCGTAAGGGTGCCGCCGTCGCTGGAGAACATTTTCAAGGAGATCCAGCGCGACCTTGGCATCCCGCGCCCCGACCACGGCTGCCTCACGCCGTGGGCCGATCGCGGCGTGCTGCTGCTCAACAGCGTGCTGACCGTGGAGGAAGGCCGCGCCGGTTCGCACCAGGGCAAGGGCTGGGAGGGTTTCACCGACGCCGCGATCGATGCGCTCAACCGCGAGTGCGAAGGCCTGGTGTTCCTGCTGTGGGGCAGCTATGCCCAGCGCAAGGGCCAGCTGATCGACACCCGCCGGCACTGCGTGCTGAAGGCGGTGCACCCGTCGCCGCTGTCGGCCCACCGCGGTTTCCTCGGCTGCGGCCATTTCTCTGCCGCCAACCGCTACCTGGAGGCCCGCGGGCAGCCGCCGATCGACTGGTCGCTGCCGCCACGAGCCGCATTGCAAGGCCATTTCACGCCCACTTGAAGGCCGTTTCGCCAGCCTCATGTCGGATCGGGCGAGGCGCTGGACAAGGGTGGAAAATATCTGTACTATATGGTTCATTAAAGCGCGGAACCAATGCCGTGCTTTAGCACTCCAACCACCCGAGTGCTAAACTTCGATCCTATTCAGGAGGTTCCACCCATGTCTCAAGCCTTGGTGACCGCCAACTTCCCGCTGCCGAGTGTCGTCGGCAGTCTGGATGCATACATCTCCGCGGTCCATCGCATTCCGGTGCTGAGTTCGGAAGAAGAGCAGGCGTTGTCGCGCGACTACCTCGAAGAGGCCAACCTGGCCGCCGCGAAGAAGCTGGTGATGTCGCACCTGCGTTTCGTGGTGCATGTGGCGCGCGGCTACTCGGGCTACGGCCTGCAGCTGGCCGACCTGATCCAGGAGGGCAACATCGGCCTGATGAAGGCGGTCAAGCGTTTCGACCCCGACCAGGGCGTGCGTCTGGTCAGCTTCGCGGTGCACTGGATCCGTGCCGAGATGCACGAGTTCATCCTCAAGAACTGGCGCATCGTCAAGGTCGCCACCACCAAGGCGCAGCGCAAGCTGTTCTTCAACCTGCGCAAGAGCAAGAAGCGCCTGGGCTGGATGAACGCGGCCGAAGTGAGCACCGTGGCGAAGGACCTGGGCGTGCCCGAGGCGACCGTGCGCGAGATGGAATCGCGACTGTCCGGCCGCGACATCGGCTTCGAGGCTCCGGCCGATGCCGACGACGACGCCAAGCCGGCGCCGGCGGCGTTCCTGGTCGACGACGGCGCCGACCCGTACGAGAACGTAGCCGACGAGGACTACGCCGACAACCAGATGCAGACGCTGAGCGACGCGCTGAGCCATTTGGACGAGCGCTCGCGGAACATCATCCAGCGTCGCTGGCTGGATGACGACAAGGCCACGCTGCAGGACCTGGCCGACGAGTACGGCGTCTCCGCCGAGCGCATCCGCCAGGTCGAGGCGAACGCCATGAAGAAGATGCGCGGCCTGTTCGTCGCGGCGGCCTGAGCCTAGTCGCCAAGGCTGCCGCCGCCGCAACAATGAAACGGCCCCGCAAGGGGCCGTTTGCATGTCCGGGCGGGCGGCG
This sequence comes from Rhodanobacter sp. FW101-FHT13A11, assembly GCF_058790335.1. Taxonomy (NCBI): domain Bacteria; kingdom Pseudomonadati; phylum Pseudomonadota; class Gammaproteobacteria; order Lysobacterales; family Rhodanobacteraceae; genus Rhodanobacter; species Rhodanobacter sp. FW101-FHT13A11. The sequence continues at coordinate 3,967 of NZ_JBYTCN010000023.1, read as the reverse complement.
TGGCGTTCAGCGGCGCGCGGCGCCGGCGGGCTGGCGCAGCGCCATGCCCTTGAGCACGTTCAGCGCCTGCGACAGCGCGTAGTCGCTGGTGGCCAGCTTGGCATCGGCGGCGCTGCCGTCGTCGTTGATGTCGCTGCCGGCCTTGGCTTTCTCGTTGGCGAGGTGGTTGGGCAGGTCGGCTTCCGAGCTGATCAGCACCGGTCCGCGGTCGGACGGGTTCACGGAAAGATCGGCCAGCGCGATGTCGGGCTTGATCCCCTCGGCCTGGATCGAGGTGCCGTTCGGCGTGTAGTAGCGCGCGGTGGTGATCTTCACCGCGTGGTCGGCATCCAGCGGCAGCACCGTCTGCACCACGCCCTTGCCGAACGTGCGCTGGCCCATGATCAGCGCGCGGTGGTTGTCCTTCAGCGCGCCGGAGACGATCTCGGCGGCGGAGGCGGTGCCGTTGTTGGTCAGCACGATCATCGGCGCGCCGGCCAGCTGGTCGCCGGGGTGGGCGCTGAAGCTCATGTTCGCGTCCTGCAGCCGGCCGCGGGTGGTGACGATGGTGCCGGCGTCGAGGAAGTCGTCGCTGACGCCGACAGCCGCGGTGAGCAGGCCGCCGGGATTGTTGCGCAGGTCCAGCACGGCGCCTTTCGGCGGCCCGTTCTTCGCGATCAGCTGGCCCAGCTTCTTCTCGAGGTCGGTGGCGGTATCGCTCTGGAACTGGCTGACCCGCACGTAGACGTAGCCCGGTTCCAGCTCGCGCACCTTGACGCTGCTGATGGCGATGTTCTCGCGCACCAGGTGCAGGTCGATCAGCTTGTCGCTGTTCTGGTGCACGATGGTCAGGTCGATCTTGCTGCCCGGCTTGCCGCGCAGCTGCTTGAACATCTCGTCCACGTTCTGCGTGTCGACCACGGTGCCGTTGACCTTGACGATGCTGTCGCCCGGCTTGATGCCGGCGCGCGCCGCGGGTGTGTCGTCGATAGGCGAGACGATGCGCAGGCCGCCGTCGACCTGCAGCACCTCGATGCCGAGGCCGCTGTACTCGCCGGTGGTGTCCTCGTTGAGCTGGGTGAGGCCGTCCTTGTCGAGGTATTCGCTGTGCGGGTCGAGCCCGCTGAGCATGCCGGTGATCGCGGCCTTCATCAGGGTCTTGTTGTCGACCTTCTCCACGTAGGCCTGGCGCACCACCTCGTAGACGCGGCTGAAATTGCGGATGTCGTCCAGGTCCACCTGGTCGGCGGAGCTGGCGCTGGCCGGCGCGGCGGTGCTGCTGGTGGTGGCCGGCAGGTTGACCGGCGGCGCGGCCGTGCCGGCCCCGGCCGGTGCGCTCTGCGCGCGGGCGCCCGGCACGGCCAGCAGCAGGAACGGCACGGCCAGCAACAGGGCGAACGGGCGGCGGGGGGAAGGACGCATGGGGTGGCTCCGTACGGCGGCGACGTCGCGTTGTCACGCGACGGAAGGAATGGCTTCCGGCTTTGACAACGAAATGTCAGCGTAATTCATCGGCAGCCCGCGACGCCATGCCGGCCGCGTCAGCGGCGCTGGGCCAGCCAGCCGCGCGGATCGACCGGCTGGTTGTTCCTGCGCAGCTCGAAATACACGCCGGTGTTGACGCCGGTAGGCGCGCTGGCGGTGCCGATCGCCTGGCCGGCCTCGACCTGGTCGCCGACATCGTGCAGCAGGGCCTCGTTGTTGCCGTACATGCTCATCCAGCCGTTGCCGTGGTTGAGGATCAGCAGCATGCCGTAGCCGCGCAGGAAGCCGGCGTAGATCACCCGCCCGCGTGCCACCGCATGCACCTCGCTGCCGCCGCCGGCCTTGATCAGCACGCCGTTGCCGTAGCTGTTGACCACGCCGCTGGCCGGCCACGGCAGGTTGCCGCGGATATTGGCGACGGCGCCGCCGACCTCGACCGGTGGTGGCGGCTTGTGGCCGGGATGCTTGCGCGCCGCCGCCGCGCGCTCGGCAGCGGCACGGGCGGCGGCTTCATCGATCGCCTTCTGCAGCTTCTCGAGCAGGTGGTTGAGCGACTGCGCGTTCTGCTTCATCGCGGCCAGCCGCTGCGCCTGGTCCCGGTATTGCGCGTCGGTGGCGGCGGCCAGCTTCTGCTGCGCGGCGCGCTGTTGCGCCAGCACCGCGGCCTGCTGCTCGCGCTGGGTCCTGGCCGCCTGCAGCGCCTGCTGTTCGGCGGTGATCGCACGCTCCAATTCCTGCAGCTGAGCCAGGTCGGCCATCAGCTGCTGCACGCGCCGCACGCGGTCCTGCTGGAAATATTTCGAGTACACCAGCGCGCGCGCGATGCGCGCCACGTCCTCGTCGCCCAGCAGCAGGCGCAGGTCCGAGCCGTGGCCGAGCGCGTAGGTGGCGCGCAGGAGGTCGGCAATCGCGGCGCGCTGGCCGTCCAGTTTCCTGCCCAGTTCGGCGCGCTGCTGCTGCAGTTGGTCCAGCTGCCGCTGCTTGGCGGCCAGTTCGGCATCGGTCTGGCGCACCGCGCGCGCCGCACCGGCCAGCGCATTGGCCTGCCGCGCCAGCTCCGCATTCGCGCTGTCGCGGCGGACGGCGGTGTCGGCCTGCTCCTTCGCCAGCGCTTCCATCCGGTGCTGCAGTTCGGCCAGCTTCTGCTTCGCCTCGACCTGCTCGCTGCGGCTCCTGCCGTCCTGGCGTGCCTGCAGCGCGGACGGCGCGAAAGCGATGGCCAGGCCGATGGCAAGGATGGGCAGGGCGTGGCGAAGCAGGCGGGCGGGCTTGGGCATGTCCGGATTATCACCGAGCCGGCTGGCCCAGGCGAGACGACCTCGCCACGGCTGGCCGGCGACTTCCCGGGTGGATCTCGCCGCAGGCTGCTCAAAACCGAAAGCGTATGGCCGTCCAAATCCCTTTTGACGCGTCGCAACAGCTGTGCTTTAGTGGGCGTCCATCCGCGTGCCGCGACGGTGTCACCGGCGGGCATGCGCCCGGTACGCCCACGACGGAAGGCACGATGGCGCAGCCAGGCGACCCCATGCTCCATGCACCGGTTTCAGGACTCGATGGCGGCGGCTTCGGCCCGCCCGCGCGTGACGGCGCGTTCGACGCCATCCGCGGCGACCGCCACCGGATGCCGGCGCGGCCTGCCCCGTCCGGGTCGCCGCGATGTGCCTGATTGCCTTCGCCTGGAACGCCCACCCGCGCTGGCGCCTGCTGCTGGCCGGCAACCGCGATGAGTTCCACGCGCGTCCCAGCGCGGCGCTGGCACGCTGGGACGATGCGCCGATCGTCGGCGGGCGCGATCTCGAGGCGGGCGGTACCTGGCTCGGGGTCACCGACGGCGGCCGCTGCTGCGTGGTGACCAATGTGCGCGACCCGCGCGATCCGCAGCTGGGCGCCTCGCGCGGCCTGCTCGCCACCGACTACCTCATCGGCGACGCCGATGCCGCCGCGCACGCCCGACGGCTGCTGCGCGCGGCCGCCGACTACCGCCCGTTCAACCTGCTCACCTTCGATGCGCGCGAGGCGTTCTATCTCGGCAATCGCCCCGAGCCGAGGGCGCAGGCGGTGAGCCCCGGCGTGCACGGCCTGTCGAACGCCGACTTCAACACGCCGTGGCCGAAGACCCGCGCGCTGATGCAGCGGCTGCAGCAGTGGATCGACGCTGGCGGCGACGCGGACTTCGCGCCGCTGTTCGAGGCGCTTGCCGACGAGCGGCAGGCGCCGGATGCGCAATTGCCCGATACCGGCGTGGGACTGGAGCGCGAGCGCCTGCTGTCGCCCGCGTTCATCCGCGGCGAGCAGTACGGTACCCGCGCCAGCACCGTGGTGGCGATCGGCCATGACGGCGAGGGGGTGATCGCGGAACGGCGCTTCGGCCCGGACGGCCGCCTCCACGGCGAGACGATGCTGCGCTTCGGCGCGGTCGCGCTGCACCGCTAGCTGTGTAAACCCAGTAGGTTGTTCACGACGGCAGGGATGCGAGTGATGGGTGGTTGATAGCCGAGGCTGG
>NZ_JBYTCN010000022.1:0-29289 GCF_058790335.1 Rhodanobacter sp. FW101-FHT13A11 | reverse complement strand
CTTGCTCGCCAGCCCGGAGCTACCCCCTCCTAGCCTCCCCCTGCATGCAGGGGGAGGAACCAAAAGCCCGCACCACCACAAAGCCGTGCTCCACCGGCCTTGTAGGGGGAGGCACCAAAACCGGAACACAAAAACGGCGGCCCGGAAGCCGCCGTTTTTGTCACCCAAGTCGGCTCAATGCGAGGCGGCTTTCGGGGCGTCCTTGGCCGTCCACTGCTTCAGCCAGGCGTTCACCGAGTCGTGCCACTGCATGCTGTTGTGCGGCTTCAGCACCCAGTGGTTTTCGTCCGGGAAGTGCAGCAGCTGGCTGGGGATGCCGCGGCGCTGCAGCGCGGTGAACGCGCCCAGGCCCTGGGTGTCGGGGATGCGGAAATCCTTGGCCGAGTGGATCACCAGCATCGGCACGCGCCAGTCCTTGACGTGGTTGAGCGGGTTGAACTTCTCGTAGTTCTCCGGGTGCTCGTACTGGGTGCCGCCGTTCTCGCGCTCCTCGAACCACAGCTCCTCGGTGTCGTAGTACATCGCACGTGCGTCGAACACGCCGTCGTGGTCGACCAGGCACTTCCACGGCTGGTTCCACGCGCCAGCGATCCAGTACACCATGTAGCCGCCGTAGCTGGCGCCTAACGCGCAGGCGCGGTCGCCGTCGAGGAAGCGGTACTTGTCCAGCGCGGCCTTCCAGCCCAGCTTCAGGTCTTCCAGCGGCTTGCCGCCCCAGTCGCCGGAGATCGAGTCGGTGAACGCCTGGCCGTAGCCGGTGGAACCGTGGAAGTTCACCGTCACCACCGCGAAGCCCTGGCCGGCGTAGGTCTGCGGGTTCCAGCGGTAGCTCCAGCCGTTCTCCATCGCGCCCTGCGGACCGCCGTGGATGATGAAGGCGACCGGATAGGTCTTGCCCGGCCGGTAGTCGACCGGCTTCACCACGTAGCCCTGCACGGTCTCGTTGTTCCAGCCCTTGAAGGTGAAGAACTCGGCGTCGCCTACCTTCGCGTTCTTAAGGTCCGCCGCATTGAAGTGAGTGACTTGCTTCAAGCCGCTGCCGTCGGCGGCAGCCAGGTAGACGTCGGCCGGCCGCTTCAGGTCGTCGCGGGTCAGCAGCAGCTTGCCGGCGGCCAGCGAGAAGCCGCCCACCGTGCCTTCGCCGACCAGTTGGCTGACCTTGCCGCTGGCCGCGTCGATCGCGAACAGCGGATGCTGGCCGTTGTCGTCGGCGGTGGCGTACAGCGTCTTGCCGTCGGCGGAAATCGTGAGGCCACCGGGCGAGCGATCCCACTGCGGATCGACCTCGCGCTTCGCGCCGCTGGCCAGGTCCAGCGCCATGATCGCGAAACGGTCCGCCTCGAAGCCCGGGGTCTTCATCGCCAGGTAGTACAGCGTCTTGCCGTCCGGCGAGGCTACCGGGTACGCATCCCACGCCTTGTTCTCAGCGGTGAGGTTCTTTGGTGCGGCCGAGCCGTCCGCCGGCACGCTGTACACGTCGAAGTTGGTCGACCACGGCTCGCTGGCGCCGGCGATGCGCGCGTTGAAGTACACGGTCTTGCCATCCGGCGCGAAGCTGAACTCGTTCTCGTCGCCGAACGGCTTGCTCGGCACATCGCCGTCGATGCCGCGGCTCAGCCGCTTCGGCTCGCCCGCCAGCTGGCCCTTGCCGTCGAAGCGGGCCACGAACAGCTGGTTGCGCCGGCCGTCGGCCCAGGTGTCCCAATGCCGCACGAACAGCTTGTCGTAGAGCGTGCCGCTGGCCTTGTCCTTCGCGCGTGCATCGATGCGCTGCTGGGTGCACGCCAGCGTGGTGCAATCGGCATACACCTCGTACGACAGCAACACCTGCTTGCCATCCGGCGACAGCTTGTAGCCGCCAACGTCCAGCACCCCGTGGCTGACCTGCACGGCGGGAGCATGCTTGGCCAGGTTCAGGCCACCCTCGCCGCCCAGATCCACCCGCCACAACTGCGCCACGCCCTTGGCCGGCGCCACGAAATACAGGCTGCGGCCATCCGCCGACCAGCGCGCCGAACTGCCCTTGTCGACCACCTTCACCGGCTGCCCGCCCTTGGCCAGGTCCAGCACATAGACCGCGCTGACGCCCTTGTTCGCATCGTAGTCGGTACTGCGCACGCCGAACGCCGCGTAACGCCCGTCCGGCGACAGCTGCGGGTCGCTGACCCGATCCATCATCACCAGATCGCGCACATTGAACGCATGCGCGCCTTGTGCCTTCACGAACGTAGTATCCACGGCGGTTTGCGCCATCGCGGGCGCCACCGCCAGCGCAAGCAGCAGCGCGGCAATCAGGGATTTCATGGGGAGCTTCCTCGGGTGGTGAAAGCGGTGACGGTAAGCGGCAAATCCGCCACAGGCAAGTTCTGCCGTGATTGGCACATACGGCAGCACCATATACACGGTTGCTCTGCGAACGCGCGGACTTCATGTCATACGAAGGGTGCCTGCCCGGGTCACGTCGGCCTTCGCAACATCGTCGTGCACAACCGCAGCAATATCGACTGGTGGTCGCATGCTCGCCGTTACACCGACTGCAGAGGCCATGCATACTAAGGGACCGGACAACCGCAGATAGCGACGCATGGACACTCCCGCTCCCACTGAAAAACATTGGCCTTGGTTGTTAGCACTGTCGGCCATTACTGTGTTTGCTGTGGCGCTGCGCTGGTACTACGTAAGCACCGCTTTGGTGCTGGAGCCAGTACGTGGGGATGCTACGCAATATTTCGCGTACGCATGGAACCTGGTGCACCACGGCGTCTTCGCCAAAGACGCGGCGGACGCCGCAATACTCCACCCAGACAACTACCGCGACCCGGCGTACCCCTTCTTTCTGGCGTTCTGGATAAAGATGCTGGGTGCGGGAGATGCGTGGTACGCCGCCGTCCTGCTGTGCCAGGCACTCCTGGGGGCGCTGACAGTTACCCTGGCCACCCAGTTGGGCAAATACTGGCTGCCAACGCGCTGGGCCATCGCCAGTGGCCTGCTGATGGCGGTCTGGCCGCACAGCATCACGATCAACGGCTACCTGCTAACCGAAACGCTGTTCGGGTTCCTGTGCGCGCTCGGGTTGCTGCTGTTCGCCCGGGCATACCGGCGCGGGAGCACGGCATGGGCAGCAGCAGCGGGCCTCGCACTGGGTGCAGCGGCATTGACCAACGCCGTGCTGCTTCCGTTCGGGATCTTGCTGGCAGGTTTCATGGCCTGGCGCAAACTGGCACCCCGAAAAATTTGCATGGCCCTGGCAGTAGGAGCGTTGCTGCTGCCCGGGGTTTGGGCCGTCCGCAATATGCAAATTCCCCCCCCAACCGCCGGCAACTCATCCAAGGACCGCGCCTTGCAGAACTTTGTGCAGGGCTCGTGGCCGAACTATCACGACGCGTATCGAAATTCGATATTTGGCGATGCCGCCACACAAGCAAGCACGCACGACACGCTGCGCGCCGTCGACGAAGAGTACGCGGCACTACTGGACTCGCCCATGGATGGCGCCAGGACAATCATGCGGCGTTTCGGCCAGCATCCCTGGCGCTACGCCGCTTGGTACATGATCGAGAAGCCGCGGGAGCTATGGGGCTGGGGTGTCGTCATCGGACAGGGCGACCTTTACGTCTACCCGACCAAGAATGCACCGTTCCAGATCAACCCACCCTGGATCGCCCTAGCTGCAATTTGCCACGTTCTCAACCTGCCTCTGATGCTGCTGGCACTAACAGGTTTGCTGGTGACGTGGCTGCGTCGACGCGATCTAAGTGAACGAGACACGCCGGTTGGCTACACCTCGCTGATCTCCATGATCTGCATATTGACGTTTGCAACGCTGGTCTACACCACGCTACAGGCCGAGCCGCGCTACTCGATACCGTTCAGGCCATTCGAGATGCTGCTTGCCGTTACTGCATGTTGGGGAGTTTCGTGTTGGCTGAAGCACATGCACGCCAGCAAGCAGAGCACTCCCAGCGCTGCAAGGTGACGGACTCTTAAGCAAGGATCTTGCCTGCACTTGCTGCAAGTGTGATGAATCGCACGCAGCCCAGACTGCGATTGGTACAAAACGTGCCTATCCCAGTGTACTCACAGGGGAGTCCACCATGTTGCGCCAGCGTATTTCCGCCGGTTTCACCTTGATCGAACTGATGATCGTCGTGGCGATCATCGCGATCCTCGCCGCCATCGCCATACCGGCCTATCAGGACTACCTCATTCGAACCCAGGTCACCGAGGGCATGAGTCTGGCAAGCGGGGGAAAGGCCGCCGTTTGGGATTTCGTCTCCAACACCGGGCGCTTCCCGCCCAACAATCAGTCGGCCGGCCTGTCCAAGAGCACGTCGATCTCAGGCAGCTATGTTTCCAGCGTGGAGGTGACGGGTGGCACGGTCAAGGTGACCTATCAGGGGCCCAAGGCCAACGCTCACATCAACGGGGGTGGCATCTATCTGTTGCTTTCACCCACCACCTACTCCGGCAGCATCACCTGGACCTGTACGACCAGCACACTGGATCCAAAGTACCTGCCCTCCACCTGCCGCAGCTAGACGCTCCGGTGCATGTAGCCTCGACGCGTTAATGACAAATTGCGTCACTTACTGCCCAAGAATGACGCGCCTTGTCAACCCGGCATCCAAGTCACAATTTCCCATGTCGGAGGGCGCCTACGGTATTGCTTGCAGGCTTCCGTGACGCTGGGCACAATCCCATCGTCTACGGTTGTGAGTGAATACACCGGCGGCAAACGTGGCATATATGCTGCTTGACTTTGCCGCGAGCTTCCTGGTCGTTCCGACCATGCGAATGGGGTCCGTTCCCGCCTAGGGGGATAAAGGGACTGGAGCTCAGGGGGCATCACACGGTTAGCTAACCAAAACAGAGGAACCACCATGAAGAAGATGCAGAAGGGCTTCACCCTGATCGAACTGATGATCGTGGTTGCGATCATCGCGATCCTCGCCGCCATCGCCATCCCGGCCTACCAGGACTACCTGGTTCGCTCACAGGTGTCCGAAGCTTCGACCTTGGCCGATGGCTCCAAGACAGCGATCTCCGAGTATTACTCCAACCTTGGCGTGTTCCCGGGTGTCCAGGCATCGGCCGGCCTTCCTGCCGTGACCGCTATCAAGGGCAAGTATGTGACCCAGGTTGATGCCACCACTAATCGCGGCGTTATCCAGGTCACGTTCGGCAACAGCGCCAACTCCAACATTTCTGGTCTGAAGTTCGGCCTGTCGGCGATCACTCATACCGGCTCGACTGAGTGGACCTGCGCAAACACCACGTACACCACCATCAGCCCGAAGTACCTACCGACCTCGTGCCGCAAGTAATCGCATCCTTCAAGCAATGATCCCGGAGGGCCGCCCTGTGCGGCCCTTCTCTTTTGATCCGGAACCGTTATGCGATCCCGTGCTGGCACCTTGCTCATCCTGCTACACATTGGTGCGATTCTGGCTATCGCCATCTGGGCCTATCACCCAGGCCTGCGCGGCGGATTCCTGTTCGACGATTTCGGTAACCTGCCGACGCTGGGAGCCACCGGTCCAGTGGACAACTGGCCGGCATTCTGGCGCTACATCACTTCCGGTATCGCCGACCCCACGGGACGCCCACTGACGCTGCTGACGTTCCTGCTCGACGCCCACGACTGGCCTGCGGATCCGCACTCGTTCAAGCGCACCAACCTGATCCTGCACCTGCTCAATGGGATCCTGCTCTACGCCTTGCTGGCCCGACTGGGTCGCCTGCTAGGCCATGATGATCGGCGCAGCCGGATAGCCGCCTCGCTGGGAACCGCGCTCTGGCTACTGCACCCCTTACTGGTCTCCACCACGCTCTACATCGTGCAGCGCGAAGCCATGCTGCCGGCCACCTGCACAATGGCCGGTATGCTGCTTTGGCTGCATGGCCGTGACCTGCTGACCCAGGGCAGGACTGTGACTGGCCTGACCTGGAGTGCACTTGGGCTCGGCGGCTTCACCGCACTCGGGGTAATGGCCAAAGCCAACGGTGCTTTGTTGCCGCTGTTCGCCCTGCTGATCGAGGCCATCGTGCTTGCACCACGGTATCCCATGTCCCTGGGTAGAACACGGCAAGCGTACCGCCTCACCCTGCTTGTATTCGGCGTCATCCCTGCCACCGCCATGCTTGGCTATTTGTCGTGGGTCGGCCTCCATGGCGTGCTTGCCAGTGGCCCGGTCGGATTCCGTCCGTGGAGCGTCGGCCAGCGCATGCTCACCGAGCCGCGCGTGCTGCTGGACTACCTGCAGTTGCTGTGGCTGCCGCGCCCGTTCTCCAGCGGACTGTTCAACGACCAGTACGTCGCCTCGACCTCGTGGCTGCAACCCGCCACCACCCTACCCGCCATGCTGATCGTGCTTGGCCTGATCGGGATTGCCTGGTGGCAGCGTCGACGACACCCCGCGCTCGCCTTGGCCGTACTGTTCTACTTCGCCGGCCAGTTGCTGGAATCCACCTCGATTGCGCTGGAGCTTTACTTCGAGCATCGAAACTACCTGCCCGCCATGCTGATGTTCTGGCCGCTCGGCCTGTGGCTGGCCGACACTCGCAAGCTGCGTTTGCTGAAGTACGCCCTGATGCTGGTGCTGCCGTTGGGTCTGGCCTGGATGACCCATGCCCGCGCCGAGCTGTGGGGCAACGTGCACAGCCAAGCCTTGCTGTGGGCCAGGATCAATCCTGACTCCGCACGCGCTCAGACCAATGCCGCACAGATCGAGATGCAGGCCGGGCAACCGCAAGCGGCCATTGGGCGCCTGGAAAAGCTGCTCGCAAACCAGCCAAGTCAGGTGCAACTCGCCTTCAACCTGATCGGCGCGCGCTGTATGACCGGTGGCATCACGGCCGCCGATCTCGCTGCAGCACAGCTTGCCATGCAGGGCACGCCGAATACCGGCACCCTCTTCGCCAACTGGTTCGAGCGCACGCTGCCTGTGGTGATGTTGGGCGGGTGCCCGGGGTTGACCGCACAAGGCCTGCAGAAGCTGATCGACACCGGGCTTGAGAATCCGAAACTGTCTGCCGCCGGGCCGCAACAAGATCTGACCTACCTGCGCGGCAAGATCGCGCTCGCACAGGGCCAGCCGGATGCGGCTCTGGCCGATTTCAACCGTGCACTCGACCTGCAGGTACGACCCGGCATGGCCCTCGAAGCCGCCGCGACCCTGGGCCGCACCGGCTACCCATCACACGGCCTGCGCTTGCTTGACCATTACGAGGCTGTCAGCGGGAATACTATGAAACCCGGCTTCGGCATGCCATGGCTGCATGAATGGGTGCTCAAGCGCCAACACTACTGGCCGCATGAGCTGGATCACCTGCGCGGCCAACTCACTCTCGACGCGAAGGCTGGCTCCGTGAATACTCCCAATCACTCCTTCCAACCGAGCGCTCCAGATTGACGGACTTTCTTCGCCGCTCACCATGGCGTCTCCTGGTGCTACTTGCCGCCTTCGCCATCACCCTGGTCGTATACTGGCCGGGGCTCTCCGGCGGCTTCTTGTTCGACGACTACCCCAACATCGTTGACAACAAGGGTGTGCAGCCACACGCTGCCAGCCTCCCGTCATTGGTCGGCGCGGCGCTTTCCTCGCCGGCAAGCGACTTCAAGCGTCCGTTGGCTTCGTTGAGCTTCGCCATCAACTATCTGGCAACCGGGCTTGATCCCTACTGGATGAAGCTAACCAACCTGCTGCTTCATCTGCTGAACGGCTGGCTGGTGTGTCTGCTCTCGCTGGCGCTGCTGCGCTCCGATCCTGCGCGCTGGCATCCGCATACCTTCCTCGTGGCCGTGCTGATTGCCGCCGGCTGGATGCTGCTGCCGATCAACCTCACCGCCGTGCTGTACGTGGTGCAACGCATGGAGAGCATGGCCAACCTGTTCGTGCTGCTGGGGCTGCTCGGCTACGTGGCGGGTCGCCGTCGCATGCTTGGCCCGGTTGGCCGGGCGGGATCAAACTGGGGCGGATTCATCCTTTGCGCCATCAGCGTCACCGTACCGACCGTCCTCGGCCTCTTGGCCAAGGAGACTGCGGTGATGCTCCCCCTGTATGCCTTTCTCATCGAATGGATGCTGTTCCATTTCGGCAAGCCGCTGGAAACGTCCACTCCCCCGGCAGGGCCAGAACCGGGGCATTCGCCTCGCCGCGATCCACGCGTGATCGGCCTGTTTGTGCTGATACTCGCCCTGCCCATGATCGCGGGACTGGCCTGGCTGCTGCCGGGCCTGCTGAGGCCGGAAACCTGGGCTGCCCGTAACTTCACCATGGGCACCCGCCTGCTCAGCGAAGCGCGCATCGTCGTCGACTACATCGCGTGGACTCTGCTGCCCACGCCGAGTTCGCTGTCGTTCTATCACGACGACTTCCGCATCTCGACCGGGCTGCTGGCCCCCTGGAGCACGCTGGCCAGCATCGTTCTTCTTGTCGCCCTGGTCGCACTGATGTTGTGGTTACGTCGACGCGCGCCGCTGGCCGCTCTCGGTATCAGCCTGTTCCTCGGCTGCCAGTTGCTCACCGGCACCATCCTGCCACTGGAGCTGATCTACGAGCACCGCAACTACTTCGCCAGCTTCGGTCTGCTGCTGGCGATCGTGCCGCTGCTCGCCGTGTCGCGCAATTCCAGGCTGCCGCTGCCCCGGCATGTGCTGCTGGCCGGACTGATGCTTTGCTGGAGTCTCCTGACGGCACTTACTGCCTACGCTTGGGGCAACCCATTGCGCCTGGCCGAGGATCTCGCCACACGTGCTCCACTTTCACCACGCGCCCAATACGAGCTGGGCCGCACTTACATCATCTACTCGCATTACGATCATGCCTCGCCGTTCGTGCGTCTAGCCTACGCGCCACTGGAGCGCGCGGCCGCCCTGCCCGATGCATCAATCCTGCCCGAACAGGCGCTGATCTTCATGAATTCGCGCATGCACCTGCCCATCAAGGATGCCTGGTGGAACAGCCTGATTGCCAAACTCAAGGCACGCAAACCCGGCGTGCAGGATGAAAGCTCGCTCGGTGCACTCACTCAGTGCACTCATGAGCACCTGTGCGATTTGCCGCAAGATCGCATGGTGAGTACGTTCATGGCTGCGCTCGCACATCCATACCCAGGGGCTCGTTTGCTTGCCACCTATGGCGACTATGCCTGGAATGTGCTTGACGATCACGCTCTGGGGCTAAGGATGTTCGTGGACGCCGTGAAAACCGCTCCGCGTGAACCAGCCTATCGCATTACGCTGGTACGCATGCTGGCAGCAGCGGGCCGGTACTCGGAAGCACAGCAGCAAGTCCAAGTCTTACAGACACTCAATATCGGCGGTCGGCTGGATGGCGACATCACTGCGCTTCAAACCCTCTTGTCAGTAAGCCAGCGGGATGAACGCAATTCCCGGACAAAGACTGGCCGCTGAGCAACCAGCACAAAACCCACGATGGCCCACCCGTTACGGTAGACAACGATTTCGTCCACATTCGCAGCCGGCTGGCCACGCTAGAATCCCATCATTTCGACATCCATTCTTGAAGGTTCACCCAAGATGAAAGCGGTTATCCTTGCCGGCGGCTATGGAACGCGGATCAGCGAAGAAACCGTGGTACGCCCCAAGCCGATGATCGAGATCGGCGGCATGCCCGTGCTCTGGCACATCCTGAAGATCTACTCGCACCACGGCATCAACGACTTCATCATCTGTCTGGGCTACAAGGGCTACATGATCAAGGAGTACTTCGCCAACTACTTCCTGCACATGTCCGACGTCACATTCGACCTTTCAACGAACAAACTGGAAGTGCACCACAAGCACGCCGAGCCATGGCGCGTCACCCTGGTCGATACCGGGGACACGACGCAGACCGGCGGCCGGCTCAAGCGCGTCGCTCCATACCTCGACAGTGACACGTTCTTTTTCACCTATGGCGATGGCTTGGCCGATATCGACCTTGATGCGGAGCTAGCTCTACACCGCGACAAGGGCACGCTGGCGACGATGTGCGCCGCACAACCACCCGGACGCTTCGGAGCCATCGACATCGAAGGCCACCGCATCACCCGCTTTGAGGAAAAACCGGCTGGCGACGGCACCTGGATCAACGGCGGCTTCTTTGTGCTCGAACCCGCCGTGCTGGATTACATCGATGGCGATGCGACGATCTGGGAACGCGATCCGCTGGAGCGCCTCGCGCGCGAGGGGCAGTTATCGGCCTACACGCATCGCGGCTTCTGGCAACCAATGGACACCTTGCGAGACAAGACCAAGTTGGAAGAGCTCTGGCAATCCGGCCACGCACCGTGGAAGGTATGGCTTTGAACCTGTTCGACAGCGTTTATGCCGGCCGGCGCGTGCTGGTCACCGGTCATACCGGCTTCAAGGGCTCCTGGCTGGTACTGTGGCTACATACTCTGGGTGCCCAGGTCGCGGGGCTGGCGCTCGATCCGGACACGTACCCATCGCATTGGTCATTGCTGGATCTCGATGGCGTCGCCGACCATCGCGTGGATTTGCGCGATGCCGAGACTGTCCGCAAGGTCCTCGACAAGCACCAGCCTGAAATGGTGTTTCACCTAGCCGCACAGCCGCTGGTGCGACGCAGCTACCGTGATCCGGTGGGCACGTTCGCCAGCAACGTGACGGGTTTGGTCAACCTGTTCGAAGCCGTCAGCAGCTGCCCTTCGGTGCGCGTGCTGATCAACGCCACCACCGACAAGGTCTATGCCGAACACTCCACCTTGGAAGGTTATCGCGAAACCGATCCACTCGGCGGCCATGACCCCTACAGCAGTTCCAAGGCATGTGCGGAACTGGTCACGGACTGCTATCGAAAGAGCTTCTTCAGTACCCGGGATCCAATGGTGCGCATCGCCACCGCACGTGCCGGCAACGTGATCGGCGGCGGTGACTGGGCCGAGGATCGCCTGGTGCCGGATCTGATGCGTGCGGCCGCCTCGGACCAATCACTGCAAATCCGCAACCCGTCATCAGTGCGCCCATGGCAACACGTACTGGAGCCACTCTCCGGTTACCTCCGGCTTGGGCAGAAGCTGTGGAGCAGTGCGGATTTCGCCGGTGCATGGAACTTCGGTCCCGGTGCGGCTGGCGAAGTCAGCGTCCAGCAGCTCACTGCTCAACTCGGCGTGCACTGGCCCGCCTTGCGTATCGAGCACGACCGAACTACGCAGCTGCACGAGGCTGCCATCCTGCGCCTGAACTGCGACAAGGCGAGGCAGCAACTTGCGTGGCGCCCTGTCTGGGACATCGACACCATGCTGGCCAGAACCGCCAACTGGTATCGCGGCTTCCACGGATCCGGCCTAGTCGGCAGTGCAGGCGACCTCGCCGCCTATGTCGATGATGCCAAGCGGCTCGACTTGGAGTGGGCGGCATGAAGCTGCACCCCACATCGCTTGCCGGCTTGTACGAGATCCACACTGCGCCGGTCGGCGATGCACGCGGGCGCTTCACGCGCCTGTTCTGCGAGCAGGAACTCTCCCCCCTCCGGCCAGGCCTGCATTTCACCCAGATCAACCTCTCCGAGACACATGGGCTTGGGACCGTTCGCGGGCTGCACTACCAGACGCCGCCCGTGGCGGAAGCCAAGCTGATTCGCTGCCTGCGTGGACGTGTGTTCGACGTGGCTGTGGACCTTCGCACGGGTTCGCCCACTTTTCTGCACTGGCATGCGTTGGAGCTTGCCGAAGACAACGACCGCGCGGCATTCATCCCTGAGGGCTTCGCCCATGGATTCCAAACACTGACCGACGAGGCCCACTTGCTCTACATGCATACCGCGCCATGGACCCCAGCTTGCGAAGCCGGCCTGCGTCATGACGATACGCGTCTGGCAATTACCTGGCCGCTGGTCGTGGCCACGGTTTCCGAACGCGACCGTGGTTATGCGCTCATCACCAACGAATTCACTGGTGTATGCGTATGAAATGCCGCTATTGCCAAACGCCTCTGCACAATGTGTTCCTGGATCTGGGCAGCGCGCCGCCATCCAATGCCTTCTTGAATGCGGCCGACCTGAACGCACCCGAGCTGTACTTCCCTCTACGGCTTTACACCTGCAGCGACTGCCACCTGGTGCAGGTGGACGAAGTGCAGAAGCACGATGCGCTTTTTTCCAGTGACTACGCGTACTTCTCCTCGTACTCACGTACCTGGCTGGCACACGCCGAACAGTATGTAGCGCGTGCCGCGGAGCGGCTGAACCTTGGCCCGAACAGCCTGGTGGTGGAAGTCGCCTCCAATGACGGCTACCTGCTGCAATACGTCAAGGCGCGCGGCATCCCCTGTATCGGCATCGAGCCCACCGCCAATACGGCGGTGGCGGCACGCGCGCGCGGTATCGAGACCCTGGAGCATTTCTTCGGCGAACGTTTCGCACGGGACTTCGCGGGGGCGCGGCGAAAGGCGGACCTAGTGGTCGCCAACAACGTGCTGGCGCACGTGCCCGACCTCAACGACTTCGTGGCGGGCCTCGGCAACGTGCTCGCCCCTGAAGGTGTCATCACTGTCGAGTTCCCGCACCTGCTGCAACTGGTCGCACAGCGCCAATTCGACACCGTCTACCACGAGCACTTTTCCTACTACTCGTTCCACACCGTGCAGCGGATATTCGCCGGCCACGGCTTGCGCATCTGGGATGTGGAAGAACTTCCCACCCATGGCGGCTCGCTGCGCCTGTGGGCCTGCCATGCCGACGCCGGGCATCACGAGACACCGGCTGTCGCCGCACTGCTGACCAGGGAATCTATCGCCGGCATGCTGGTCATGGACTACTACCACGGCTTCCAGCCATTGGCCGACGGCATCAAGAATGCCTTCCTCGCCTTCCTGATCGATTGCAAGCGCAACGGCAAGCGGGTGGCGGGCTACGGCGCCGCCGCCAAGGGCAACACCTTGCTCAACTATGCCGGTGTGCGGCCCGACCTGCTCGGCTATGTTGTGGACGCTTCGCCGCACAAGCAAGGGCGTTACCTGCCCGGCTCACGCATCCCGGTCGTCGCCGAAGCGCGCATCCGCGAGAGCCGTCCGGACTTCGTAGTGATCCTGCCTTGGAACCTGCGCGAGGAGATAACGACGCAACTGGGCTACATCCGCGAGTGGGGTGGGAAGTTTGTTACTGTGATTCCGGAACTGGTCATGTCATGAACGCCGAAAACACAAAGAGCCGCATCTACTACACCAAACCGTCAATCACGGAGCTGGAAGTCCGCTATGCCATGGACGCGGCCACGCATGGCTGGGGCGCACGCTGCTACGAATACATCGAACGCTTCGAACGACTTTTCAGGCAGCATCTCGGCGTTCGCTATGCAATCGCCACCTCCAGCGGCACAGGTGCATTGCATATGGGCATGGCCGGGCTCCGCATTGGACCGGGCGATGAAGTCATCCTCGGCGACATCAACTGGATAGCCTCGGCCGCGCCTATCGTTCACCTCGGCGCAAAACCGGTGTTGGTCGACGTGCTTCCGGATACATGGTGTCTCGATCCGGTCGCAGTCGAGGCCGCGATCACACCACAAACCAAGGCGATCCTGGCCGTGCATCTCTACGGCAACCTTTGCGACATGGATGCGCTCGCAGTCATAGCGCAAAGGCACGGGTTACACCTCATAGAGGATTCAGCCGAGGCCATTGGCTCGGTCTGGCACGGCCGACGCGCTGGCTCGATGGGCGCCTTCGGTGCGTTCTCATTTCACGGCACCAAGACCATTACCACCGGAGAGGGCGGCATCTTCGTCACCAACGATGACGCGCTGTACGAACGCGTCTTGACGCTGTCGAACCACGGCCGCGCTCGCGGCGAGTCCCGTCAATTCTGGCCTGAACGCGTCGGCTTCAAGTACAAGATGTCGAACGGACAGGCAGCGATCGGCTGTGCACAGATGGAACGGATCGACGAGCTGATCGCTGGCAAGCGCCGTGTCTTCGAGTGCTATCGGAACGCGCTCGTAGACCAGCCTCTCACCATGAATCCCGAGCCTCTCGGAACCATAAACGGCTACTGGATGCCAACCATCGTCATTGATAAGCACATCGAGCTTGAGCGTGACGCACTACTTTCCACCTTCAAAACCGACAACATCGATGGACGAACATTTTTTTGGCCCCTGTCTTCGTTAGGGCTGTTTGATGCTCCGAATGCAAACAAGGTCAGTCAATCTTTGTCGCTCCGAGCGCTTAATCTACCAAGCTATCATGACATTTCGGATTCCGATCTGAAACGAGTTTCCGGACACGTGATTGCTGCGCTTAGGGATCAACAATGATACCCGTCATTTTCTGGGGCGCTACAGGACAGGCGAAAGTACTGAGAGATGCATTGCCTATTCACAATACGAATCTCATTGCTCTCTTTGACAACCGCGATATCGTCTCGCCGTTTACTGATGTTCCTATTTTTCACGGTGAAGAGGGATTTTCGCAGTGGGAGCAGCGGTATCGTGATCATTTTCAAGTACACGCTTGCGTGGCCATCGGCGGTTCCTTCGGGCGTGATCGACTGGAGCGCATGCATTGGCTCCAAAGCCGCAACTACACCATTCTTAGCGTAATCCACCCAACTGCATTCATTGCCAAAGATGCACTTGTGGGTGATGGCTGCCAGATTCTGGCCATGAGCGCGGTATGTGCAGGCGTAAGCCTCGGTCAAGCAGTCATTGTCAATACAAAGGCGTCCGTCGATCACGACTGCGTTATCGGCGATGGTGCCCATATTGCACCCGGGGCAACTCTCGCCGGTGAGGTGACAGTGGGCAAATTCACTTTTGTTGGAACTGGCGCCGTCATTCTTCCAAGAATACGGATTGGTATAGGCGCAGTCATCGGTGCAGGAGCGGTCGTAACACGAGACGTTGCCGCCGGAGAAACCGTCGTGGGAAATCCCGCACGACCCATCGCAAAGAATCAACCATGAACGCTGATGAAAATTACGACATGAACATCATAAATGAATTCGAGGCTTCGGTATCACAAAATATCGCCTCGCTACGACATGACTCGAAGCTGGCAATGCGGTCTCGTGACTGGATCTTGAAGACACTTCCCCATCGCTATTCCTACAATTTTCGCTGGCTAGGACGGCCGATCATCCAGTATCCGCAAGACATGATCGCCCTCCAAGAGTTGATCTGGACGATCAAGCCCGATCTAATCATCGAAACCGGCATTGCCCATGGTGGCTCGCTGATCCTGAGCGCATCGATGCTGGCATTGCTTGACTACTGCGATGCCGTTGAGACCGGCCAAACGTTGGATCCCAAGAGGCCGCGTCGCCGGGTGCTCGGCATCGACATCGACATTCGTGCGCACAATCGCGCGGCCATCGAGGCGCACCCAATGGCCCACCGCATTGACATGATCCAGGGGTCTTCGATCGCGCCTGAGATCGTGGCTGAGGTACACAAGCGCGCCACCGGGCAGGATCGAGTCATGGTGATTCTCGACTCAAATCACACACACGAGCACGTACTCACCGAACTTGATGCTTATGCCCCCTTGGTCAGTCCGGGCAGCTACTGCGTGGTGTTCGATACCGTGATCGAGGACTTACCGCCTGGCATGTACCCAGATCGTCCCTGGGACGTTGGCAACAACCCGAAGACGGCGGTGCACGAGTTCCTGTCTCGCAATCACGATTTCGATGTGGACGAAGACATCGAAGCCAAATTGCTGATCACGGTCGCTCCGGGCGGCTATCTGCGACGCCGCTGATCACTGTCCGTGGCCGCACTGCGCATCAACATCCTGTCCAATTACGCCGGCCAGATCTGGATGGCTGCGATGGGCGTGGCGTTTTTGCCGCTGTACATCCGCATCCTCGGCATGGAGGCGTTTGGTCTGGTCGGGTTGATGCTGAGTTTCCAGTCCATCCTGCAACTGCTCGACTTCGGCATCGGCGGCGCTGTCAACCGCGAGATTTCCCGTCGCGTGCACGACCCTGCATTGGCCAATGGCGCACGCGATCTGGTGCGTACATCGGAAAGCGTCATCTGGTTGCTCACGCTGGTGGCGGCTCTGTTTGTCTGGGCCTGCAGCGACCTGATGGCCGACCACTGGTTACACCTACGCAGCCTGGGACGTGAGGAGGCCGGCCATGCCATCACCATCATGGGCATCGCCATCGCCCTGCTGTGGCCGAGCATGTTCTACGCCAATTGCCTGTCCGGTCTGGAGCGGCAGCCTGCGCTCAATTTTATCAATGCGATATTTGCCACGCTGCGCTATGCCGGTGTACTGCCGGTACTGCGTTGGGTGTCGCCATCCATCGAGGCATTCCTGTGGTGGTACGCCATCGTGGGCGCGGTGCAGTCGCTTACAACCGCCGTTGTCGTCTGGCAAGCGCTGCCGCACGGACATCGTCGCGCGCGTTGGGTCACTGACGAGCTGCGCGGCAATCGCCGCTTCGCAGGCGGTCTGTTCGCCGTCGGCATACTGGCGCTTGGCGTCAGCCAGCTTGATCGCCTGAGCTTGGTAAGTCTTCGTCCGCTGGAAGAGTTGGGCTACTACACCATGGCCTTGAGCGTGGCGGCGGGGCTGGGGCGGATGGTGCAGCCGATGTTCAACGCGCTCTACCCTCGTTTCAGCCGCCTGGTCACGCGCCACGACGAGACAATGCTGTGCGAGCTGTATCACCTCAGCAGTCAATATCTCGCGGTGGTGATTGCCGCCGTGGCGATGATGCTAATTGTCTTTGCGCGCGAGGTACTGCTCCTGTGGACCGGTGACGCCAACCTAGCAGACAAGGTCGCTTTACCCTTGGCCATTCTGGTGGCCGGATCTGCACTCAACGGACTAATGAACATTCCCTACGCCCTGCAACTGGCGTACGGCTGGACGCGTCTGGCCATGGGCCTGAACGCGGCATCGCTTCTACTTGGCATTCCGTTCTGCCTGTGGGCAGTGCAGGCGTACGGCACCACCGGTGCAGCATTGCTGTGGTTGGTGGCCAATCTGGTTTCCGTGTTGTTTGGCATCCCGCTCATGCACCGGCGGCTGCTGCACAACGAAATGACGAAATGGTATTTGCAAGACAATCTGCCGCCGTTGCTCGCAGCCATGGCAGCGGCACTCGTTCTTGAGGTCGCGCTACCCCCGGTTTCGCGTTCCATTATGGGCTTGGCATGGCTGACGGTCGCCAGTGGTGTTGTCTTGACGGCCAGCGCACTGGCATCCCGTGCCGTGCGCCGGATGATACGCGCCAAATTGTTACTCTCCTTTTGACCATCATCCACCTCATTCATGACCAACCCAAAGATCACCGTCATCATCCCAACCAGAGAGCGCTGTGGCGTGCTGGAGTATTCCCTGCGCACGGCAACAACGCAGGACTACGACAATCTCGAGATCATCGTCAGCGACAACTTCAGCGGGGACGATACCCGTGATGTGGTTCGCCGCGCCAACGATTCCCGCATTCGTTACCTGAATACCGGCAAGCGACTGAGCATGTCGCACAACTGGGAGTTCGCCCTGTCGCATGTCGATGACGGCTGGGTCACGTTCATGGGTGATGACGATGGATTGATGCCGCGTTCGCTGCACACCGTCACAGAGATCATTCGACTCACGCAGGCCAAGGTCATTCGGTCAGATTTCTGCACCTACGACTGGCCTGGCATTCCCGAGCGGAAAAACAGCCAACTCATCGTTCCGTTGGCATCGGGAATGGAAACACGAAGAAGCAGGCAATGGCTGGCCAAAACTTTGTACGGGAAAGCCAGATACAACCAGTTGCCAATGATCTACAACGGCGGCTTCATCCATATATCCGTTCTGAAGAAAATCAAGGAGCGCCTAGGCTCGTTTTTTTCATCGGTCAACCCAGATGTTTACACAGCCATTGCCATTGCCAGGATCGTGGATGACTACCTCTACGTCCGTGAACCGCTTGCCATCAGCGGAACATCCAGGCACAGCAATGGCTACTCCGCATTTTCAAAAGTCAAAGAGCGCAGCCTGCAGCCTCACAAGCAATTTCTCGAAGAGGGGAATATCCCTTTTCATAACGATCTTCCTCTTGCAGCAGGCGGAGGACTCCCACTGTCGTTACAGGCATGCGTTTACGAGGCATATCTGCAATCCCGGGCCCTAGGCAGTCCTGTTGATAGCGTCAACCAAGCGCAACAGCTTGCCGTGATTTTGGCCTCATCCGGCAAGCACCGAGATTCCATCGACGCGTGGGGAAAGATTTTTGCTGAAATGCACGGCCTCGATTACGCTGCCGCACAACGGGCATCTGCACTGAAGCGCTTCAATCTTCAAACGGCCATCATGACCGGAAAAACACTCAAGGCACTGAACTCGGTGATCGTCGATAGGCTATTCATCAGAAATATTCACGAGGCAAGTATCGCCGCATCGGTGATCCGATCATCACCGGGGCGAAGGGATACTCTGCACTTTCTGAAAAGGCAACTGCTGGAGCTACTTAACCGTTAGCAATTCACGATAAATACCCACATAAGCGTCGATCATTCCATGCATCGAAAAATACATGGCACTGCGAGTGCGCGCAGCATGCACCATCGTTCGCCAGCGCAGAGTGTCGGCTGCCAATTCACGAACCGCGTTAGCAAACGCTGCCACGTCGTCTTGCGGACAAAGCACTCCTCCAACACCATCCTTGACCACTTCCACCAACGAAGAGTCCCGGGTAGCGACGACGGGCAATCCGCACGCCATAGCCTCGGCGGCCACCAATCCGAATCCCTCGCTACGCGATGGAAACAACAGCGCATCGGCATCCCGCATGGCGGCTGCCACGGCATCGCTTCCGCACAGTTTGCCGATATCATGCATATTTGGCGGCATGTTGCACCGGTCACGGCGGGTCGCCTCGCCTCCGGTATAACGAAGCTCGAAGCCGGCGCCAAGCTCCTGCATGATCGGCGCCAGTAAATCCACGCCTTTGAGCAAAGCCCATTTGCCGACATAAAGCAGGCGGAACGGCTGATGCGCTGCCCGTTGCACCGGCGGCCGAAAACTTTCGGTATCGACGCCGTTATGGATCACCTGCATCGGTCGATCAAGCAGGGTTTTTCTTGCCGTATCCGCGGCGAATCGACTCACCGCCACCACCACGTTGGCACGCTGCAACGTTCGTCGCTCGACCGCTCGCATCCACCAGCGGTGATAGAGCCTACGCGTCAGCCCTTTGTAAGAATCCAGACTGGGGTGGTGAATGGAGTGATGCAACGTAGCGATGACGGACGAGTGTTCAGGCAAGAAGCGTGAGTGCAGCAAGGTATTGACATGAACCACATTGGCCCACAATGGCTGCACAGGGACAGGTACCGTCCACGGCGCATATTCGGCGCGGAGCGGTAGCCAAGTGATTTCCGCCCGCAAACCACGCTTGCGAAGTCCTTCAACCATACGCTTTGTGAATACGTCGGTACCACTGCCTGCGCGCACAGCCGGGAACCAGATGGCAGGCTCGCGATTCGCACTCACTGATGCATGCACTCAATGCGATAAATCAATGTTGGAATGATGCACCTGAGCGGCGTCAACGTAGCATCCGGAACCTTTCGCAGGATACGTGTGCTCAATGAATCCGGACATTCGATCTCAAGCGTGATGCGCCAGGCTTGGATGCATAGGTTGTGATAGCGAAATCCGGCGTCGGCGAGCATTCGCTCCAACTGCCACATCTCAAGCGGCTCGCAGTCATAAAGCGTACCTTTGCGCATCAAGCGCAAATACGGTGTACGCCAAGCGTGCGGCCACCAGCTCAGGAACTTCAAGCGATAGTGCGGCTCGACCAACATCCAGCGATTGGGTACGGCTAGGTAACCCACACCATCGGGACGCAGTACGCGATGCAGTTCTGCCAGATGCGCGCGCTGCGCCAACTCGTCGCCCACGTGCTCGATGACATGATTGCTCAGCACGACGTCGAAGGATTCGTCGGCAAACGGCAATCGCGTGTCTTGTACTTGATGGTAACGATAGCCATCGGTGACCAGGCGGCTATCGTGGACGTCCACCGCATCCACCTCGCAACTCAACTGAGGGTGAGTGCCGAAGTAATGGGCTATGCCACCCGAACCTGTGCCGACCTCGAGCATGTGTATCGGCTGCGGGCGGTTGGTCAGATCCAGCAGCCGTTCGATCTTCAGCCCCTTGAAGCGGCGCGACGGCAAGTCAAGCACGGCGTGAGGCTGGCGCGAGGCCGACGTGCCGCCTGCACCACTCGGATCCTGGTTCGGTGGAGCATCAGACATTCCGCACACCCAGCAACTTACGCAAGCGTTCACTGAAAACCGGCCATGCCTTGCCGGCCGCGAAATCGCGACAGACAACTGCAGTCGGCCCATCGCGTGTCTGCGCGAGTTGGCGGATTACTGCCTCGCCAAGCCTGCCATAGTCACCCGACTCGGCCAGGGTGCCGGTCCGCCCATCCTGTACGGCATCGGATATACCCCCCACCGCAAAGGCGACGGTGGGCAGACCATGTGCCGCCGACTCCAGCGCCACCATGCCGAAACCCTCCACATCGCCAGGCAACTCAAGCACAGGGAAGATGTGGAGATTGGCGGCCTGGTAGGCCGCACTTAGCGTCCCATCATCGCAGCGTCCGAGAAAGCATAGATTCTGTTCGACACCGGCGTCGTGAGCCGCGGCGAGGATGCGTTCGCGCTCCGAACCTGTCCGCGTATGCAAGGCATCATTGGCTTCATCGCCGATGACCAACAGCAGTGCATCGCGATAACGGGACACGACGGTCGGCATCGCCCTTGCCACAAATTCGGCCAGCCCCTTGCGCTGGGTCAACCGCCCCACCGAAAGCAGCAGGGGTCGCTGCCCGAGGCCATGACGCTCGCGGAAATCGCGTGCCGCCTTGGCATCCAGCGTGGGCAGATCGGTCCCCGGATGCAACACGTGCACTCTGCCGGATCGCACGCCACTGCCTTGTGCCAACCGCGCCGTGTTTGAGCTGTTCACCAAGGCCAGGTCACAGCGCCGGATGAAAGGCAGCCATAGCCATTGGTACACGCGGCTGGGCGCTACGATGTCGAGCCCGTGCAGATAGACGGCCGCCCTGCCCCCGGCACATTTCGCAGCCAGCCAGGCGATCGGTGCGGTGAGACCGCTGCCGGCAATGACCCACTCGGGTTTGCGTCGCCATGCCAAGCGAATTGCGTGCCACAGGGTCGCAACCAGAAACGCTGCCAGCGGCTTTACCCTGCTTTGCTTCACCACTGTCTGTGGTGGTGCGTATTCAATGCACCCGGCCGGCCCGCACAACGCCGTACGCCAGGCTGGCTGCAAGGCTGCAAGCAGGTGCAGGTTGACCTTTTCCATGCCGCCAAGCAGCGGCGGAAAATTACGCGTTACCAGCAACGCCAGCGGACTTGAGTGGCGGTCTTCAGGCATCGCGTCGATACATCAAGCCAGTGATCTGCTCGGACACCAGCCCGATCAGGAACACAATCACCGAAGCGCTCCACATCAACGTGCTCATGTTGGTGAGGCGGCCTTCATGCACGAACGTCCATGCGTAGTTAGCGCAACCGAGCAGGAAGAACACCATACTTGCCGGCACGAACAGCTTCAGCGGCGAGTACAGCGTGGCGATCTTGAAGATGATCAGCAGGAAGCGCACGCCGTCGCGCAGGGGCTTGATGTGGCTCTTGCCCACGCGCTGGGCGGCCTTGATCGGCAGGTAGGCCAC
This sequence comes from Rhodanobacter sp. FW101-FHT13A11, assembly GCF_058790335.1. NCBI lineage: Bacteria > Pseudomonadati > Pseudomonadota > Gammaproteobacteria > Lysobacterales > Rhodanobacteraceae > Rhodanobacter > Rhodanobacter sp. FW101-FHT13A11. The sequence continues at coordinate 7,600 of NZ_JBYTCN010000022.1, read as the reverse complement.
CGGGTAGGCGCTGCGGAAGAAGGCCATGGTGCTGGTGGTGGGGTAGCTGAAGCCGTTCGGCAGCAGGTGCAGGAATTCGCGGAACTTGTCCGCGCGCACGGCACGGAAGCCGGAGGTGAGGTCCAGCACCGGGTGGCCGGTCATGCGGGTGGCCAGCCAGTTGTACAGGGTGTTGGCGAGGCCGCGGCCCACGCCGGCCTGGCTGTCCCAGTCGCGCGCGCCGACCACCATGTCGTAGCCCTGCTCCAGTTTCTCCAGCAGACGGGCAATGTCTAGCGGGTCATGCTGGCCGTCGCCGTCCATGAACACCAGGATGTCGCCGGCGGCAGCACGGGCGCCGCGCTTGATCGCCGCGCCGTTGCCCATCGAGTACGGCGAAGACAGGCATCGGATGCCGCTGGCCTCGCAGAGACTGCGGGTGTCGTCGGTGGAGCCATCGTCGACCACGATGATCTCGGCACCGGGATGGGCTGCACGCAGGCGCGGCAGCAGTGCGGCCAGCGCAGGCGCCTCGTTCTTGGCGGGCAGGATGATGCTCAGGCGGTTCAACGGATGGCTCCCCCGGGTGAAGGAAGATCATAGCGTGAAGGTTGGGCTGGGTTGCGGACGGGGTTGGGGCTTTGGGGCTGCAGCCAGTGCGATGCGGTGGCTGGGCGGCGTGCAGTGCAGGCTCTGCTGCGTCAAGGAACCCGGCCAGACTTCAAGTGATCAGGCTCATGCCCGCGTGTTTGGCGGCACCGCGGTCAAACGTCATGGTGTGTTCACAGCCGGCGGACGTAGCTGTGCATGCGATCAGGCAGTCGGCCAAATCTGCCTTGGAGTCGCGGTAAATGCGCACGGCTTTCCAGACGACCTCCGCACGCTCCACGATCAACTCCTTGGTACGTAGCAGGGCTTCCAGGGCTTCGGTGAGCTGCGCACGATCCAGGCCATACGCCGTACCCAGCACCCAGGCCAATTCGATCACGGACACGATCGAAATCCAGCCCGGCGCCTCGACAGTCAGCGCGTCGAGCAAAGTCGAGGCCTTGGCCGACTGCGCTGTATCGTCCTGCATGATGTAACGCACCAGGACATTGGTATCCAGGCCGATCATTTCGCCGCCGCACCCGCCGCTGCGATCGCGGCGTTCATCTGCTCGATCGACACCGACTTGGACGCTTTGCCGAACATGCCCTTGAGTGCGGTCACGGGGCGCGTGGCGGCGATGAACTCATACCGGCCCGGCTCGATTTCCACAAATTCCACCCGATCCCCCGCACGCACGTGCATGGCCTCACGCACGGCAACCGGAATCGTGATCTGGCCCTTGCTGGTAACGCTGGCGGTGGTCATGGCCCTCTCCTTCGAGTTCCTTACTTCATTGTAAGGAGACGCAGATGCGCAATCAAGATAATCAGGTGCAATAGGCCGTAGTTGCACCGTGCAAAAAGCACGGATCATCCAGGAACCGGGCCCGGTGATTGCCATGTCGGCAACACGATTCCGGCGGGCCGTGCGCGCCCTACCGCGCGTTGCTACCTCCCCTTCGTTCACGAGAGGGTCGGGGCGGCGCTGCTCTTGGGCTACGCCGATATTTCAGGGACGCCATGCGCGCCCGGACGACAGACAAACTTTTGACGTATGCTCTTGATTGCAGATTCGATCTGGAAGCTGGCCGATGAAGCCCTCCGAAATTGTCCAACTCCGGCGCGATGAGATTCGGAGCGTGGTTGCCGCACACCGGGCGGCCAACCCGCGGCTGTTCGGTTCGACCGTGCGCGGTGAAGATACGGAGGGCAGCGACCTGGATCTGTTGATCGACCCGACACCGGAGACCACGCTGCTGGATGTGGGCGCAATCCAGTTTGCGCTGCAGTCGTCATTGGGGATTGCCGTGGACGTGGTGACGCCTGGTGACCTTCCGCCGCGCTTCCGCAACAAGGTGATCAACGAAGCGGTTCCGCTGTGACGGCTTCGGACTTTCGACAGTATGACTATTTAAGCCACATGATCGAGGCCATTGAATTGGCGCGTGGCTACGTCGAAGGCATGGACAAGATAACTTTTCTTGCCGATCGGCGAACACAGCAGGCCGTGATCATGAACATCCTGATTATAGGCGAGGCGGCAACGAAGCTGGCGGATAGGTATCCGGAATTCACGCTGACACACTCGCAGATCGCCTGGAACAGCATGCGCGGCATGCGCAACCGGCTTGCACATGGCTACTTCGACATCAACATGGATGTCGTTTGGGAAACGCTGGAGCGCGATCTCCCCGGACTGCAGAATTCGCTGACTGAGCTGCGTCGGCAGGTCTTGCGCGACAACTGAAAGCAGGAGCGGCGGGCGGTGCCCGCCCTACGGCGCGTTGCTCCCTCCCCTGCCTGCCCCAAGGGACCGAGCCATAGCCCTGTGCGCAGAGGAGGAACCGAGCCGGGCTGCCCTGCATACGGAAGGAGGAGCCTGGCCCGCGGGAGCAGGCTTGAGCACTGCGTCACCCTGCTGGATCGGGCCGGCAAGGAATGGGTGACCTGCGCGCCGGACTGCGGTAGATTCAACAACATACAGGGGCAAGATCGAGTCGTTTATGTCATCTCAATTGCAACCGTCGCTCACGGGTTTGTCAGGCATGGCGCGTCGGCTGGTGTCCGAGGGGGTGATGCCCGAGGACGTCGTGCGCAAGGCGATGGCCGACAGCAACCAGAGCAAGTCCACCCTGACGACGTGGCTGCTGGAACGCAACCTGGTCGACAGCGCCGAGTTGGTGCGCATTGCCTCGGCCGAGTTCGGCATGCCGATGATGGACGTGGCGGCGCTGAACCCGGCCACGATGCCGCTCGACCTGATCAGCGAGGCGCTGATCACCAAGCACCAGGCGCTGCCGCTGTTCCGTCGCGGCAAGCGGTTGTACGTGGGCATCGCCGACCCGATGCAGTCGCATGCGCTGGACGAGATCAAGTTCCACTCCAACTGCATGGTGGAACCGATCCTGGTGGAGCGCGGCTCGTTGCAGCGGGTGATCGAGAGCCTGCTCAACAACATGCGCAACACCATGCCCGACATGGGCGGCGGCGAGCTGGACGAGCTGGACATCGAGGGCGGCGACGACGAGAGCGAGTCGAGCAGCGGCGTCGACGCGAACGCGAACGACGACGCGCCGGTGGTGAAGTTCGTCAACAAGATCCTGGTGGACGCGATCCGCCGCGGCGCCTCGGACATCCATTTCGAGCCGTTCGAGACGCAATACCGGGTGCGCCTGCGCATGGACGGCATCCTCAAGGCCGTGTCCAACCCGCCAATGAAGATGGCCAACCGCATCTCCTCGCGCATCAAGGTGATGGCGCAGCTGGACATCGCCGAGAAGCGCGTGCCGCAGGACGGCCGCATCAAGCTCAACCTGTCGAAGACCCGCGCGGTCGACTTCCGCGTGAGCACGCTGCCCACGCTGTTCGGCGAGAAGATCGTACTGCGCATCCTGGACGGCTCCTCGGCCAGGATCGGCATCGAGAAGCTCGGCTACGAGCCGGACCAGCAGAAGCTCTACATCGACGCGATCCACAAGCCGTACGGCATGGTGCTGGTCACCGGCCCCACCGGCTCGGGCAAGACGGTGTCGCTGTACACCGGCCTGAACATGCTCAACACCGCCGAGCGCAACATCTCGACGGTGGAGGACCCGGTGGAAATCCGCGTCGAGGGCATCAACCAGGTGCAGCAGAACGTGAAGCGCGGCATGACCTTCGCCAGTGCGCTGCGCTCGTTCCTGCGCCAGGATCCGGACGTGATCATGGTCGGCGAGATCCGCGACCTGGAAACCGCCGAGATCGCGATCAAGGCGGCGCAGACCGGCCACATGGTGCTGTCCACCCTGCATACCAACGACGCGGCGCAGACCGTCTCGCGCCTGATGAACATGGGCATCGCGCCGTACAACATCACCTCGTCGGTGAGCCTGATCATCGCCCAGCGCCTGGCGCGGCGCCTGCACGACTGCAAGAAGCCGATCGACCTGCCGCCGCACGTGCTGCTGGCGGCCGGCTTCAGCCAGGCCGACATCGACGCGGGGCTGACCATCTACGAGGCCGTGGGCTGCGACGGCTGCAACGAGGGATACAAGGGCCGCCTGGGCATCTACCAGGTGATGCCGATGCTGGAGGAGATCCAGAAGATCGTCCTGCAGGGCGGCAACACGATGCAGATCGCCGAGGCGGCCAGGGCCGCGGGAGTGAACGACCTGCGCGCGTCGGCCCTGCTGAAGGTGAAGCAGGGGTTGACCAGCCTGACCGAGATCGACCGCGTCACCAAGGAATGAGCGGCGGATATGGGGCCGCCGTTGCACCGAACTTGCGTCCGACGCCACGGTTTGGCGCCGCAAAAATGGCATAAGCTGCACAAATACTGTCTGCCGCCCGCATAGGACGGCTCCGGGACTGGACTACTGGGGGAAGATGCGCATGGCCACGGCTACCGCAACCACGAACATCGACAAGGCGCGCTCGCTGGGTGCCCAGCGCGCCCAGGTCAGCCAGCTGACCACCTACGAGTGGGTTGCGCTGGACAAGCGTGGCAAGCGCATGAAGGGCGACATGCCGGCGAAGAACGCCACGCTGGTCAAGGCCGAGCTGCGCCGCCAGGGCATGAACCCGCAGACCGTGCGCGAACGCGCCAAGCCGCTGTTCGGCTCCACCGGCAGCACGATCAAGCCGGGCGACGTAGCCATCTTCAGCCGCCAGATCGCCACCATGATGGCCTCCGGCGTACCGATGATCCAGGCCTTCGACATCATCGCCGACGGCCAGAAGAACATCCGCTTCAAGAACGTCCTCATCGACATCAAGCAGAACATCGAGGGCGGTTCGTCGCTGAACGAGGCGCTGGGCCGCTACCCGGTGCAGTTCGACGAGCTGTACTGCAACCTGGTGAAGGCCGGCGAGGCCTCCGGCGTGCTGGATACCGTGCTGGACACCGTGGCGACCTACAAGGAGCGCACCGAGGCGATCAAGAAGAAGATCAAGAAGGCGCTGTTCTACCCGGCGATGGTGCTGGTGGTGGTGTTCATGGTCTGCCTGATCATGCTGCTGTTCGTGGTGCCGGTGTTCGCCAAGACCTTCAAGGACGCCGGCGCGCAGCTGCCCGCCCCCACCCAGTTGCTGGTGACCGCCTCGGAGTTCATGCAGAGCTACTGGTTCGTCGTCATCGGCATCATCGGCGGCAGCATCGCCGCGATCGTGATCGCCAAGAAGCGCTCGGTGAAATTCGCCCACTTCCTCGACCGCATGTCGCTGAAGATGCCGGTGATGGGCAACATCGTGCGCAACTCGGCGATCGCCCGCTTCGCCCGCACCCTGGGCGTGACGTTCCGCGCCGGCGTGCCGCTGGTCGAGGCACTGGACGCGGTGGCCGGCGCCACCGGCAGCGTGGTGTACGGCGACGCGGTCAGGCAGATGCGCGAGGACATCGCGGTCGGCCACCAGTTGCAGCTGGCGATGAGGCAGACCGGCCTGTTCCCCAACATGGTGGTGCAGATGACCGCGATCGGCGAGGAATCCGGTGCGCTGGACAACATGCTGTTCAAGGTCGCCGAGTTCTACGAGGAAGAAGTCAGCAACGCGGTCGACACCCTGTCCACCCTGCTCGAACCGATCATCATGGTGGTGCTCGGCACCTTGGTCGGCGGCATGGTGGTGGCCCTGTACCTGCCGATCTTCAAGCTCGCCGGCACGTTCTAGATTTCCCGAGACACCTCACGAGAACGGCGGGCATTGCCCGCCGTTCTCGTTGTAGGAGCGCACCCTGTGCGCGATGCTCTGATGCTGGTAGCCGCGAAAAGCATCGCGCACAGGGTGCGCTCCTACACGAAGCGCCGTACCCTACTGCCTTCCCCTTTACCGCGGGGACCCAAAACACAAGGCTGACGCATGCCCGAACTTCCCTTTGCCCTGTGGATCGCCCTGGCCGGCGTGCTCGGCCTGCTGGTGGGCAGCTTCCTCAACGTGGTGATCCTGCGGCTGCCCGAACGCATCGCGGCAGGCTGGCGGCGGGAGGCGCGGGATGTGCTGGAACTGGAGCCGGACGAGACGCCGTTGCCGCCGGGCATCGTGCGCGAGCCGTCGCATTGCCCGCAGTGCAAGCACTCGCTGTCGGCGCTGGACAACATCCCGCTGTTCGGCTGGCTGCTTCTGCGCGGGCGCTGCCGCTATTGCCGGGCGAGTATCTCGATCCAGTACCCGCTGGTGGAGCTGCTCAGCGGCGTGCTGAGCGCGGCGATCGTGTGGAAATTCGGCCCGTCGTGGGCCGCGCTGGCCGGGCTGGCGCTGACCTGGACGCTGATCGCGCTGTCCGGCATCGACTTCCGCACCCAGCTGCTGCCCGACCAGCTCACCTACCCGCTGCTGTGGCTGGGCCTGCTGCTGTCGCTGCTGCCGATGTTCGTCGCTGCGCCGGCGGCCATCCTCGCGGCGGCGATCGGCTACCTGAGCCTGTGGAGCGTGTACTGGGCGTTCAAGCTGCTTACCGGCAAGGAAGGCATGGGCTACGGCGATTTCAAGCTGCTTGCGGCGCTGGGCGCGTGGATGGGGCCGATGTCGCTGCTGCCGATCATCCTGCTGTCGTCGCTGATCGGGGCCCTGGTCGGCGGCGCCCTGATCGCGCTGCGCAAGCATCAACGCGAGATCCCGATGCCGTTCGGCCCGTTCATCGCCGCCGCCGGCTGGGTCTGGTTCATGGCCGGATCCGGCCTGCTGCAGGGCTACATGCAACTCACCGGCCTGCGATGAGCGCGCGGCCGCATGCCCTGGTGATCGCGTTGACCGGCGGCGTCGCCGCCGGCAAGACCGCGGTGGCGCGGCGCTTCGAGGCGCTCGGCGTGCATGTCCACGACGCCGACGTGGCCGCCCGCGAGGTGATCGAGCCGGGTACGGCCGGGCTGGCCGCGGTGGTCGATGCGTTCGGGGCCGGGGTGCTGGACGGCACCGGCCGGCTGGATCGCGCCGCGATGCGCCGGCGCGTGTTTGCCGACCCGGCGGCGCGAAAAACCCTGGAGGCGATCATCCATCCGCTGGTGCGCCAGTGGCTGCACCGGCGGGCGCTGGCCGAACGCGGCCCGTACTGCCTGCTGGCGATCCCGCTGCTGGCCGAGAACATCGAGCACTACCGCTGGGTCGATCGCGTGCTGCTGGTCGACGCCACCGAATCGGTGCAGCTGGCCCGGCTGACCCTCCGCGACGGCATCGACGAAGCCCTGGCCCGCCGCATGCTCGCCCACCAGGCCAGCCGCGCCGAACGCCTGGCGCTGGCCGACGACGTGATCGAGAACAGCGGCGACGAATCCGCCCTGGACCGCGCCGTCGCCGAACTGCATCGACGTTACCTGGCGCTGTCCGCCAGCCACTGATCCGCGTAGGAGCGCACCCTGTGCGCGATGCTCTTCGTTTCTATGGGCATCAGAGCATCGCGCACAGGGCTGTCTCTTCTCCACATCTGACGCTGCCGACGAAGTCAGACGAGTGTAGATCTCGGTGGTCGCCGTATCATTCAAAAAGGGGGGGGGGGGGGGGGGGGGGGGGGGGGGGGGGGGGGGGGGGGGGGGGGGGGGGGGGGGGGGGGGGGGGGGGGG
>NZ_JBYTCN010000021.1:0-29436 GCF_058790335.1 Rhodanobacter sp. FW101-FHT13A11 | reverse complement strand
CGGGGACTTCTTCTTCGGGGTTTCCATCGCTCCATCCTCTCAAGAATTGGAGCCTCCGAGAATCCCGGGGCGGTTCACGATCAACGCCGCATGCCGCCAATATGGCGCGCGGCGAATTCGCGTGTTCGGCTCGGTGGCAAGAGGCGAGGAACAGCCCGACAGCGACATCGACTTCCTGGTCGATTTTCCGCGCGGTTACGATCTCTTCGCACAACGTCTGGCGCTGGCCGAGCGGCTGGTCGAGATCACCGGGCGCCAACTGGACGTCATCCCCGAGCACGAGTTGAACCGCCATATCCGGGCGCGCGTGCTGCAAGAGGCGGTCGATCTGTGAGCAAGGCCTGGCAGGCTCATGCCCGGCATATTCTGGACACCGTCGAGAAAATCGACCGCATCCAGCAGCGCGGCGACCTGACGCGCGATGAGGTGTTGTACGACGCCAGCCTGCGCAACTTGCAGACCTTGTCGGAGGCCACCTAGCAACTGCCGGAGGCCATCAAGGCCCAGTACCCGGCGATACCCTGGAAGCAGATCAGTGGTTTTCGCAACATCCTGGTGCATAACTATCTGGGTGACATCGACGCCCAGACTGTGTTGATGGTGGTGCAGCAACATCTTCCGCTATTGGCATCAGCTGCGCGCGCGATGCTTGCTGCGGATCTCGACGGCAAGGCGTAGCTCGTCTGGTTCCTTCCCCTGTGATGCAGAGGAGGGAGCACAGCTTGAAATAGCGCACGTTCTTGGTCCCTCCCCCTGCAAGGCAGGGGGAGGTCAGGAGGGGGTGGCTCCGGGCTGGCGGGGAAGATCAAGAGCACCCCACCCCAGCCCTCCCCTGCGATGCAGGGGAGGGAGAAAAGCGTCAGCGCAGCAAGGCGCGTAGGCGGCTGCGGGTGAAGGCGCCGAGGCGGAGTTGTTCGCACAGTGCGTCGAGCTGGTCGACGGGCGGTGGGCGGCGCTGCAGGACGTCGGCGGATTCGGCGCCGGGGGCGTCGAGGGCGATGCGGGTGAGGCGGCGGTACAGCCGCGCCTGTTCGGCGTGTTTGCGCAGTTTGGCGGCACACGCGGCGGCGCCGCGCAGGCGCAGGAAGGCGACTTCGTCGATGCGGTCGAGCAGGATGTCGAGGCTGCCGAAGTGGGTGAGCAGGGCGGCGGCGGTCTTCGCGCCGATGCCGGGCACGCCGGGGATGTTGTCCACGCTGTCGCCGCACAGGGCCAGGTAATCGGCAACCTGGTGCGGGTGCACGCCAAGTTTCTCGTGCACGCCGGCCGGCCCCCAGCGCAGGCCGCGGGCGTAGTCCCACTGTTCGTCGTGCTCGCCCAGCAGCTGGCCGAAGTCCTTGTCGGCGGAGACGATCACGCTGCGCCAGCCTTGCGCGCGAAGGTTCCACACGGTGCTGCCGATCAGGTCGTCGGCCTCGAAGCTGTGGTCGATCATCAGGTGCACGCCGAGCGCTTCGGTGATCGCGCGGCACTGCACGAACTGCCGCTCCAGGTCAGGCGGCGGCAGTTCGCGGTTGGCCTTGTACGGCGGGTAGATCGCGTTGCGGAACGAGCTGGTCAGCGAAGCGTCGAACGCCACCGCGATGTGTTCGGGCTGCACGCGTTCGAGCAGTTCACACAGGAAGCGGGTGTAGCCGTGCACCGCGTTGACCGGGTGGCCGTCGGCGTCGTGGAATTCGTCCGGCATCGAATGCCAGGCGCGGAACACGTACAGGCTGCCGTCAACAAGATGAGCGACGGGCAGATGGACGGCTGGACGTCCATTTGCCGGCGTGTTCACGGCGTCCAGGTGCTCAGCAGGTCGGCCAGCGCCGGGCGATCGCGGTCGGGCACCTCGATCTGTGGCGTGCCGAGGTGGACGAAGCTGACCACGTGTTCGTGTTCGGCCAGGCCGAGGATGCCCGCCACCTCGCGGTCGTACGCGGCCCAGCCGGTCAGCCATTGCCCGCCGTAACCCAGTGCATACGCACCGAGCAGGATGTTGTAGGCGACGTTGCCGGCGCACAGCTTCTGCTCGATCTCCGGCACCTTGCTGTCGGGCTGCAGGCGGGCGACCACGGCGATCACCAGTGGCGCGAAGGTGTAACGCAGGCGCTCCTTCTCCAGCTTGGCGTCGGACATCTCCGGGTGGTTACGGATCGCGATCGCCGCCAGTTGCTCGCCGAACGCCAGTTTCGCCTCGCCCTGCAGGCGGATCAGCCGGAACGGCACCAGCTTGCCGTGGTCGGGCACGCGGATCGCCGCTTCCAGCAGTTCGTGCAGGGTCGCCTCGTCCGGCGCGGGCTCGCCGAGCTGGCGCGATGGCACGGAGTGGCGTTGCTGGAGCAGGGACAGGGCGGTGGGCATGGATCGGTTCTTCCGGCGGGGATGCCCATGCTAGCGGTCGGGGCCGTTCCGCGCGAACCGTCAGGCCGACAGCGGCAGCTTGAACGAGCCGGGCAGCAGCGCGGCCACGCTGGTCTGCTGGGTGTCGCCGTGCAGGTTGGCCAGCAGTACCGGCATGGCGCCGTCGCACAGTTCGGCCATCACCTGGCGGCAGGCACCGCAGGGGCTGACCGGGTGGTCGGTGTCGGCGATCACGGCAATGGCGGCGAAGTCGCCGGGACGGCAGCCGGCAGCGATGGCATTGAACAGCGCGGTGCGTTCGGCGCAGTTGCACAAGCCGTAGGAGGCGTTTTCCACGTTGCAGCCACTGAAGCGGCGGCCATCGCGGGCAAGCAGCGCGGCGCCGACCAGGAAGTTCGAGTACGGAGCATAGGCCTGTTCGCGCGCGCCGCGCGCCAGGGCCAGCAGGTCGTCGAAGGCGTTGGGAGTTGCGGGCATCGGGATCTCCAGCGATGACCCCGGCGCGGCGTGAGCCGCGTATGCCGGCGGGCCAGCTTACTCTTTTGCGCCGGCCCGGATCAAAACCCGCGAGTGCCGCTAAGATGGCCCGACCAATGCCGAGGGGACTGCACCATGCCGATCATCGTTGCCGCCTTGCGCGAGACTGCCGCCGGGGAGCGGCGCGTGGCGATCACGCCAGAGATGGCGAAGAAGCTGCGCGGCAAGGGTGTGCGCGTGCTGCTGGAGCATGATGCGGGGCGCGCCGCGGGTTTCCCCGACAGCGTCTACGCCGAGACCGAGTTTGCCGATGCGGCCGGGGTGCTGGCGCAAGCCGACGTGCTGGCCTGCGTGCTGCCGCCGGCCGACACGGCGTTTGCCGGTCTGCGCGAAGGCAGCATGGTGGTCGGGCAGCTGCGCCCGTACGGCGCCGGCGAGCGCATCGCTGCGCTCGCCGCGCGCAAGCTCACCGCGTTCTCGCTGGAGCTGTTGCCGCGCACCACCCGCGCGCAGGCGATGGACGTGCTGAGCTCGCAGGCGGCGGTGGCCGGTTACCGCGCCATGCTGATCGCGGCCGAGGCCTCGCCGAAGTTCTTCCCGATGCTGACCACGGCCGCCGGCACGATCCGGCCGTCCAAGGTGCTGGTGATCGGCGCCGGCGTGGCCGGCCTGCAGGCGATCGCCACCGCGCGCCGGCTCGGCGCGCAGACCGAAGGCTACGACGTGCGCCCGGAGACGCGCGAACAGGTGGAGTCGCTGGGCGCGAAGTTCCTCGATCTCGGCGTCAGCGCCGCCGGCAGCGGCGGCTATGCGCGCGAGCTGTCGGCGGAAGAGCGCGCCGCGCAGCAGCAGGCGCTGGCCGATCACCTGAAGTCGTTCGACGTGGTGGTCAGCACCGCGGCGGTGCCGGGGCGGCCGGCGCCGAAGATCCTCAGCACGGCGATGGTCGAAGGGATGAAACCGGGCGCACTGGTCGTCGACCTGGCGGCCGAGAGCGGCGGCAATTGCGAGCTGACCCGGCCGGGCGAGCGGGTCGAGCATGGCGGCGTGGTGATCCTGGGCCCGCTGAACCTGCCGGCCGGCGCGCCGCTGCATGCGTCGGAGATGTACGCGCGCAATGTGTTCAACTTCCTCGGTCTGCTGGTGCACGACGGTGAGCTGAAACCGGATTTCGACGACGAGCTGGTGGCGAAGAGCTGCCTGAGCCATGCCGGCGAGACGCGCTTCGCCGGCTGAGCGGGCCGTAGGGGGGGCAATGCCCGCCGGCTTTTGATGGGCAAGAGCGGCGGGCATTGCCCGCCCACACGACTGAGCCGGGACCTTCGTAGGAGCGCCCGCGCACGGCGGCCGATACGTTGCTCAGGGGTGGACGGGGCTGCCAGGCGGCGGACGATCGCGGCGGTGGCGCTCCTCCCAGTGCAGGCGCTCGGCGGGAGGCAGTGCGTGCCATTCGCGGATCAGTTTCTCGCGCTGTTCCGGCGGCAGTTGCTGGAAGCGCCGGAAGGTGTCGTGCAGCTGTTCGCGCTGCTGCGGCGACAACTCGTGGAACTTGCGCATGTTCTCGCGCGCCTGCTCGCGTTCGGCCGGCGTCATCTGCTGCCAGCGGGAGATGCGTTCGCGGATTTCCTGGCGCCTGTCGGGCGGCAGGGTGACCCACCGCTCGGCACGGTGCAGCATGTGCGCCTGTTTACGCGGCGGCATGCTGTCCCAGCTGTCGCGCAGCGGCGCCAGCACGTCGCGCTGGGCCGGGTCCAGGCTGTTCCACGGACGCGGCGGCGGCATGTCGTCCTGCGGCGGCGGGGCGGGCGGCGGCGCCTGCGCGTACAGCGGTGCCGCGGCGGTGCCGCCAAGCAAGGTGGCCAGCAGCAGGGTCAGCATGTTGCGGGAGAGCCAGGTCATGATTCAGCGCGCCGCCGTCGAGCTGTTGTTGGCGGCCAGCCAGCCGTAGAAGTCGAGGTTCTGGTAGAGGTTGGGATCGGTCTTGTCGGCATCCGGTGGCAGGTCGCTGTCCAGCTCGACGCCGGTCTCGGCGGCGTTGACCGCCGTCTTGGCCGGAGCAGCATGATGCCGCGGCAACGGCTGCCACACCATCATCGTGGCCAGGGCGATCACGGCGAAGGCGCCGGCCGGGATCAGCCAGCGCGCGGCGCGGGGCGCCGGCGCGCGCGTCGTCGCCAGCGCCTGCCGCCGGGCCGCGCGCAGGCGCCCGGCGGTGGCCGGGTCGATGCGTTGGGCGGCCTCGTGCCAGAGCTCGCGGGCGCGCCGTTCGAAATGCTTGTCGGGCGTGGTCATCGCCAGTCCTCCAGTTGGTCGCGCAGATGATGCATCGCGCGTGACAGATGGGTTTTCACGCTGCCTTCGGAGCAGCCCATGGCATGGGCGGTTTCGGCCACGTCCAGGCCTTCCAGCATACGCAGCATGAACGCTTCGCGCTGGCGCTGCGGCAGTTGCCTGACCGCAGCGGCCATGTCGGCGTACGCCTGCACGTCGTGCAGGCGGCCCAGCGGGTCCTGGCCCGGGTCGGCGGGTTCCCATACGGGCAGCTCGTCGCCCTGGTCGTCGCGGCCGCCACCGAGCCAGCCCACCACGATCGAGCGCACCTTGCGCCGGCGCTGCAGGTCGACCACGCGCCGGCGCAGGATGCCCCAGAACAGCGGCGCCCATTCCGTGGCGGGCTTGTCGCGGTAGTGCCTGACCAGCCGCAGCATGGCGTCCTGCACCGCGTCCATGGCGTCCTCGCGCTGGCGCAGCTGCAGCTCGGCGACACGGAACGCGCGTCGTTCGACCTGCGCCAGGAACGCGTCCAGTGTGGCGGGCGTTTCGCGGACGTCGCCCAGCAGTTCCGCGCCTAGTGCACCGGCCACGCTGCTCATGGGGGCGTCGTCCGCGGCGTTGGATGGGGCATCCTCGGGCTCCAGCGGTGGATCTTTCGCGTTCAACGCGGCAGGCTCGCGCGGGTTGACCGGCACCCGTATGATGCGAGCACGACGTCCTGGCGGGCGGCTCTGATGGGGGATGGGGTCATGATCGACGGTTTCCTGGCGCTGTACATCTTCATGCTGGCCGCGTTTACCGGCTATGAAATCATCGCGCGGGTGCCGGTGATCCTGCATACGCCGCTGATGTCCGGGTCCAACTTCGTGCACGGCATTGTGCTGGTTGGGGCGATGATCGCGCTAGGTCACGCGCAGACGCCGTTCGAGATCGCGATCGGCTTCATCGGCGTGCTGCTGGGCGCCGGCAACGCCGCCGGCGGCTACGTGGTGACCGAGCGCATGCTGGAGATGTTCAAGTCCAGCCGGCCGGACGCCGGCAAGGGAGCCAAGTGATGGCCTGGCTGCCGACCTTGATCAAGGCCTGTTATTTCCTCGCCGCACTGCTGTTCATCCTCGGTCTCAAGCGCATGAGTTCGCCGCGCACCGCGCGCGGCGGCATCGTCTGGGCCGGTTTCGGCATGCTGCTGGCGGTGCTGGCCACGTTTTTCCTGCCGGACATGCACAACCGCGGGCTGATCATCGCTGCGGTGCTGATCGGCGTGGCCGCGGCCTGGTGGAGCGGCCGCCGCGTGGCGATGACCGCGATGCCGCAGATGGTGGCGCTGTACAACGGCATGGGCGGCGGCGCGGCGGCGGCGATCGGCGCGGTCGAGCTGATCGGCTACGCGCGCGGGCTGGGGCTGCTGCACGCTGTGCCGGATACCTCGCCGCTGCGGCCGGAGGCCTGGGCGGTGAACGGCCTGCCGCCCGCGCTGTCGCCGACCGAACTGGCGCTGGGCGTGCTGGGCGCGCTGATCGGCGCGGTGAGCTTCTCCGGTTCGCTGGTCGCGTTCGCCAAGCTGCAGGGCTGGATGGACCGGCGCTTCGTGTTCCCCGGCCAGCGCGCGGTGAACCTGCTGCTGCTGGCAGCGGCGGTGGCCGCGGGCGTGCTGCTCGCCACCAGCCATGCCAGCCCGATGCTGATCGCGGCGTTCTTCGCGCTGGCGCTCGCGTTCGGCCTGATGATGACCTTGCCGATCGGCGGCGCCGACATGCCGGTGGTGATCTCGCTGTACAACGCGTTCACCGGCCTGGCGGTGGCGTTCGAGGGTTTCGTGTTGGGCAACGAGGCGATGATCATCGCCGGCACCGTGGTCGGCGCGGCCGGCACCTTGCTGACCCAGTTGATGGCCAAGGCGATGAACCGCTCGATCGGCAACGTGCTGTTCGGCAGCTTCGGCGCCGCCGGCGGCGAAGCGCAGGCGATCGAGGGCGCGCAGAAGCCGGTCGATGCCTCCGATGCGGCAGTGATGATGGCCTACGCCGAGCGCGTGGTGATCGTGCCCGGCTACGGCCTGGCGGTGGCGCAGGCGCAGCACAAGGTGTGGGAGTTCGCCCAACTGCTGATCAAGCGCGGGGTGAAGGTGAAGTTCGCGATCCACCCGGTGGCCGGCCGCATGCCCGGGCACATGAACGTGCTGCTGGCCGAGGCCGGCGTGCCGTACGACCTGATCGCCGACATGGACGACATCAACCCGGAGTTCCCCGCCACCGACGTGGCGCTGGTGATCGGCGCGAACGACGTGGTCAACCCGCTGGCCAAGACCGACCCGGCCTCGCCGATCTACGGCATGCCGATCCTGGACGTCAGCGCGGCCAAGCACGTGATCGTGATCAAGCGCGGCAGGGGCACCGGCTTTGCCGGCATCGAGAACGCGCTGTTCTACGCCGACAACACGCGCATGCTGTACGGCGACGGCCAGGCGGCGGTGGGCGAGCTGGTGGCGTCGCTGAAGGAGATCGACGCCTGAGCCGATTTGCGTTTTTGTAGGAGCGCACCTTGTGCGCGATGCTCTTGTGGAGCATTCGCGCACAGGGTGCGCTCCTACCGGTCCCGTCAGCTTCGCAGGGCGGGCACGGTCCGCCGGCTTTTGACGAGCGAGAGCGGCGGGCAGTGCCCGCCCTGCGCCTGATCCGCGGCGGGCCGCTTCAGCGCCGGCGCGGCTGGTGCCAGGCCAGCCATGCGGCCAGCAGCATGCCCAGCACGGCGCAGGCGATGTCTGCCGGTGACAGCGCCATCCGCGCCAGCTGCCACAGCATGCCGAAGCCGGCGGTGTGCATGGCGTCGATCAGGCCCATGCCCATGTTGCCGGCGATCAGCACGCCGGCGACCAGCATGTTGACGTAGAGCGCCGCCAGCAGCGTGGCGCACGCCGCCAGCAGCGCCGCACCGAGCCCCGCCGGGCGCACGCAGGCGCGGACGGTCCAGGCCAGCAGCGCGCCGAGGGGCAGCGCCAGCCACGGCAGTGACTGGCGCAGGTACAGCGTCGCCACCATCCACACGGCGCCGGCGGCCAGCCCCAGCATGGCGGCGCTGAACAGCGCGAACACCGACAGCGATACGGTACGCACGCTGCTCATCGGCGGAGGCGGTGCGTCGAGGTGGCCTGGAACATGCGCGGGTCCATCGGGCAAAGCGGCCATCATAGCGTGCCGCCGGCGGCTGCCGGGATGGCTTCGGCCTTGAAGTCCGCCGCCACCGGCCTGATCTGGGACAAGCGGCCCCGCGCGGCGGGCGGCATAATACGCATTCCGGGTCCGACGCATGGCCGCGCCCGCAGATACAGGATCTTGCAGAGGCATGAGCGGTTTCAGTCTGAGCAGCGAACCCTTCACCCTGATGCGCGACTGCAGCGCCGTGATGGTGCCGCAGGGCGACACGGTGACCTTGCCGGCCGGCCAGATCGGCTACATCACGCAGGCGCTGGGCGGCAGTTTCACGGTGTACGTGGAAGGCAACCTGTTCCGCATCGCCGGCGACGACGCCGATGCGCTGGGCAAGCAGCGGCCGGCCCCGATCGAGGTACCCGCGGACGCCACCGACGCGGACGTGGAAAAGCTGGCATGGGACCAGCTGCGCACCGTATTCGATCCGGAAATCCCGGTGAACGTGGTCGACCTGGGGTTGGTCTACGACCTCAGCCTGGAGCAGACCGAATCCGGCGAGCGCAAGGTCTACGTGAAGCTCACCCTGACCGCGCCCGGCTGCGGCATGGGCGACATCCTGGTGGACGACGCGCGCACCAAGCTGGAAATGATCCCCACGGTGGCCGAGGCGGACGTGGACCTGGTGTTCGATCCGCCGTGGAGCCACTCGATGATGTCCGACGCCGCGAAGCTCGAGACCGGCATGCTCTGAACCGCGTCCGCGGCAAGCGCCCGGCCCGGCAAACCTCCCTGTATCGCAGGAGCGTGCGTTTCCGGGCACGCCCCGTCTGCCGTGCGCAAGATTACGCGCCATGGCTTCCGGCATGGTGCCGTCGCCACTTCCGCGCCGTGATGGCCGTCACTCGGCATAGGAAAAAATCATATTGTTGCGATTCGTCGCAAGGAATAACGTAGCCGGATTCGTCATCGGGGAGGTTGGCGAATGATCCCTTGGCGGCGTGATCGCCGTCTTGCAGTTACGCGTCCACGCGCTGTTGGCGCAAGGGAGTGCCAGGGGGAGGCAGCCGGGCCGGACGTAGTTTGGGATCGCCAGGCAGCACACGAAATAAGGGGCCGTGCGTCGCACGGCAATTCTTGCATGGGGTCCGCGCGGCCGCATCGGGTCCGCTCGTCCCGAAAAATTGTATGGGAGTCCTTGAATGCCCAATCATCACGGTTTGAAACTGCTGGTTGTCGCCATCGGCATGGCCACCGCGTCGGTGGCGACGGCCGCCGAAACGAAGACCCTGCACGCGCAGAATCTCGGTGCCATGCCGGTCAACGCGCTGGCAGCACATCTCAATCTCGGCCAGGACATGTCGCTGGCGCCGCGCAGTGCGGCCGCCATCGCCAACGGCCATCGGGTCGTGCGCCAGCAGCAGATGTACCGCGGCGTGCCGGTCTACGGCCGCAGCATTGCCGTCGTGCAGGATGCGCAGGGCAACGCGCTGCGTGCCACCGGCGAGCTGATGCAGGACAACCAGCCCGGCCTGGCTTCGGTTTCGCCGAGGTTGGATGCCGGCCGCGCCGTCGCGGCGTTGAAGTCGCACGTGCACACCCTCCTGGTCGGCGGCGCTTCGGTCGGCAACGAGCAGGCCGATCTGTTCGTGTACCCGCAGGAGAACGGCCCTGCGCGGCTGGTCTATCGCGTGTCCTACTTCGTCGACGGCGCGAACCCGTCGCGCCCGACCGCGATCGTCGACGCCAATACCGGCGAGGTGATCCAGAACTGGGACGGCCTCACCGACGCTTCCGCCACCGGGCCGGGCGGCAACCTGAAGACCGGCAAGTACCTCTACGGCACCAACTACGCGGCGCTCAACGTGACCCAGTCCGGCAGCACCTGCACGCTGCAGAACGCCGACGTCACGACCAACAACCTGCGCCAGGGCACCAGCGGTTCGGTGGTCAGCTTCACGTGTCCCAACAGCGACACCGACGCGATCAACGGCGCCTATTCGCCGGTCAACGACGCGCACCATTTCGGCGGGGTGACCCACGACATGTACGTGGCCTACGTCGGTGTGGCGCCGCTGAGCTTCCAGCTGGTGATGAACGTGCACTACAAGCTGAGCTACGAGAACGCGTTCTGGAACGGCACGGCGATGTATTTCGGCGATGGCGCCAGCACGTTCTACCCGCTGGTGTCGCTGGACGTGACCAGCCACGAGATCAGCCACGGCTTCACCGAGCAGCATTCCGCGCTGCAGTATTCCGGGCAGTCCGGCGGCATCAACGAGGCCTATTCAGACATCGCCGGGGAGGCCGCCGAGTTCTTCGACCGCGGCAGCAACGACTGGCTGGTCGGCGCCGACATCATGAAGAGCGGCACCGCGCTGCGCTGGATGTGCACGCCGACCCAGGACGGCCGCTCGATCGACAACGCCGCCAACTACACCTCCACCATGGATGTGCATTACAGCAGCGGCGTCTACAACAAGGCGTTCTGCCTGCTCGCCAAGACCGCCGGCTGGGATACCCGGAAGGCCTTCCAGGTGTTCGCACTGGCCAACAAGGTCTACTGGAACGCCACCACCGACTTCAACAACGGCGCCTGCGGCGTGGCGTCGGCGGCGCAGGACCTGGCCTACAACAAGAACGACGTGGTCGCCGCATTCACCGGCGTGGGCGTGAGCTGCCCGGGCGGTGGCGGTGGCGGCACCACCACCGAGCTGCAGAACAACGTGGCCGTCACCGGCGTGGCGGCGGCTACGGGTGGCGACAACGACTACTTCATCACCGTGCCAGCCGGTGCCAGCAACCTGGTGATGTCGATCTCCGGCGGCACCGGCGATGCCGACCTGTACACCAAGTTCGGCAGCGCGCCGACCACCAGCAGCTACGACTGCCGCCCGTACAAGGCCGGCAATGCGGAGAGCTGCACCGTGGCCGCGCCGAGCGCCGGCAAGTACTACCTCAAGGTGCACGGCTACTCGGCGTACTCCGGCGTCACCGTCAAGGCGTCCTACAGCACCGGCAGCGGCACCGGCGGCCTGCAGAACGGCGTACCGGTCACCGGCCTGTCCGGCTCGAGCGGACAGGAGCTGAGCTACACCGTCACGGTGCCGTCGGGCAGCAACCTGACCATCGCCATCTCCGGCGGTACCGGTGATGCCGACCTGTACGTCAGAAAGGACCTGGCGCCGACCACCACCAGCTACGACTGCCGCCCGTACCTGGCCGGCAACAACGAGAGCTGCAAGTTCAGCGCGGCGTCCGGCACGTACTACATCAAGGTGCGTGGCTACTCGTCGTTCTCCGGCGTGTCGCTGCAGGCCAGCTGGTAATGAGCCCCCCGGCGGGCCAGGGAAGGCTCGCCGTCTTTGCAAGCCGAGGAGCCTGTGGTGACGACGAGGGCCCGGTCGATCCGACCGGGCCCTTCGTGCCGGCGGTTCAGCCGGCGACTTCCTCGAAGCGGTTGGCGTCGCGGTTCTTGCGCACCCTGGCCGGATCCCATACACGGCCGTTCATGGCGATGTAGACGCCGTCGGGCAGGGTCTGCACCGCGGCCACCGCACAGCCGATGTTGAACACCGCGTCGGAGCCCTGGAAGCGCGCCGGGTTCAGCGCGCCGGTCAGCACGATCACCTTGCCCTTGATGCCGGCCAGCTCGCGCGCGGTCTCGACCATGGTGTCGGTACCGTGGGTGACCAGCACGTGGCGGTGCGGCTGCGCCTCGATCGTCGAACGCACCAGCGCGCGGTCCTCGGTGCCCATGTGCAGGCTGTCCTTGCGCAGGATCGGGATCACGTCGAACTGGAACGCCACGCCGAGCTGGCCGAGGATCTCGCCGATCTGCGGCGCGCCGATCTTGTAGTCCGACTTGTCGTCGAAATAGATCTTGTCGATGGTGCCGCCGGTGGTGACGATGGTCAGATGCTGCATGTCGGGTGGCCGTGGAGAGAGTCGAGGCATTTTAGCCCGTGCCGGCACCTGTGTGCCGGTAGGAGCGCACCCTGTGCGCGATGCTGCTGGCTCTGTTCGACATCAGCTTCGTAGGGCGGGCACGGCCCGCCGCTCTTGTTTCCATGCAAAAGCCGGCGGGCCGTGCCCGCCCTACGAAGCGCCTCAGCCCAGCAACAGGGCGGTGTTGTCCGCGTCCGGCGCGACCAGGCGATCGAGACCGAGCGCGACGAAGCGGTGCCGCGCCGCGGCCGGGCGTCGGTCGCCGTGGCGGTCCGACCACGAGGCCTGGCGTGCCAGCAATGCCGCCGCCGCGCAGCGCGCCAGCGTGAAGGCGAGGCCGCGCGCGCCGGCTTCCAGCGTGTCGCGCGCGGCCGCATGCTGGTCGAGCCAGCGCGCCGCGGCATCCAGCGTCTGCCGGATCGCACTGGCCGCATGCATGTCGTCGTTGTTCTCCAGCCAGCCGGCGCAGGCGGTGCGCAACGCGCCGAGGCCGTCGCCGGCCAGTGCGCGCAGGCTGTCCAGCGACAGCACGTTGGTGGTGCCTTCCCAGATCGCGTAGACCTGCGCGTCGCGCAGCAGCTGCGGCAACCCGGTGTCCTCGATGTAGCCGGCACCGCCGAAGCATTCCAGCGCCTCCGAGCAGGTCGCCACCGCCAGCTTGCCGGTCCACAGCTTGGCCAGCGGGGTGAGCAGGCGCAGCAGCGCCGCTTCGTGCGGCGCGGTGCGGCCGCGCTCGACCCGGCCGAGCAGGTGGGCCACCTCGAAGGCCAGCGCGAAGGCGCCCTCGAACTGCGCCTGCAGGTCGGCCAGCGTCTGCGCATGCAGCGGCTGCTCGACCAGCGGACGGCCAAACGCGCGCCGGTGCCCGGCGAAGTCGCGCGCCAGGCCGATCGCGCGGGCCATGCTGGCGACCGCGCAGATCGCGTTCCAGCTGCGGGTGACGTTGAGCATCGGCGCCACCTGGCGCACGCCGTTGGCAAGTTCGCCCAGCGGCCACGCGGGCAGGCCGTCCAGGTGGATTTCCGCGGTGGGCAGTTCCTGCGTGCCGAGCTTGTCCTTCAGCCGGTCGATCACCAGCTCCGGCCTGCGTCGCTCGGCGTCCATCGTCTCGACGTAGAACAGCGCCAGCGCCGCAGTGCCCGTGGCGGCCGCGCCTTCGGGACGCGCCAGCGCCAGCGCGGCCTCGCCGACTACCGCCGAGCTGAACCACTTGCGTCCGTGCAGCCGCCACTGGCCGTCGGCGTCCTGCCGCGCCACGGTTTCGGTATGCCCCACGTCGGAACCGCCGGCGGTCTCGGTCATCCACTGGCCGCTGAGCCAGAAGGTGGCCGGATCGCGGCTGAGGAAATGCGGCAGCACGCGCTCGATCAGTTCGCGGTTGCCGGAGGCCTTGATCGCGGTGGCGGCGCCGTCGGTCATCGCCAGCGGGCAGGTGTAGAACTCGCTGGCGAGGTGGTACAGGTAGACCCGGGCGAATTCCTCCAGCCGCGCGTGCTCGCTGTCGCCGTGGCCGGCGGCGAGCACCGCGTGGCGGGTGGTCAGCAGCGGGCCTTCCTGCCAGGCCGTGGTCAGCTCGATGCGGTCCACCCGTCGGCCCCACGCATCCCACTGCGTCAGCACCGGCTTGCGCCGCGTGGTGGTGCATGCGCGCTGCCACGCCATCTGCGCGTAGTCGCCCAGCGCGTCGAGGTCGGCGTCCAGCGCGGCGCGGCGCTCGGCCGGCAGCACGCGGTCGAGCAAGGCCAGCAGCAGGCGGTCACTGCGATACGGGTGGGCGAGTTGCGGGGCAACTTGCAGGAAGGCCATGGGAAGTTCTCCTTGCGCCGGTTTCCCGAGTATAGGCAGCCGTGCTCAGTCGTGCCGTTTGCGCCTCACGCCGGCGCCCAGCATGCCGATCAGCAGCAGGGTGAGGATGATTTCGGCCAGCGCCAGCCCGCGTTCGCCGGCGGCGCTCCACGCTTCGGCGACGCCGTGGCAGAAGTAGAACAGGCTGAGGATGCCGACCCACAGCAGCGCGCGGCGCACGTTCCGGATTGCCAGCAGCGGCAGCAGCAGCGGGACGGCGGCGATCGCCAGCACCAGCCAGGTCGGGAGGGTTTGCGGCGGGAACAGCCAGGCGTGCCAGACGAACTGCAGCACGGTCAGGGCAGCCCAGGCGAGCAGGCTGACGCGTTGTTCGGCCGGCAGGGCGGCGCGCGCGTTCATGCGCCGGCCGCCAGCTTGCGCGCGGTGTCGGCGAGCCGGCGGCCCAGCGCGCGGGCCAGTTCGCGTTCGTGCTCGCTGATCGGGTTGTCGCCCTTGGCGCCGGCGACATGGCTGGCGCCGTACGGCGTGCCGCCGCTCTGCGTGCTGGTCAGCGCCGGCTCGGTGTACGGCACGCCCAGCAGCAGCATGCCGTGGTGCAGCAGCGGCAGCGCCATCGAGAGCAGGGTGGATTCCTGGCCGCCATGCATGGTGCTGGTGGAGGTGAACAGTACGGCCGGTTTCCCCACCAGGGCGCCGCTGGCCCACTCGGCGCCGGTGGTGTCGAGGAAATGTTTCAGTGGCGCGGCCATGTTGCCGAAGCGGGTGGGGCTGCCCAGCGCCAGGCCGGCGCAGTCGAGCAGGTCCTGCTTGGTCGCATACGGCGCGCCGTCCTCGGGCTCCGGCGGCTGGGCAACCTCGGTCACCGGCGCCACCGGCGGCACCTGGCGCAGGCGCGCGTGCATGCCGGGCACTTCCTCGATGCCGCGGGCGATCAGCCGCGCGAGCTGCGCGGTATGGCCGCTGCGGCTGTAGTACAGGACTAGGATTTCTTGGCTCATGCGGCGCGGCTCACGTGTTTGGGGCATTCATCGGCGATGCGCTAGTGTACCGGCCGGTGCCGGTGATGTCGGCGGCGATGAAGGGATGCCGATGGTTCGGAGTTTCAATCGCGATCGCACGAAGAGCTTCAGCCGCTTCATCTGGCAACGCTTCGTCGACGACAAGTGCTTCGAGACGGCGGGCGCGCTGTCGTACACCACCCTGGTGTCGCTGGTGCCGCTGATGGTGGCGGTGTTCGCGATGTTCTCGGCGTTCCCGGTGTTCAAGCCGGCGCGCGACACGCTGATCGACTTCGTGTTCGACAACTTCGTGCCGGCCGCCGGCGAGGCGGTGCAGGCCACCATGCTGGGCTTCGCGGCGAACGCCAGCAAGCTCACCGGCATCAGCATCCTGGTGATGCTGTTCAGCGCGCTGTCGATGATGATCAGCATCGAGGACCGGCTGAACCGGATCTGGCGCGTGCACCAGCCGCGCAGCTGGAGTTCGCGGCTGCTGCTGTACTGGGCGGCGCTGACGCTGGGGCCGATCCTGGTGGTGGGCGGCATTGCGGTAACCTCCTACGTCACCGCCGCGCCGCTGATGCACAACGCCGCCGACCAGCTCGGCGGCGTTGCCCGGGGGCTGCTCGGCACGCTGCCGTTCCTGGTGACGTTCTTCACGCTGTGGCTGATGTACTCGGTGATCCCGAACTGCAAGGTGTCGCGCCGCGACGCGGCGATCGGCGCGCTGCTCGGCGCGGTACTGTTCGAGGTCGCGCGCTGGGGCTTCGGCCAGTTCGTGCAGCAGGCGCAGACTTACCAGCAGATCTACGGCGTGCTGGCGGCGATCCCGATCTTCCTGCTGTGGGTCTACCTGTCGTGGGTGATCGTGATCCTGGCCGCCTCGATCGCCGCGTCGGCCTCCGCGTTCGAGTACCACGAGCCGATGCAGACGCTGCCCGAGGGCTCCGAATTTCTCGGCCTGCTGGTGGTGCTGCGGCATTTCGTGGAGGCCCAGCGCGACGGCTGCTGCGTGGACCAGGCCGACCTGCGCGTTCGCGAGCCGTACCTGCGCAGTGCGCTGATCGCCGATTACTTCGACGACCTGCAGCGGGCCGACCTGATCCGGCGCGGCGAGTCCGGCGGCTGGCTGCTGTGTCGCAGCCTGGACAGCACCGACCTTATGCGCGTGTACCGGCACACCGGCTACCGGCTGCCGTTGCAGCCGATGGAGGAGGCGGCTGCGCTGGGCATCGCGCTGCCGCCGGAGCTGCTGGCGATGCTGGCGGAACTGGCCGTGGCGCTGCATGCCAAGCTGGGCGCCCGGCTCGACCAGATCTATCCACCGGCCGCCGACCCGGCGGCCGACATCGAGGAACTTCCCGCATGACCGTGTTGCATTCCGCTCTCTTCAAGTCGGCCACGCTTGGCCTGGCATTGGCGTTCGGCCTGTCGGCGCAGGCAGCCATGCCGGCGCAGCCGACGCTGCACGTCGCCACGCTGGACGGCAAGACGTTCGACCTGGCCGCGCAGCGCGGCAAGTGGGTGATCGTCAACTACTGGGCGACCTGGTGCGTGCCGTGCATCAAGGAGATGCCGGACATTTCGCGCTTCGTCGCCGCGCACAAGAACGTGGCGGCGATCGGGCTGGCCTACGAGGACAGCGAGCCGGCCGACATCAAGGCGTTCCTGGCCAAGCATCCGGTGGCGTACCCGATTGCCCAGGTCACCCTGGACCAGCCGCTGAAGGATTTCGACGAGCCGCGCGGCCTGCCCACCACGTACGTGATCGGCCCGGACGGCAAGGTGGCCAAACATATCGTGGGGCCGGTGACCGAGGCGTCGCTGGACGCGATCATCGGCCAGCCGTGATGGATACGCCGTGATGCCCACCGTGCGCTTCATCGTGGCTGGCCGGGTGCAGGGAGTGTGCTACCGCGCCAGCACCCGCGAGCAGGCGCTGGCGCTCGGCCTGGCCGGCCATGCGCGGAACCGGCGCGACGGCAGCGTCGAAGTGCTGGCCAGCGGATCGGACGAAGCCTTGGCCGCGCTGGAGCGCTGGCTGTGGCAGGGGCCGCCGGCGGCGCGCGTGGAGGCGGTGGCCCGCGAGGAACTGCCCGCGCAGGAACTGCGTGGCTTCCACACCGGCTAGAACGTATCGGGCACCCACAGCGCCTTGTCGGTGACGTGTTCGCTGCCGGGCCTGCCCTTGAGCTTCGGCAGCTTTACCGCGTCGACCGCTTCCTCGTGCACCGGCAGCTGTTGCAGCAGATGCCGGATCAGGTTGATCCGGCCGCGCTTCTGGTCGTTGAAGTCGACCACGAACCACGGCGCGTGGTTGCGATGCGTGCGCTCGATCATGACGTCGCGCAGCCGGCCCATCTCCGCATATTTCCGCCGCGCGACCAGGTCCACGGGCGACAGTTTCCAGTACTTCAGCGGGTTTTCGGCGCGCTCGGCGAAGCGCTGCTCCTGTTCGGCCTGGTCCACCGCCAGCCAGTACTTGATGAGGATGAGGCCGTCGTCGACGAGCAGCTTCTCGAAAGCCGGCACCGCGTCGAGGAACGCCTGGTACTGGGCCTCGCTGCAGAAACCCATCGCCGGCTCCACCACGGCGCGGTTGTACCAGCTGCGGTCGAACAGCACGAACTCGCCGGCGCTCGGCAGGTGGGCGACGTAGCGCTGGAAATACCACTGGGTGGCTTCGGTCTCGCTCGGTTTCGGCAGCGCCACGATGCGGTAGCCGCGGGTGTCCAGGCTTTCGGTGATGGCCTTGATGGCGCCGCCCTTGCCGGCAGCGTCGCGGCCTTCGAAGATCACCAGCAGCCGCTTGCCGCCGAGGCGCAGGCCCCGTTGCAGCCGCACCAGGTCGAACTGCAGTTCCTTCAGTGCCTTGCGGTAGCGCTTGTCCATGAGGGCCTCGGAGAGCTGGTCTTTTCGCCGTCATTCCGGCCTTCGCCGGAATGACGGCAGGATGCGGATGTCTCGCAGGCTAACTCGGCACTCCGTGATGGCGTTGTCAGGTGCTGCCGAGCGCCTGCAACTGGTCGGCCTGGTATTCGCGGGTCAGTGCATCGACCAGATCGCCGAGGTCGCCCTGCATGATTTCCGGCAGGCGGTACAGGGTGAGGTTGATCCGATGGTCGGTGATCCGGCCCTGCGGGAAATTGTAGGTGCGGATGCGCTGGCTGCGGTCGCCGGAGCCGACCTGCAGCCGGCGCTCCTGCGCCTGCGCCGCGTTCTGCTTGCTCTGCGCCTCGTCGAGCAGGCGTGCCTTCAGCAGGCCCATCGCACGGGCGCGGTTCTTGTGCTGGCTGCGCTCTTCCTGGCATTCCACCACGGTGCCGGTGGGCAGGTGGGTGATGCGGATCGCCGAGTCGGTCTTGTTGACGTGCTGGCCGCCGGCGCCGGAGGCGCGGAAGGTGTCGACCTTGAGGTCGGCCGGGTTGATCTCGATCTCGTCGATCTCGTCGAGTTCCGGCAGGATCGCCACGGTGGCCGCCGAAGTGTGGATGCGCCCCTGCGATTCGGTTTCCGGCACGCGCTGCACGCGGTGCGTGCCGGATTCGAACTTCAGGCGCGAGTAGGCGCCCTTGCCCTCGATGCGGGCCACGATCTCCTTGTAGCCGCCGTGCTCGCCGGCGTGTTCGCTGAGCACCTCGACGTGCCAGCGGCGGTTCTCGGCGTAGCGCAGGTACATGCGGAACAGGTCGCCGGCGAAGATCGCCGCCTCGTCGCCGCCGGTGCCGGCGCGCACCTCGAGGTACAGGTTGGCCTCGTCGCGCGGGTCCTTCGGCAGCAGCAGGAGCTGCAGCTCGTCGTCGAGGTCGAGCAGGCGCCGTTCCAGCCGGTGCACGTCGTCGGCGGCCATCTCGCGCAGCTCGGGGTCGTCCAGCATGGCGCGGGTCTCGGCCAGCTCGCGCTCGGCCTGGTCGTGCTCGCGCAGCGAGGCGGCGACCGGTTCGAGCTGGGCGTATTCCTGCGACAGCGTGCGGAAGCGCGTGTTGTCGGCCAGCATGTCGGGCTGCGACAGCAGCAGGCCGATTTCCTCATGGCGCTCGGCCAGGGCCTCGAGCTTGCGGCGGATCGATGGGGTCATGGGTGAGGCGTTTGCTTCTGTGTAGGTGCGCACCCTGTGCGCGATCGCTGGTCATGGATTGCCGCTGGGTGGTTCGCGCACAGGGTGCGCTCCTACGGTGCCTCGGAGTCGTCGTCCAGTCCGTACAGGCGGCCCGCCGCGTGCAGCAGGTCGAGGTCGCCGCTCAGCGCGGCTTCGCGCAGGCGTGCGCTGGGGTGGTGCAGCAGCTTGTTGGTCAGCGTGTTGGCGAGGAAGGCCAGGGCCTCGTCCGGCGACTTGCCGTTGGCCAGCATCGCGCGGGCCTTGCCCAGCACCTCGTCGCGATAGACCTCGGCGTGCTGGCGCATGTCCAGCGCCGGGTTCTTCAGGGTCAGCGCACGGCGCCAGGCCATGTAACGGTCCACCTGCAGGTCGATGATGGCTTCGGCGTCGTGCGCGGCGGCGGCGCGCGAGCGCAGGTTCTCGTCGATCACCTGGCGCAGGTCGTCGATGCCGTACAGGTACACGTCGGGCAGCTCGCCCACGCCGGCCTCGATGTCGCGCGGCACCGCGATGTCGACCATGAACATCGGCTTGCGCTTGCGCGCGGCCATCGCCTGCTCGACCATCGCGCGGGTCACGATCGGCAGCCGCGCGGCGGTGGAGGAGATCACGATGTCAGCCTCGGCCAGGTGCTGCGGCAGGTCGGCCAGTGCGATCGCGTAGCCGCCGTGGCGGCCGGCCAGTTCCTGCGCGGTTTCCGGCGTGCGGTTGGCCACGATCAGCCGGCGCACCTGCTTCTCGGCCAGGTGCCGCGCGGCCAGTTCGATGGTGTCGCCGGCGCCGATCAGCAGCACGCAGGCGTGCTTCAGGTCGGCGAACACCTGCTCGGCCAGGCGTACCGCGGTGAACGCGACCGAGACCGTATGCGCGCCGATGCGGGTGTCCGTGCGCACCCGCTTGGCCACCGCGAAGGTGTGCTGCAGCAGGCGGTCCATCGGCGCCTTCAGCGCTTGCGCCTCGCGCGCGAGCTGGTAGGCGTCCTTCACCTGGCCGAGGATCTGCGGCTCGCCCAGCACCATCGAGTCCAGCCCGGTGGCCACGCGGAACATGTGGCGCACCGCATCGTCTTCCTCGTGCCGGTACAGGAACTCATCCAGCTTGCCGGGGGTCAGATGGTGATGCCGGTTCAACCACGCCTGGGGGATGTCCTCCGCGCCTGCCGCGACGCCGACATACAGTTCGGTGCGGTTGCAGGTGGACAAGATCATCGCCTCTTCCACGCCTGGCTGGCGGGTCAGCTCGTGCAGGGCCTCGCCGGCGGCGTCCGCGTCGAACGCCACCTGTTCGCGCAGGCTGACCGGCGCGGTGAGGTGGTTGAGCCCGAGGGCGATCAGCGGCATGGTGGTCGGAACATCTCGGCGGCAGGGATCCGGCGGGGTAGGCTAAGCTTGACGCGTCGTCGCCGGATGGCGATCGGCGCCCGGAACAGGCATGTGGACGGAGAGTAGTGTGCGGAGCGGTGCAGGCAAGTTCAAGCAACTGCGGCATTTTACGGCACTGGCAGCGATGATGCTTGGTTTGGCGGCCTGTGCTGGCGCGCCACTGCGTTCCGCCCCGGAAACGGCCGCCGCGCCGCAACCGCTGGCGCGTGCGGTGGTGGCCACGCCGGACGCCGACCACGACGTGCTGGCGCAACTGCTGGCCGGCGAAATGGCGCTGACCCGCACCGACCTGAAGGCCGCGTCGGACTATTACGGCAAGGCGGCGGCACTGAGCAACGACCCCAGGGTGGCCGAACGCGCCGCCGGCCTGGCGGTCGCGGTGCATGACGGCGAGGCGGCCCGGCGCGCGCTGGATCGCTGGCAGGCGCTGGGTGCCGATCCTGCCGCCATCGCCCAGACGCGGGCCCAGCTGGCGCTCGACCAGGGGCAGGCTGACGAGGCGCAGCGCCAGCTGGAACTGCTGATCGGCACGGGCGACAAGGACGCCTGGCGCCAGTTCGGCCGCGTGCTGGTGGGCGCCCGCGACCAGGCCCAGGCGGCCCGCCTGCTGGAGCTGCTGGCCACGCCGCAGCGCCTGCCTGCCGACGCGCATGCCTGGCTGGCGATGAGCGAGCTGGGTGATCGCCTCGGTCGCCATGCGTACGCGATGCGGATCGCCGACGCCGCGATGCAGCGCTTCAGGAGCGCCGAGACCTACGCCTGGGCGGCGCAGATGAAGTTCAAGGACGGCGATCGCGACGGTGCCCGTGCGCTGCTGCAGAAGGCGCTGGCGAAGGCGCCGGGGGATCCCCACCTGCGCCTGGCCTATGCCGGCATGCTCAGCCAGGCCGGCGATTACGCCGGCGCCTCCCGGCTGCTGGCGCACGGTCCGCAGGATGCCAACACTTATGCCATGCGCGCGGGACTGGCGGCGCACGAGAAGGACGGCAAGGCGCTGGCCTCGCTGTACCGGGAGGTGCAGAAGGCCGCGCCGGCGGTGCGCGAAAGCAGCGCCTATCTGCTCGGCCAGCTGGCCGAGATGCAGCATCGCGAGGCCGAGGCGCTGGCCTGGTACGACCAGGTGAGCGACACCGACGAGCATGCCTTCGACGCCGACCTGCGCAGCGCGATGATCCTGCACACACAGGGCAAGCTGGCCGAGGCGCACCAACTGCTGGAACAGCTGCAGCTGACCTACCTCGACCAGCCCGAGCAACTGCGGCAGGCCTGGCAGGCCGATGCCGAGCTGTACCTGCGCGAACGGAACTACGTGAAGGCCGAGGCCGCGTTCAGCCATGCGTTGCAGATCGTGCCGGAGGACCCGGGCCTGCTGTACGGCCGCGGCCTGACCTACGCCGAGGCCGGCCAGGTCGACCAGGCGGTGCAGGATTTCCGCCACCTGCTGAAGGTCAAGCCGGGCGACGTCGATGCCAGCAACGCGCTGGGCTACACCCTGGCCGACGCGAATCGCGACCTGCCCGAGGCCGAGCGGCTGATCGGCGCCGCCCGCGCCGCCAAGCCGAACGACCCGGCGATCGCCGATTCCTGGGGCTGGCTGCAGTACCGCATGGGCAACCTGGACCAGGCCGCGCAGACCCTGCGCGGTGCCTGGCTGGCGCGCAAGGACGCCGACGTCGGCGTGCACCTGGGCGAAGTGCTGTGGAAGCAGGGCCATCGGCAGGATGCGCAGCGCATCTTCGACGAGGTGCACAAGCTCGATCCGCAGAACGGCGCGCTGCGGGAAACCCTGAAGCGGCTGCATCCATGAGGCGGCGACTGCGTCTCGCCGCCATCGCCCTGCCGCTGTTGCTGCTGAGCGCCTGCGCGCCGCCGGCGGTGCGCATGAAGGGCGACGCCGGCTTGCTGGACGCCCAACGGGCGCGCGAGCAGGCGCTGGCCCACGCCGACCACTGGGTGCTGCAGGGCCGGCTCGGCGTCTCCAACGGCAAGGACGGCGGCAGCGGCAGCTTCAGCTGGACCCAGGATGGCGAGCGCTATGAATTCGTGTTGCGCGGGCCGGCGATCAGCGGCACGAACTTCCGCCTCAGCGGCGGGCCGGACGGCGCCCTGCTGGAAGGCCTGGAGCGCGGGCCCCTGCAGGGGCCCGATGCCGAGGCGCTGATGCGCAAGGCGCTGGGCTGGGAAGTGCCGCTGCGCGACCTGCGCGCCTGGGTGCTCGGCCTGCGTGCGGACAGCGGTCCAGCGGAGCTCGAATTCGGCGGAAACCGGCTGCCCTCGCTGCTGCAGCAGGACGGCTGGGTGGTCGACTACCGCGAATGGGACGACGCCCGCCGGCCGCCGCTGCCGACCAAGGTGTTCGCCGGGAAACCGCCGTACAAGGTGAAACTGTCGATCGAGTCCTGGCAGTTCCGCTGATGGGTTAGGCTTTGCGCCCCGCTGGCCATTGCAGCAGCACCGGAACCCGCATGTCCGTGCCGATCGAACCCGCCGAGCCGAGCCAGGTCGATGCGCTGTGCGCGATCGAGCGCCGCGCCGTGCAGCTGTTTCGCGGCCATCCGGCATGGCCGAGCTACTCCGCCGTGTCGATCCCGCCGGAGCTGCTGCGGCAGGCGGTCTCCCGCGGCCTGGTCTGGGTGGCGCGGGGCGGGGCGGGCGAGCCGGTGGGTTTCGTCTGGCTCGATACCGAGCTGGTCGCCGGCGCCATCGGCATCGCCGAGATCGACGTGCTGCCGGAATACGGCCGGCGCGGCATCGGCGCGGCCCTGCTCGAGCACGCCTGCGCCTGGGCGCGCGCGGCCGGCTACCGCCGGGTCGACCTGGGCACCCTGGCTGACGTACCGTGGAACGCGCCGTTCTACGCAAGGCACGGTTTTGCCGTGGTCGACAAGAACGACCCGGCGTTCGCGCTCGCGCGCCGGCGCGATCGCGAGAACGGTTTTCCCGACGCCTTGCGAGTGTTCATGAGCCGGCCGCTGCCGCCGCCGGATGCCGGTGCGTGGACGATATGGCCGGCGCCGGCGAAGCTGAACCTGTTCCTGCGCGTCACCGGCCGGCGGCCGGACGGCTACCACGAGCTGCAGACGGTGTTCCGCCTGCTCGACTGGGGCGACGAGGTGCGCCTGCGGGTACGCGACGACGGCGTGATCCGGCGCACGAGCGGCGCGGCCGGCGTCCCCGAGGCTGCCGACCTGGTGGTTCGGGCGGCGCGACTGCTGCAGGAGCGCACGGGCACGCCGATGGGCGCCGACATCGCGGTGGACAAGCGCATCCCGATGGGCGGCGGGCTGGGCGGCGGCAGTTCCGACGCGGCCACCGTGCTGGTGGCGCTGAACCGGTTGTGGCGACTGGGCCTGGACGAGGATGCGCTGGCCGAAATGGGGCGCCGGCTCGGCGCCGACGTGCCGGTGTTCGTGCGCGGCCGTTCGGCCTGGGCCGAGGGTATCGGCGAACGGCTCACTCCGCTGGCGTTGCCGCGGCGCCATTACGTGGTGCTGGACCCGCATGAGCCGGTGCCGACCGCCGCGCTTTTTCAAGCCGCTGAATTGACACGAAATGCGCCGCGGGCGACAATTTCATCCTTTGCTTCCGGCGAAACGACGGAAAACGCCTTTGCGCCGGTGGTGCGCGCGCGGCACCCGCGGGTGGCCGCTGCGCTGGACTGGCTGGGCGGTTTCGGTCAGGCGCGGCTTTCCGGCAGCGGCGGTTGCGTGTTTCTGGAGGCGAGGTCATCCGATCGGGCAGCGGCGATTGCCGCGCAGTGTCCGGCGGCATTCACGGCGGTCGTCGCCACGGGTGTCGAGGTGTCGCCCCTGCATGATGCATTGGCGCGCCATCGCGGCGCGGATCGGTGGGTACAGACAGGCTGACGGCCAGGCCCGTCGATGCAGGCGGGCCGGGCATACACGAGCACAAGCGGACACAAATATCACTGGGGCGTCGCCAAGCTGGTTAAGGCACGGGATTTTGATTCCCGCATTCGCAGGTTCGAATCCTGCCGCCCCAGCCATTCCATGATGGCTTTGGTTTCGAGGTAATCACTGTGGACACGTCCACCCCGATGATGCTGTTTTCCGGTAACGCACATCGTGCCCTGGCCGACGATGTCGCCCATCGCCTGGGCGTGCCGCTGGGCAAGGCGCTGGTCGGCACGTTCAGCGACGGCGAGGCGCAGATCGAGATCGAGGAGAACGTGCGCCGCCAGGAAGTGTTCGTGATCCAGCCGACCGGTGCGCCGAGCGCGGTGAACCTGTTCGAGCTGCTGGCGCTGACCGATGCGCTGAAGCGCGCCTCGGCAGCCAGCGTCACCGCGGTGATGCCGTACTTCGGCTACGCCCGGCAGGACCGCCGGCCGCGCTCGGCGCGGGTGCCGATCACCGCCAAGCTGGCGGCCAGCATGATCGGCGCCGCCGGCGTCGACCGGGTGCTGACGGTCGACCTGCATGCCGACCAGATCCAGGGTTTCTTCGACATCCCGGTCGACAACGTGTACGCCTCGCCGGTGCTGCTGGCCGACATCTGGCGCAGCCACAGCATGGACGACCTGATCGTGGTGAGCCCGGACGTGGGCGGCGTGGTGCGTGCCCGCGCGATCGCCAAGCGGCTGGACGACGCCGAGCTGGCGATCATCGACAAGCGCCGGCCGCGCGCGAACGTGTCCACCGTGATGAACATCATCGGTGACGTGACCGGCAAGACCTGCGTGATGGTCGATGACATCGTCGACACCGCCGGCACCCTGTGCGCGGCCGCCGCGGCGCTGAAGGAGCGCGGCGCCCGCAAGGTGGTCGCCTACTGCGTGCACCCGGTGCTGTCCGGCGCGGCGATCAGCAACATCGAGGGCTCCCAGCTCGACCAGCTGGTGGTCACCAACACCTTGCCGCTGCGCCCGGAAGCCCTGGCCTGTGCCAAGATCCGCCAGCTCTCGGTCGCCGAGCTGCTGGCCGAAACCATTCGCCGCATCGCCTTCGGCGAGTCGGTGAGTTCGCTGTACGTGGATTAATTGAAATGTCCGCCCCGGATGGGCGGTCTTGATCTCAGCTTTTCGCGGCATGGATGCCGCGTGAAAGAAATCGAAATGTCCGCCCCGGATGGGCGGTTTGATGTTCAGCTTTTCGCGGCATGGATGCCGCGTGAAGTAACGATCTTCCCTGGTCGCGGGGAAGTCACCCAAGCCGCCGCGAGGCGGCAAACACAACCAAGGTAGCAACGAAATGTCCAAAACTCATGAAATCAAGGCGCAAAGCCGCAAGGACGAGGGGAAAGGTGCGAGCCGCCGCCTGCGTCATGCGAGCTTCGTGCCGGCCGTGGTGTACGGCGCCGGTCAGGCTCCCGAGAGCATCCAGATCGAGCACAACACCATCCTGCTCGCCGCCAAGAACGAGTGGTTCTTCTCCTCGGTGCTCGACCTGAACGTCGACGGCAAGGTGCAGAAGGTGCTGGTGCGCGACTGGCAGAAGCATCCGTTCAAGCAGCTGATGATGCACATGGACTTCCTGCGCGTGGACGAGAAGGCCGCGATCCGCGTCAGCGTGCCGCTGCACTTCCTGAACAAGGAAAAGTCCGCGGCGGCGAAGACCTCCGGCGTGGTGATCTCGCACAGCCTGACCGAAGTGGAGATCTCCTGCCTGCCGAAGGACCTGCCCGAGTTCATCGAGCTGGACCTGGCCGACCTGAAGCCCGGCGACATCATCCACCTGTCGCAGCTGAAGCTGCCGAAGAACGTCGAGCTGGTCGCCCTGCATGGCGGCGAAGGCCACGACACTGCGGTGGTCACGGCCAATACGGTGCAGGAAGAGGTCGAGGAAGCCCCGGCCGCCGAGGCTGCCGCGCCGGCTGCTCCGGCCGCTGCCGCTGCGCCGGCCAAGAAGGACGACAAGAAGTAAGCCGCGCCGGCCCGCGCTCCGCCGGAGCGCGGGCCGACACGGCTGCTTGTCCGCATGGCTGGTTTGCGACTCATCGTCGGGCTGGGCAATCCCGGTGCCGAATACCTCCGAACCCGGCACAACGCCGGGTTCTGGCTAGTTGACGCCCTCGCCAGCGCCCAGGGCGAGCGCTTCGCCTTCGACGGCAAGCTGCACGGCGAGGCCTGCCGCGTGCGCCTCGGCGGCGAACCGGTCTGGCTGCTGAAGCCGGCCACCTTCATGAACAAGAGCGGCATCGCCGTGGTCTCGGCGCTGCGCTATTACAAGATCGAGCCGGAGCAGTGCCTGGTCGCGCACGACGACCTGGACCTGCCGCCCGGCACCGTGCGCCTGAAGTTCGACGGCGGCCACGGCGGCCAGAACGGCCTGCGCGACATCATCGGCCATCTCGGCCACGGCAAGTTCCACCGGCTGCGCGTGGGCATAGGCCATCCCGGTCATCGCGACCAGGTCACGCCATGGGTACTGGGCCGGCCGTCGGCCACGGACGAGGACGCGATCCTCGACGGCATCGCCCGCGCGCTGGACGTGCTGCCGCTGGCGGTCGACGGCCAGTTCGACAAGGCGATGCAGCAGTTGCATACGAACAGCCGGGATTCGTGATTCGGGATTCGGGATTCGCCAAGAACTTGGCGATCCCGCTTTTCCGAATCCCGAATCCCCCTCACGAATCCCGGAGCAAACCATGGGCATCAAATGCGGCATCGTCGGCCTGCCCAACGTCGGCAAGTCCACCCTGTTCAACGCGCTGACCAAGGCCGGTATCGCCGCGGCGAACTTCCCGTTCTGCACGATCGAGCCGAACGTCGGCGTGGTGCCGGTGCCGGACCCGAGGCTGGACGCGCTGGCTGACATCGTCAATCCGCAGAAGGTGGTCCCGACCGCGGTGGAGTTCGTCGACATCGCCGGCCTGGTCGCCGGCGCGTCGAAGGGTGAGGGCCTGGGCAACAAGTTCCTGGCGCATATCCGTGAGGTGGACGCGATCGCCCACGTGGTGCGCTGTTTCGAGGGCGACGTGATCCACGTCGCCGGCAAGGTCGACCCGATCTCCGACATCGACACCATCGACACCGAGCTGGCGCTGGCCGACCTGGAGTCGGTGGAGAAAGCGCTGAACCGCGCCGAGCGTGCGGCCAAGGCGAACGACAAGGAGGCCATGGCGCGCAAGCCGGTGCTGCAGAAGCTGTCCGCCGCGCTCAACGACGGCCGCTCCGCGCGCAGCGCCGGCCTGGACGAGGAGGAGAGGGCGCTGGTGCGCGACCTGTTCCTGCTCACCCTGAAGCCGCTGATGTACATCGCCAACGTCGCCGACGACGGCTTCGAGAACAACCCGTTGCTGGACGCCGTGCGCGAACGTGCCGCCGGCGAGGGCGCCGAGGTGGTGCCGGTGTGCGCGGCGATCGAGGAGGAGCTGGCGCAGCTCGACGAGGCCGACCGCGACGAGTTCCTGAAGGACATGGGCCTGGACGAGCCGGGCCTGAACCGGGTGATCCGCGCCGGCTACAAGCTGCTCGACCTGCAGACCTATTTCACCGCCGGCGTGAAGGAAGTGCGCGCGTGGCAGGTGAAGCGCGGCGCCACCGCGCCGCAGGCGGCCGGGGTGATCCACACCGACTTCGAACGCGGCTTCATCCGCGCCGAGACGGTCGGCTACGACGACTTCATCCAGTACAAGGGCGAAGCCGGCGCGGCAGCAGCCGGCCGGCTGCGCAAGGAAGGCAAGGACTACATCGTCAAGGACGGCGACGTGCTGCACTTCCTGTTCAACGTCTGAGTGCCGTCGCCGCGACCGGTATCGGTGGCTTCGGAGCAGGGCGCAGGCGGCATCGGGCGGGGCCCGCCGCGGCCGTGCGGATAGCCTCCCAAGTCAGGGCATAATGCCAAGCTCGGAATCCCGTCGACAGGTGCCAGTCCATGCCCGGTAAACAGCAGGAAGTGACGTTCCGTTTCCTCGCCCAGCCCACCGACGTCAATTTCGGCGGCAAGGTGCACGGCGGCATGGCGATGAAGTGGATCGATCAGGCCGGCTACGCCTGCGCGGTGGGCTGGAGCGGGGCGTACTGCGTCACCGCTTCGGTCAGCGGCATCCAGTTCGTGGCGCCGATCCTGATCGGCGACCTGGTCACGGTGCGCGCGCGCCTGATCCACACCGGCACCAGCAGCATGCACATGGCAGTCGAGGTGCTGGCGCGCGATCTGCGCAAGGACGAACAGCGCCTGGCGACCAGCTGCGTGATGGTCTTCGTGGCGTTGGACAGCCCCGACGGCAAGCCGACCCCGGTGCCGCACTGGGAGCCGCGCAACGACGGCGAACGCCGGCTGCAGGTACAGGCGAAGAAGCTGCTGGAACTGTCCAAGGGCATGGAGCAGCTGGTCGACCTGCGGGCGGTCCCGTCGGACTGACACCGCCGCGGAAAATCGCATTTCTCATGCGGAATTGGCGCCGCGAGGTGTTGACAGTTCGGGGTCCGATCCACACAATACGCGTTCTTTGTTGGAGGGATACCCAAGCGGCCAACGGGGGCAGACTGTAAATCTGCTGGCTTACGCCTTCGGTGGTTCGAATCCACCTCCCTCCACCACGACGAGCTCCACGCAGGCGGGAGTAGTTCAATGGTAGAACCTCAGCCTTCCAAGCTGATGGTGCGGGTTCGATTCCCGTCTCCCGCTCCATTGCGCTATTTCAGGCCGCCTTCCATGGCGGCAAAAAGAAACGGCCCTGTCCTCGTCGCGGGTTGTTGAAAATTTGAAGAGTCTTGCAGGGACGCAAGTTTGTTC
Organism: Rhodanobacter sp. FW101-FHT13A11; assembly: GCF_058790335.1. Classification (NCBI taxonomy): domain Bacteria; kingdom Pseudomonadati; phylum Pseudomonadota; class Gammaproteobacteria; order Lysobacterales; family Rhodanobacteraceae; genus Rhodanobacter; species Rhodanobacter sp. FW101-FHT13A11. The sequence continues at coordinate 261 of NZ_JBYTCN010000021.1, read as the reverse complement.
TTCGCCGTCATGGAGGACGGCTGAAATACACGCTCATGTAGCTCAGTCGGTAGAGCACTTCCTTGGTAAGGAAGAGGTCACAGGTTCGATTCCTGTCATGAGCACCACTTCATTGGCCGTCATGGCCAGCCCCGAAACGGGCGGGTTTCTTCAATTCATTGACTCCATCGGGGTTTAGCGCGCTATGGCAAAGGGTAAATTCGAACGCACCAAGCCGCACGTGAACGTCGGCACGATTGGTCACGTGGATCACGGCAAGAC
>NZ_JBYTCN010000020.1:0-33702 GCF_058790335.1 Rhodanobacter sp. FW101-FHT13A11 | reverse complement strand
CATCTGCTTGGGCGTCATCGCGTACCATCCATCCTCAGGTCAGGCTTCGACCGCTGGGCAAAATCAGAGTTTCCCTAGTGCCGCGGCAAGCTGGATACTTCGCACAACCCCAAAAGTGATCTTTGGTTTGACGATTCGAGCGTTGGACCATATCGGCGCCACACTTTGGGCAGACGGGATTCGATGAAGGTGCCGGGTCCGGTGTGGTCGTAATGACGGGTCTGGTCGTTTCCGTCGCGGTTTTGGCTGGTGCTGGTGTCTGAACTCCGCGCACCATCGCAAGCAACGCCTCACCATGGATCAGCTCGATGGGTTTGCCTTGTGCAAAGCGCTGCGCGTCCGCGGTGTAGTCACCCACCGCGACGATCTTCACCGCAGCGGCGCCGTGATGCGCCAGCAGACCAAACATCTCCCGCACGACCTTGACGTCGACACGCTGCGTCTTCCATTGCTTGCACTGTATGAGCGTGGTCTCGCCATCCTTGCGCAGAATCAGATCGATTCCGCCATCTGCGCCGCCAAGTCCGGCTTCCTGGATGGTGTAGCCGCGACGACGAAACGCCTCACCCACCAGCATCTCGAACTGGCGCCAACTCATGGCGCGAAGGCTATCCAGCCCGGTCTGGGTATTCAGGAGGTGTCTGCGTTTGCGTTGTCCCAGGAAAGATATGAGGGCGCCAATCCAGCAAAGGACAAAGACGAACCACGCGAGTGGCGCGTAGATCCCAGTAGCGGCGAATTTCCCCATGCCTGAAAGATATGGATTGCTGCTCGTGCCGAGAAGCCAGCCGATCCCGTAGCGAATGGCGATATACCCGATCAGGCCCAGCACGATGCCGACTGGCCATGGCATCGAGGCAACGACATCGATCCCGCTTTCCTTGCGTCTGGCCATGTCTCCCCCCTGATTCAATGCCGTCCGCGAACCATAGCGCGAAATCTTGCGACGGGCGACCAACGGAAGGGCGCTGACCCGCTTTGATTGAAGCGGGTAACGACGATACACGAGCGGAGCGGGGTCAACCGGGCTATCGTGCCGTCCTGATCACGAAGATACACTATGACGAAAAGCTACGACCCACCCCTGACCACGAACCCGCATGCTCCCCTCTACCGCGTCGACAAAGCGATCAAGGCAGCCCAGCAAAGGTTGGATGCCGCTATCGACGCGAAGCGGCATCACACCAGCCAAAATCTGGCCCACGAAGTGATCAAAGAAGCTCGCGAAGGACTCAAGAAGTCTGAACAGTTGCGTGTTCTCAAGATCAAGGAACTCGCGCAGAAGGCGGCGGAGACCGAGGCGGCTGGAAAACCGGTGCCAGGAAAAGTGTCAGGGACAATTTCTGACAGCGGTTGGGGCTTGCAGCTAACTGGATCAAAGCCACCTGCAGTTGTTTGATTTGGTCCACAGGCCGGATCGTAAGTGACTCTGACCCGCCTTGGTTGGCGGCGACGTCGACCGGTGTGCTTGCGCGGGCACCGCCAGGGCAGGTCCGCGCAGCGAATTCACTCGGCTGCAAAAAAAGGTGCCAGGGACAATTTCTGACAGGGGATTGGCGGTCGGGATGAGGGTGAGGCGCGGCTTGCACTGATCGCGGTGTGCAGGGCAGTGGGCGATTCTGTCCGGCATGGCCCGACTTCCACGCTTCGAACTTGCCGGCGTTCCGCAGCACGTGGTGCAGCGGGGAAACAATCGTCTGCCGTGTTTTCTGGACGACGAGGACCGCCAGCGTTACCTGCAGTGCCTGCGACAGGCGTTGTTGTGCTTTGGCTGCAAGCTTCACGCCTATGTATTGATGAGCAACCATGCGCATCTGCTGCTGACCCCGCCTGAGGCGGGCGCGGTGTCGAGGATGATGCATACCTTCGCGCGCAATTACGTGGGCTCGTTCAACGGCCGCCATGGCCGCACCGGTACTCTGTGGGAAGGACGCTACAAGGCTTGCCTGGTGGACTCGGAGCGCTACTTTCTGGCCTGCAGTCGCTACATCGAGCTCAATCCGGTTCGCGCGTGGATGGTGGCCCAGCCGAACGAGTACCCGTGGTCGAGCTACGGTGCCAACGCAGAGGGGCGCACGGATCCGCTGCTCACTCCGCATCGCGAGTACCTTGGGCTTGGCAACGACCCGGCAAGTCGCAGCTCGGCGTACCAGGCTTTGTTCGCCGAGGTGTTGTCCGACGAACTTGTCGAAGAGATCCGCATCCATTTGCAACAGCAGAAGGTGCTGGGGACGGATCGGTTCCGGTTGTGGGTTGAAGCCAGGACAGGCCGATTCGCTACCGTGCGGCCGGTCGGACGGCCGCCGGGACGTTCAAATTGTCCCTGACACCTTTTGCCTTACGAGAGGAAATCCACCAACAGCCGCCGCTTGGGCTCGGGCAGGTTGCGGAAGGCATCGAGCAGGCGGCCCTCGTTGTCGGTGAGGCGTCGATAGGCGGGGGATTTTTCTCCCACCCCCAGGTGGACTTGCCCGCGGCCGGTGGCCAGCCATTCGAAGCTGACGTCGAAATCCTTCGCCAGCTCGATGATGCGGGCAAGCTCGGGCAGGGTGAGGCCGGTAAGCCATTTGCGGACGGTCTCGCGCGACACGGCATAGCGGTCGGCCAGGGCGCCCGTTCGTCCGCGTCCTTCCACGAAACGGGCACGGTCCAGCGTTTGCCGTAGGCGCTCCGCGAATTCTTCGTAGGGGGCAGCCATCCAGGTTCCTGTGGTTGCGTCGTCGCCAAGCGTGCACGCGTGGCGACATTGAGTGGTTGCAACGATTGTTGCGCACCCGCATTCTCATGGTGGCACTTTCAAGTTGTTGACAAGTCCACGTATAAGTTGCAATGTGCCAACCATGAAGTGCATCGCAGCCACCGTTGCCAGCCTTGTCGAGCACGTTGCGGCCGGTTTCGCTGCGGCGCGTGCCACCTTCGGAAGTGGCAGCGGGGCGTTGCGCCGGCAGCGGCGCCATGCTCGCGTCGTCAATTCGCGCAGGTGCTGAGCATGAGGTTGCTGTTCGAGAAAACAGGGCAGGGTGCACTTCTCTTGACTTGTCTGACTTGCATGGACGGTCGATTTGGTAGGGCCGGCGCAGCGGGATAGGTGGCTTCGATGGCCAAACGGAGCCGCCAAGAACGGAGTCGGGTTTGGTCGGGTTCACTTGCGACAAATTGGAGGGTTGCACCTGTTCGCCGGTGCAAACCGACGTGATACCTGCGTCGGGCAGGGCGGCCAATACAACATCCTTCGGGGGAATACGCCGCCGTCTGTTGGCGGTTTCTAGCCTCCCGACCTCCCGTCCGTCGTCATGCCGTGGACGGGCAATTCATGGAACGAGGAGGCGACCATGTCGAAGTTCGATTCGGATGATCTGGAAACGACGGGCTATTTCCTGCCGGAGGACAGCCAGTTCCGGCTGAAGAAGCTGCGCGAGTACGTCGAGTTCCTGTCGCATCTGGCGCAGCCGCGGATAGCGGACGAGGAGCGGGAAGGGGTCCCCGAGATGCGCGTGGGCGAAGTGGCGATCTGCCTGGAATTGCTGGCGGAGCAGATCGGGCTCGTGCTGGACGAAATTTCGTGGCCGGCATACCGGTCCGAAAGGGAGGCTGCGCCTGGGGCCGACGCGGAGCTTGGATCCACGCAGGGGGTGCCTGACGGCGCTGGTGGTCGCTACATCTTCGGCGTTACCTTGGACCAGATCGACGAGATCAACCTGCTGATCGGTGTGATCCGGGCCCTTGGCGATGTGGTGATCGCGAACGATGACGCCGAGTTCGCCGCCCACACGCTGTCGACCCTTGGGGATGCGATCTTCTCCAACGCGGAGAAGCTGCGCGACATCATTGACGACGTAAATGCACAGCGGCTCGGGCTGGCGCGCGGTCCGAAGACCGGCGTGGAGGAGGCACAGGCCGTGTACCGCATCGAGCAAAGACACCGCCCCATGGACGTGGCGCCGCTTGGCGCGTGGCCGTTATCCGCAGAAAGGACTCGGGCCCAGTCATTGGCAGCTTAGGCTCTAGGGTCATCACGAGGAGCATAAGAGCATAAGGGGACAGAGCGACGACAGAGCATAAAGCAATAAAGCATAAGGGGCCGGAGGGAATTAAACCGAATTAATTCCCTCCGGCCCCTTCGGGGGCCCAGTACGATGCCGACCGGCCATGGCATCGAGGCAACAACCTCGATCCCGCTTTCCTTGCGTCTGGCCATGTCTCCCCCTGAGTCAATGCCGTCCGCGAACCATAGCGCGAAATTTTGCGGTGGGCGACCAAGGCCGGAAATCAAGGGTCATCGGAACGGGCTCAGGACCGCTTTGATCAGCACTGGGCGTTCAGAACGGATGCTGCCGATAAAACTGCTCGAGCTGCCGATAGACGTCCGGCAAGTGCTGGCGCAAGGTTGCCGGCGCCTCGAAGAATTGCTCACTGGCCACCGCAAAGAACTCGGCCGGGCTTTCCAGGGCATACGGGTCGATCGGCAAGTCGGCTCCGTTGCGTTGTTCCTCCTGCAGGCGGTCCCACGCGCTCGAGAAGACCTGCGACCACGCGCGGCGATCCATGCGCCGGTGCAGTGGCGGAAAGCCGTTGGCGTCGCCGTTGAGCATGTCCAGCTTGTGGGCCATTTCGTGGATGACCACGTTGTGCCCCGGTTTCTTCCCGCTGTTCAGCACGTCCGCCCACGACAGGATCACCGGCCCGCGCCCCCATGCCTCGCCGGCCATCACGCTATTGGTCTGGTGCACCACGCCCGCGGCATCGATTTGTGGGCGGCGTGGGATGAACGCGTCCGGGTACACGATGAGGCTGTGCCAGCCGTCATACCAATCCATGCCCAGTTTCAGGATGGGCACGCAGGCATGCGCCGCGAGCAGGACGCGGTCGGTGTCGTCCAGATGCAAGCCCTGGGTCGGCTCCAGCGACTTGCCCTCCAGGAACAGCGTAGCCAGCACGCGCAGCGTGGCCTGGTCGGAAGCGCCCAGCCGGCGCGCTGCGGTACAGCGCTGCAGCGCATCGCGCCAGAGCGATTCGGCGATCGGGTGGCGGGCGATGGTGCGCCGTACGCGCCAGTTTCTGATTTTGTCGAACATGGCCACATGCTGGAGGGAGTCGCAGGATCAAGAGCATCGGGGCCGAAGCGCACTTTCTCAAGAATGAAGAGTACGGGTCAGGGTGCACTTCGGGGGCACTATCTCAGGATCGCCGGGTTTTGCGGGGACGTATGCGCCACTGCACCAGACAGGCTACGCAGAGTTCCTGTCTACGTAAGCGCCTTCCTGAGTAGCGTCTCATAGAGCTGAAGCCGTAGCCTGACGCTGATCTGCAACACGCTCAGCCAGTAGCCCAAGACCATTACAAAGATCAAAAAGATTTCCACCCAACTGAGGTGCGGCGGCCAGTGCATGTCCTTGAATTGCAGGTAGAGCGCAATGACGATGGGGAGTGCACCGAGCTTTTCGATGCTGCCGGTGAGCATGGGAAGCTTCTCTTTCATCCGCTCGTTGCGATAGCCGACGAATTCGCTCAGCGTTTCGCGTTGGTCGAGCGGGAAGGTTCGTAACCACTCGACCAGTGCCAGATGATGAGGCAAGTCGAAATCCAGCTCCTCGGCAAAATCACGACGCTTGCTGGCAAACGTCGGCCACTTCTTCGGTTTCTGGGAGATCGCAGCGATGGCGACACCGCCGATTTCCACAGCCAGGCCGATCGAGACGAGCACAACGGTGTAGATCTCGTTGCTTGGGAGTAGCTTGCCGCACAGCAAACCAAACAGCGCGCCGGCAGCCGCAGCAGTGAGTCCCCATTTGGCTTTCCTCGGAAAGGCAGCCGTATCCGATGGAGATACCGGTAGCGCCTCGATCCTTGCATCCAGCGCCGCAAATGTGAGCTTTGGTGATTCCATGCCTTGCTGCTCCCTGTGGATTCGCTTCCGCAAACCGGGGTCAGCTCAACCTGACCCCGTTCGCTTTATAAGGCAGATCAGGCGGTGAGCGCCGGAGTTATGTCAGACACGATGTCGTCGCCACACACATCGCGCCACAGGTGATACATCACCCCGAACATCATCGTAAACATCACCAGAATCAGGGCGATATAAAACGGGATGATCACCACGAGCACCAGCCAGGAGCTGATGAGTTTGGCCAGCAGGGCGAGCAGCATGGCTACGATCAAAAGGACAATGCCCACGACGATCCAGGCAAGGATGGAACTCAGTGCGAACAGGAGCAGCGGCAACACGTTCTTCAGCGCGCCGGTGACGCCGTCGCCGATGGCGCCGAGCACGTTGCGCCGGTTCAGCGCGACCTGGCCGAGGCTGATCGCATAGAAACCCATCATCAACAGACCGAACACCATGAGAAGCGCCACGGCGACCCAGAACCCGCCGGGCAGCGCCGGTGGCGGCTGCTGGTTGACCTGTGCAGCCATCGCTTGCATGTACCAGCTGACGATGCCGCTTCCCGCCGTCACCATGATGATGGCGATCCCGGCGATGTAGACCACGAAGTTCGCCAGTCCGAGCCCGATCAGCCGCCATGCCTCGCCTTGTCGATAGGGCTTGAAGATGTCGAGTGCACGGGCCGGCTGCTCCCGCTCGGCCGCATCGACCAGCTGCAGATAGCCCGCGTAGAGCGGGATGATCAGCAGCCCGAACAACACGGAGATGGCCATGATCAAAACGGACGTTGTCATGCTCGGTGGTGTGCCCGCGCTCATCGCGTGGAATTGCATCGGCATCGTGATCAGCGACGGCAGCAGGCACGCCACCATCAGGAAGGCTGCCCCTCCGAACAACGGCTTCGGATGGCGGAAGCCCACGCTGATGCCGTTCTTCAGCCAGCCAAAGCCGGCCGACGGTCCCTTGGATCGTGTCGTCATGTATTGCTTCCCCGATGATCGGCGCCCCCGCGCCGTGCAGGCCGAGCATAGCGGGTAGCGGCCAAGGCCATCCAGGCGTACTCGAATTCAGGGAGAACCAGAAACAAAGGGGTAGAGACATTTACTCGTTGTCAAATGTCTCCGACCCTTTTCTTTGGTGCGCCGTACACGCCAGTTTCTGATTTTGTCGAACATCGCTACAACTTGGAGGGAGTCGTAGCGAAAGCAAGCGGGAAAACCCGGGTCCGCGCGTACTTTCCTGGCGACGCTGTGGTCGTCGATCAGCCCTGTTCGAACGATCCCGTCCGCACCTCGCCCTCGCGGACGTAGCGGTTGACCAGCGTGCCGGTGGGCGTGGTCCTGGATGTTTCGAGCCGGAAGGCCGCCGCCTGCGCGCGCTCGTCGAACAGGCGCTTGCCGCGGCCGAGCAGGATCGGGCAGACCAGCAGGAGCAGCTCGTCGACGAGGTCCGTGGCCAGCAGCTGGTGCACCAGTTCGCTGCTGCCCTGGGTGACCAGGTCGGGGCCGTCGCTGCGCTTGAGCCCACGCACCGTGGCGACGATGTCCGGCCCCAGGGCATGGCTGTGCTGCCACCCGAGCGTGTCGGGATGGTGGGTGGCGACGTGCTTGGCGGTGCCGTTGAACAGGCCGGCGATGCCCCGCTGCGGCGCATCCGCCGGCACGTGCGGCCAGTACGCGGCGAAGATGTCGTAGGTGCGGCGCCCGAGCAGCAATTCGAACGGGCGGGTGAACACGCCGCCCATTTCTTCTTCGGAGTCGTCGGCATAGGGCCAGTACCAGCCGCCGTGGACGAAGGTGCCGCTGCTGTCTTCCTCCGGGCCGCCAGGCGCCTGCATGACGCCGTCGAGGCTGATGAACGCGGGAACGATGAGCTTGCGCATGTCGGGTCTCCAGTGTGGGTCGAGGGGGCTGCCTGTGTTCCCGACGATCGGGATGCCGGGAAATCGACGCAAGGTGCCGCCATTCTGCCGTTCGCCGTCAACGGGGGCCGCGCTGCCGTTGCTGGACCCGGCGCTGGGGGAATGAAATACCGTTGGCCGGGGCCAGGTCGGGCACTCGCCTCTCGCCCAGCCCGCCGGGATAAAGATATCGGGGCCAATGCCCGGCCACGCCCGCTACGATGAAGGCGGCGGATAACGCCGTAACGTGCAGGCTCCACATCGGCCCTTTCCGCTGCCCGGGGAGGGGCTGCCGACATTTCCCCCGCGGTATCCTGCTTACCCGTTGGCTCTGCAAGTCTTGCGTGGAGGTTTCGAGCATGGCGTTTCGGTCGGTCTTTATTGTCGCCTTCATGCTTCCCGCCGGCGTTGCCGGGCCGCTGCATGCCACCGGCCAGGCCGCGGTTTCCGCCTCCGCCCCCGCCTCCGCCCCCGCGGTGCCCGTCGCCATCAATCCGCTCTACACCATGCCGCCGGCATCGGTCACTGCCGAGGATGTCGCGTCGATGCAGCAGCAACTGCTGGACTGGCCGCAGCTGGGCCGCTACCGCGATGACAATGCGCAGTTGCCGGCGCCGGCGCCCGGCGAGGCGCGCGTGGTGTTTTTCGGGGACTCGATCACCGATGCGTGGGGGCGCGCCGAGGGCACCCGCTTTTTCCCCGGCAAGCCGTACGTCAACCGCGGCATCTCGGGGCAGACCACGGCGCAGATGCTGCTGCGTTTCCGGCAGGACGTGCTCGCGCTTCGTCCCGCGGCGGTGGTCATGCTCGCCGGCACCAACGACCTCGCGGGCAATACGGGCCTTGCCACGTTGCCGATGATCGAGGACAACTTCCGCTCCATGACGGAACTGGCGCAGGCCAACCACATCCGGGTCATTCTCGCTTCCGTGCTGCCGGTCAGCGACTATCCGTGGCATCCGGGCCTGCAGCCGGCCGGCAAGGTCCGCGCGCTCAATGCGTGGCTCAAGTCCTATGCTGCGTCGAGTGGCGCCACCTGGCTCGACTACTACAGCGCGCTGACCAACGCGCAGGGCGGCATGGATGCCCGCCTGGCCGGCGACGGCGTACACCCGACGCCCGCGGGTTACGCGATCATGGCGCCGCTGGCCCAGCAGGCCATCGAACGGGCGCTGGCGAAGTAGCGCCGGTACCCCGGCGGTGGCCCCTCGCGCGGTTGCGCGCTGCCGCCTTCCCGGCGACGGCCTGCCGGTGTGGTACCGCGCCGGGATGATCTGCACCGGCGAGACATGCAAGAGCGCCGTGAAGATGACCTTCGCCAAGGGCGCCTCGCTGGGCGACCCCGGGGGCCTCTTCAACGCCAGCCTCGAAGGCAACACCCGGCGCGCCATTGATCCCCATGAAGGCGACGCCATCGACGGGAAGGCGTCGAAGGCGCTGCGCGCCACGATGGCACTGAACGAGCCATCGTCAGGCCAGGGGCCAGTCGGCGGGCGAACGGTGACGCCATCCGGTTGCACGAAGGGCCCGCGGTGATAAGTTGGCGGCCTCTTCGTCTACTCCGCTGGAGTCCAACATGCCCCGTGCCTTTTCCGCTGCGTTGCCGGCGGCCGCGCTTCGCAAGTTTTCGCGTCTCGCCTTCGCCGTATCGCTGGCGCTCGCCGCCGGTGCCGCGGGGGCGCAGCAGGTGCGAACGGGTGACGTGCCGCCGCCGCAGGACACGCCGTATCCCGGCACGGTGGCGCTCCATGTCGATGCCCGCGACACCGCGCAGGGCATTTTCCGCGTGCACGAGTCGATCCCGGTCAAGGCCGGCGCGCTGACGCTGCTCTATCCGCAGTGGATTCCCGGCGACCACTCGCCGACCGGCCCGATCGCCATGCTCGCCGGCCTCAAGCTCAGCGCCGGCGGCAAGCCGCTGACGTGGACGCGCGACAAGTACGACGTGTACGCGTTCCACCTCGACGTGCCTGCGGGCGTCGCCAGCATCGACGCGGAGTTCCAGTACCTGTCGCCCCGCGACGGCGGGTTCGAGATCACCGACCGCATGATGGACATGGAATGGAGCAAGGTGGCGCTGTATCCGGCCGGCCATTTCACGCGCGGCATCACCTTCGCGCCCAGCGTGACGCTCGCGCATGGCTGGCAGTTCGGCACCGCGCTGGAGACGAGCTCGCAGTCGGGCGACACCGTCACCTTCAAGCCGGTGACCTTCAACAACCTGGTCGATTCGCCGGTCTACGCCGGCCAGCACTTCAAGCGCGTCGACCTCACGCCGCCCGGCGGGGCGCCCGTGCACCTGGACATCGTCGCCGACGCGCCGAAGTACCTGGAGATGACGCCCGAGCAGCTGAAGGTGCATCGCGCGCTGGCGGTGCAGGCGACCACGCTGTTCGGTTCGCACCATTACGACCACTACGACTTCCTGTTCTCGCTGTCCGACCAGTTGGGCGGCAACGGCACGGAACACCACCAGTCCAGCGAGGACGGCCTCGGCGCCGACTACTTCACCGCCTGGAACGACGCTGCGCCCGGCCGCGACCTGCTGGCGCACGAATACACCCATTCGTGGAACGGCAAGTTCCGCCGCCCGGCCGATTTGTGGACGCCCAACTTCAACGTGCCGATGGGCGATTCGCTGCTGTGGGTGTACGAGGGGCAGACGCAGTACTGGGGCTTCGTGCTCACCGCGCGCTCGGGCATGTGGTCGCCGCAGGAGTTCCGCGACGCGCTGGCGATGGTGGCGGCCAACTACGAGCGCAACCGCGCGGGTTTCGGCTGGCGCACGCTCGAGGACACCACCAACGACCCCACCGTGGCCCGCCGCTCGGGCCTGCCGTACCGCAGCTGGCAGATGAGCGAGGAGTACTACAGCGCCGGGCAGATGATGTGGCTGTCGGTGGACGCGAAGATCCGCGCGCTGACGCACGACCGCAAGTCGCTGGACGATTTCGCCCGCGCGTTCTTCGGCGTCGACAACGGCAGCTACGTCACGAAGACCTACGCCTTCGACGACGTGGTGGCGGCGCTGGACGGCGTGGCGAAGTACGACTGGGCCGGCTTCCTGCGCGCGCGCGTCGACGCGATCGGTCCCCCGCTGCTCGACGGCCTCGAAGGCACCGGCTGGAAGCTGGTCTATACCGACAAGGAGAGCGCCTACGAGAAGCAGTACAACAGCCGCCCCGAGCCGTCGCGCCACCTGTACAACTTCGCCTGGTCGATCGGCCTGACGATGGCGGACAAGGGGCGGATCAACGACGTGCGCTGGAACGGGCCGGCGTTCAAGGCCGGCGTCAGCACCGGCGCCGCCATCGTCGCGGTGAACGGCCAGGACTACAGCGACGACGTGTTGAAGAATGCGATCACCGCAGCCAAGGCGGACAAGGCGCCGATCCAGCTGCTGCTGAAGTACCAGGGCGGCTACCGCATGGTGCCGGTGGATTACCACGGCGGCCTGCAATACCCGCACCTGGTGCGCGTGGCGGGGACGCCCGACTACCTGAGCGAGATCGTCGCCGCGCGCAAGTGAGCCCGGCGGCCGTGGAGACCGCTGGATTGCCGGCTGCTATCCGCGGTCGGCAGCAGGCCCACGTGGCGCTCGGCGATATGGAAGTGGAGACCGCTGGATTGCCGGCTGCTATCCGCGGTTCCCCGGTCCGGGAAATGAGGGCGCGAGGCCGGATGTGCTGGAATGGCGGGCGTCCGCGCTCCCGCGCAGCGTTGCCGTTCCACCGGGTGGCCGGCGCCGCTCCCATCCGCCTGGAGGTCGAGCATGCCCCACCGCGTTGATCACCCCGACGGCGCGCCCTTCGCGCCGGACGACCGCCATCCATCGCCGGCCGGCGGCGACGAGCCGCGTGGTGCCTCGGCGGTGGGCCTGCACGACGCCAGGCTCAGCGGCTGGTACCGGGAAGACAGCGCGGAGCTGTTCCGCGGCGTCCCGATCGGTGCGGACGACGTGGTGGTCGATGTCGGCTGCGGCGCCGGGGTCAACAGCGTGTTCTGCGCGCGCCACGGCGCGCGGGTGGTCGCGATCGATCGCGAGGCGCAACTGGTCTACGAGGTGCGGGCCCGGCTGGCCGCGGCAGGCACGTGCGCGCATACCAGCCTGGTCAGCGACGCGAATCCGCTGCCGCTGGAGGATGGCATGGCCACGCGGGTGATCTGCACCGAAGTGCTGCAGCTCGTGGACGATCCGCGACAAGTCCTCGCCGAATTGTTCCGCGTCGGCGCCCCGGGCGCGCTGTACCTGCTGAGCGTGCCCGGTGCGCTGCAGGAGGACCTGCAGCAGCGCGTGTTGCCGCCGGAGTACCGCGAGCAGCCCGGCGGCCACCTGCGCATCATCGGCCGCGACGAGTTTGCGCAGATGGCGGGCGACGCCGGCCTGGTCGTGGTGGAGCACATCCCGTACGGATTCTTCTGGTCGATCTGGTGGGCGCTGTTCTGGGCCTGCAAGGTGGTGCTGTACGATCCCGCCCACCCGGTGCTGGATCACTGGACCGCGGCCTGGCGTGCATTGTTGGAAATGCCGCAGGGGCGGCAGCTCAAGCAGCAGCTCGACCAGTTCATGCCGATCAGCCAGGTCATCGTCGCGCGCAAGCCCGGATGAAAGCGGGCGGTCAGTCGCGATGCCCCGGGGCGGCAAGTCCCACCCGCTCGATGGCCGCCGCGCCCTTTGCGGCCAGACCCGGGCGCGTCTCCGGCATGGTCAGGAACACGGGCAGCACGGCCAGGGCGACCGCGGCGATCATGGCGCCGGGCAGGGCGGTCCATCCGGTCAGCCGGACGAAAAGCTCGGCAAGGAAGGGCGTCAGGCCGCCGAAGATCGCGGTGGCGACCGTCACGCCCAGTGCCAGGCCGCTGAGCCGGCCCTCGCCGGGGAACTGCTCGGCGGTCGCCGGGGCGCCCACCGCACTCACGCCGCCGGCGAGGCAGGCCAGCACGATCGCGCCGGCAGCGATGCGCAGCTCGCCGCCACCGGCCATCAGGCTGAACATCGACAGCGGCAGCAGCATGCCGGCGACGCCCAGCCCGATCAGCACCGGCTTGCGTCCGACCCGGTCGGAGAGCGCGCCCGCCAGCGGCGTGACCAGGATGACCGCCACCGCGGCAACGGTCGCCAGCCAGAGCGAGCGGCCTTCGGCGAGGCTGCCCGACGAGTTGAGGAACGCCGGCACATAGGTGATGCCGACGTAATAGGTGATCGAGCCCAGCGCCGAAATGGCAAAGGTCCGCAGCAGCGCAGGCCGATGCCGGGCCAGCACGTGGCGGAGCGGGGACTCGGGCACGGTGCGCTGCTTCAGCTGACGCAGGAAATCCGGCGATTCGTCCATGGTGGAGCGGGCGATCCAGACGCAGCCGGCCAGTGCCGCTCCCACGAGGAACGGAATGCGCCAGCCCCAGGCGTCGAGGCGGGCGGTGCTCATCGCGCCGACCACCAGGGCGGCGATCGCCACCGCCAACAGCGCGCCGACCTCGCTGGCGGCGGCTGCCAGCGAGGTGACCAGGCCGCGCCGGTCCGCGCGTGCCCCTTCCAGCAGGTAGGCGACCACGCCCGTGTATTCGCCGCCGACCGAGAACGCCATGAAGCAGCGCAGCAGCAACAGCAGTCCGCCCGCCGCCGGCCCGATCGCGGCATGGTCCGGCAACAGCGCCGTCGCCAGCATCGCCAGCGTCATCAGCATCATCGACAGCACCAGCGTGCGCTGCCGCCCGATGCGGTCGCCGATATGGCCGAACGCCATCGCGCCCAGCGGCCGCATGCCGTAGGCAATGGCGAAGCCGGCGAGCGTGGCCAGCAGCGAGCCGTCGCCGCCGCCGAAGAACACCCGCGACAGCACCGTGGCGAAATACAGGTAGAGCGTGAAGTCGTACCACTCCACCACCGTCGACAGCGCCGCGACCACCATGGAGGCGCGCGAGATTTCGGGGGCGCTGGGCTTTTCGGTCGGGGTCATGCCGGCAGGTTACCGGAGGCAAGGCAGGGGGCAGGCAAAATCAGAGTGCGCTTTCCCTCGAATCGCTGCTTTCCGCTGCAAGCGCCTTCTTCGACGGCAGGTCGTGCATCTGCAATCGGCCGGCCTCGCCGCCTTGCGACTGCCAAGGCGTTTGGTGGCAACGAAGGCTCCCATGGCCCGCGCCTCGCCACGGCCAGCCTGAGCCAGGCGATCCCTGAACTGATTTGCATGTTGCGCACGATACATCAGCGAAATGCGGCGTGACGGCAACGTATTCCCCGACTGCCATCGGGAAATGGCGGCAGGCCCGCCGCCCTGCCGTCGATCGGGTATCGTGAGCGTGCGCAACCGCAGACGATGGGGGTGGCGAACATGGCAATGACCGTCGAAACCCGGTGGCCCGCGCTGCCTTATGAGGCGTGGAAAGACACCTACGCGACCCTGCACATGTGGCTGCAGGTGGTCGGCAAGATCGCGCTGGCGCAGGCGCCGCCGCTCAATCACTGCTGGTCCGTGGCGCTGCGCGTGACGCCGCGGGGGCTGGCGACGCGCTCGCTGCCGCACGGCGCCCGTTCCTTCGTCATCGAGTTCGACTTCATCGACCACCAGCTGGCCGTCCGCGCCTCGGATGGCGAAACGCGGACGCTGGCACTGGCGCCGCGCAGCGTCGCCGATTTCTACCGCGAGTTGATGGCCATCCTGGGTGCGATGCGCCTGCCGGTGAGGATCTGGCCCATGGCCGTCGAGGTCGCCGAGCCGGCCCGGCTCGACCTGGACACGCAGCACCACGCCTACGATCCCGCGTACGCCAACCGCCTGTGGCGCATCCTGGTGCAGGTCGATCGGGTGTTCACCGCTTCGCAGTGCGCGTTCGTCGGCAAGAGCAGCCCCGTCAACTTCTTCTGGGGCAGTTTCGACCTGGCGGTGACGCGCTTCTCTGGTCGCCGCGCGCCGCCGCGCGAGGGGCCGGCGTTCGAGCGCGACGCGTATTCGCACGAGGTCATCAGCCACGGCTTCTGGCCCGGCAGCGGAGCGCTGCTGGAGCCCGCGTTCTATGCGTATGCAGTGCCGGAGCCGCCGGGACTGAAAGAGGCGCGCGTGCAGCCGCAGGCCGCCTATTACCATCGCCAGCTCGGCGAATTCATCCTGCCCTACGAGGCGGTGCGGCAGGCCGATGCGCCGGATGACATGATCCACGCCTTCATCGACAGCACCTACCGGCACGCCGCCGACCTGGCCAGCTGGGACCGCAGCGCACTCGATCGCCAAGCCACGGCGTAATACGGACGAGTTGCGGAACGGCGGTGGACGGACGCTTGCAGCATGACTAACGGCCCATGAGCACGAGGAGGCAGGGCGCTAGATTCGAAAATTCTTGCGTCCAACCGTGTCAGGGGAAATCTGTGATCAAGCGCTGCATGTGGGTGATGATGTGTGTGGGCGTCAGCGGCATGGCCGTAGCCCAGGAGCCGGTGGACCTGGACATGGTCAATCGCATCCGCCAGGAGGCTTTCCATCGGTCGCAGGTCGTGGACACATTCGGCCACCTGACCGAGAGCATCGGTCCGCGCCTCACCAATTCGCCGCAGATGGCCCAGGCCAATGCCTGGACCCGCGGGAAGTTCAACGACTGGGGCCTGGTCAACGTCCACGACGAGGCTTTCGACGACTTCGGCCGCGGCTGGGAATTCAGTTCCGCCAGCGTGGAAATGCTCAGCCCGCGCACGCTGCCCTTGCATGCGTTGCCCAAGGCATGGACGCCGGGCACCAACGGCCCGGTCGAGGGCGAGGTGATGGCGGTCACCATCAAGAAGCTCGCCGACCTTGAGAAATACAAGGGCAAGCTGGCGGGCAAGATCCTGCTGTTGAACGAAGCGCGCCCGTACAAGCGCGGCGTCGAAGCCGATTCGCACCGCCACGACGAGGCCGGCCTGGCCGAACTGCAGGCGTTCGCCGTGCCCAAGGACGCGGACAAGGACCGCGCCAAGCGGATCAAGCAATACACCGAGCGCCAGGAACTGGCCCGCGCCACCAACGAGTTCTTCGTCGCCGAAGGCGTGCTGGCCACCCTCGGCATCAGCGGCTGGGACAACGGCATCATCCGTGTCGGCGGCGGTGGCTCGCGCAAGGCCGGGGAATCGGTGGGCGTGCCGGAACTGGCGATGGCGGCCGAGCACTACAACCCGCTGGTGCGCGCCGTCGAGCGCAGGCAGGCGGTGAAGCTGCGGGTGAACGTGAAGGCGCGTTTCACCGACGAGACCAACCAGCCCGGTTACAACACCGTGGCCGAGATCCCGGGCAGCGGCAACAAGGCCGGCGAGATCGTCATGCTGGGTGCGCACATGGATTCCTGGCACGCCGGTACCGGCGCGGCCGACAACGCCGCCGGCGTGGCGGTGATGATGGAGGCCATGCGCATCCTCAAGGCGGTGGGCGTCAAGCCCAAGCGCACCATCCGCGTGGCGCTGTGGAGCGGCGAGGAGCAGGGCCTGATCGGTTCGCAGGCGTACGTGGCCAAGCACTTCGCCGCCTATCCGGAACCCACCGACCCCGCGCAGAAGGCGCTGCCGGCGTCGCTGCGCGAATCGACCGGTGCGTTGCAGAAGAAGCGCGATTACGACCGCTTCTCGGCCTACTTCAACATGGACAACGGTTCGGGTCGCTTCCGCGGCATCTATGCCCAGGAAAGCCTGGCGGTGATGCCGATCTTCCAAGCCTGGCTGGAGCCGTTCCACGACGTCGGCGCCACCACCGTGGTCACCCGCAACACCGGCAGCACCGACCACGTTTCCTTCGATCGGGCCGGCCTGCCGGGGTTCCAGTTCATCCAGGACCGCCTGGACTACTCCAGCAATGTCCATCACAGCGACCTGGACACCTGGGACCACGCCGAGCCGGAAGACCTGAAGCAGGCGGCGGCCATCGTCGCGTCCTTCGTCTACCACGCCGCCATGCGCGAGGAAAAACTGCCGCGCAAGCCGCTGCTGGAAGGCTGATTCCCGGCGGGCCGGCTGCACGGACGGGCCGGTCTTGCCGGCCCGTCGTCATTTCGGCAAAGGCCATCGTGGACGGTGCAGGTTAGCCCTGCTTGCCGAGTGCCTTCACCGCCTCCAGCGTCTCCTGCACGTGCTGCTTCGGGTTCAGGTTGGAATAGACGTGCACGATCTTTCCCGACGGGGCGATCACGTACGAGGTGCGGTCCGACCAGCCGGGCCGCATCGGCAGCAGCGCGTCGTAGGCCTTGGCGATCTTCGCGCCCTCATCGGCGGCGACCGGGAACTTGCCGCCGCAATGCTCGGTTTCCTTCGAGAAGGCCGCCAGCTCCGGGGTATTGCCGGCGGTGACGCCGATCACGGTGGCGTGCTGCGCCTTGAACCGGTCGATGGCCTCGGAGAACAGGTGCGCCTCCAGGTTGCAGCCCGGCGTGTGCGCGGCGGGGAAGAAGTAGACCACCACCGGGCCTTTCTTCAGGGCGTCGGCGAGCTTGAACGTGAAAGGCTGGCCGGCGAGGTAGGCCGGCGCGGAAAAGTCGGGGGCCTGGGCGCCTTCCTTCAATGCCGCAAACGCCGGCGATGCGAGGGTGGCGGTGCCGACGAGGGCGAGGGCGGCGAATTTCAACAGGGCGTTCATGGTGGTGGTTCCTCTGGCTGGGGACAGTCGATTTATACGCCAGAAGTGCCGGGGCGGGTGCCGCGACCGCCCGCGAAGTCGGGTTCGTTGCCGCGAACCCGGCGGCACGGATGGCGGCCAGGGCCGCTTTTCGCCCGGCCCAGCCGCCGGGCGGGAGTTCTGCTATGTTGGCCGCGAGGATCGTGCCTGCATGTCCGTTCGCGTCTATCCGGCGGGAGGTCAGCCACATGGGCCACAACAAGTCACGCTCGAGCGTTTCAGTCGGCCCGGTCGACTGGAGTGATCCGAGCCTGGACGCACTGCTGCAGAAGGTCGACGGCTGGCAGCTGGACAACCGCAGCAGCCAGTCGCCGCAGGATGTGCAGATCCACGTCAACTCCGGATGGACAGCCGGCTCGGTCGTCAGCAAGCCGGCGCAGCTGATCTCGATGGATGAGCAAACCATGGTGCTGGCGACCCGGTTTCCGGTTCCGCAGGGCGAGCACGTGCGCGTGGACACCCGGCGTGCGGACGGCGTGCATACCGTGTGGGCCTGGATGGTCGAAGGGCGCGAGGGTTGCCGCGTCGAGGATCGCGAACACGGCCTGTTCCTGAGCAAGCTGCGTATCGGCTGACGGCATGGCGACAAGTGCCGAAAGGCGTCGGGAACCATGCCGGCGCTCGTCGCACGCTTTGTCGCGGCCCGAGGTTTTGCCTGCCGCACGCGGTATTCGAAGCCCGGGGCCAGGCCTGGTTTGGGCGCATCTCGATTCCGCCGCCGAGGCCCGGGATTTCAGGCCTCGACCTGGTCGCCGGTTCCGGTATCGGCGATGACGCGATTGCGCCCGGCGCGCTTGGCGCGGTAAAGCGCGGCATCCGCTTCCTTGCAAAGCCGTTGCAGCCCGTAGCCGGAAGTGTCGGTGGCAGCCACGCCGACGCTGGCGGAAATCCATATGCCATGCCCGTCTTTCTCGATCGGCGTCGTGCCGATGGCAACCCGGATGCGGTCGGCGATTTCCAGGCCCTGGTCGCGCGGACACTCGTGCAGCAGGATGCCGAACTCCTCGCCGCCCAGGCGACCGAACAGGTCGGCGGGGCGCAGGTGCTGCTGGCAGATGGCGACGGCTCGCTTCAGCACGGCATCGCCCATGGCATGGCCGTGGGTGTCGTTGACCTGCTTGAAGTGGTCGAGGTCGATGGATACCAGGCAGGCGCGGCCGAGTCTCTTCTCCAGCAGGTGCAAGACACGACCGGCCCTGTTGATGAAGTGCTGGTGGTTCAGGATGCCGGTGAGCCCGTCGCAGGTGGCCATGCGCTTGAAGCGCCTCTGCGAGTGCATGGTGCGGAACAGCCAGAGTGCGATGGCGGCCAGCAGGATGATCAGCAGCGTGATGTAGAGCCGGCTGGTCTCCGCGCCCTTGACGTCCAGCGCCTGCTGCAGCTTGAGGACGCTGTTCTGCTTGCTTAGCTCTTCGGTTTCCAGCTTGCGGGTCAAAACCTGTTGCTGGACCGCTTGATAGGCCATGGTCTGTGCGGCGGCATCATCGAGCGAGCTCTTGTCCTGGACAACATAGTGCTCGTAATAGGCGAGCGCGGCCGCTGCGTTGCCGTGCCGCTTCGCGACCCGATAGAGCACCTCGTAGGCGCCCTTGAGGAAGTCGTTGATGTCGTCCGGGCCGGCCATCGCCAGGGCGGCGAGCGCCGCCTTTCGGGCATCTTCATCTTTGCCCAGCTGTTCGTACGCCTGGGCTCGCTGCACCTGCGCGGACAGCGTGTGCGGGTAGTAGTGATTGACCCGGATGTCGGGCGCTATCCGGTCGAGCAACGCCAATGCCTTGGCCGGCTGGTGCTCTTCCAGAAAGAGCGTGCCAAGGGTGAGCTGCATGGCTGTTGCCATGATGGGCTCCCGGGCCGCTTCACACGTATCGATGGCCTGCTGCAGATCCGGGCTGGAGGAGGCCAGCCGCTTGGCGTTATAGAGCGCGGCAACCAGCTTGGAGCGCGAGTAGCACGTGGTCATGCCGGGGGGAACGGTGTCCTCCATCATGTGGGCGTACTTGATCGCCAGATCCGTCTGTCCTGCCAGGTTCAACGTCTGGGACAGGTAACTGAGAACCTGGAGGCGTACCGTCTTGTCCTGGATCCGGGGCAGGACGATCGTGAGCTGTTGGGCAAGCAGGAAGGCTTCTTCGTAGCGATGAGTGACCGCCAGGTTGTTCATGAGAAGCGCCGATGCCTTGGCGGCCAGCATCAGATCACCTGAATGTTCGATCACATCGTGCAGCGGTTTTTCCGCGGCGGCGAAGTTGCCGCCCATCGAAAGCTCAAGCGCGTCGAGATAGCGCAGGTGCCATTGCTCGGCCGCGGTGAGTGCGGGCGACTCGCGATGGATCTGCGCCAGCCGTTCGGCGAACTGCCGGTGGTCCTTGATGCGCAGGTCCTCGGTCTGGTCGAGGAAGGCGCTTGCGTCGGTGATCCTGGGGGTGTCGGCGGCATGGCCTGCCTGCATCAGGGTGCAGAAAAACAGGGCCGCCAGGACGGGCCCCAGTCCTCTCCCCTGTCGGCCGGTGGGCACGGTACGGCAGGCTATGGTTTGCGCGGCGTATGTTTGTGCGGCGTACCGTGGCCGGGCTCGGGTGGACGAGTCGGCTTGTCGTCGCCGTCATGGTCGGGCTCCTCCTCCTCGTGCCCAGGCGCATTGGTGATCTGCGGCACCTGGTTCGGCTTGTGTCCGAACTCTTCAGACAGAGGCGCGCTGTTGCCGGCGGCGACGGCGGACTTCAGGGCTGCGGACGCCTTCGCCTGTTCGAGAATCGGCGCAAGCTCGTCGGCGGATGCGTGGCGTAGCGTGGCGTTCCGGCCAATGGCTTCCAGAAGTTCAATCGTGTCCGACATGTTTTCCCCCTGTTTCCCACGGTCCCCAAGTATCCGTTTCGTGAGCGCTGCGGACGGCCGCAGTGCGTCAGGCGATGGAGGCTTCCCTGTCCAGCGCTGCCAGCCGCTCGCGCATGGCTGTATTCTGCTTCAAGGGCGCGCCGGGCGGTAGCACTACCGTCTCCTCGGCAGTCAGTTCGGCGCCGGGCAGGTCGCGCAGCGCCATGCGGCGGACCCGCGGCTGCTGGATCGGCAAGGTGGCGCCGCGATAGACGATCACTTCGTGGTCGAGCGGGTAGTCCGCGCTCAGCACGTCCACCAGCGCCTGCCGGTAGGCCGGCCCGGTGGAAAAGCGCTTCAAGGACAGATCACCCACCAGTCCCACCTGCCACAGCACCAGATAGCCGGCCGGATCAATCCGCCGTTCATAGAAAAGCAGCTGGCTGGCCTCGAAATGCTGGCAGCCGAAGCGGCCCGGGTCGATCCCCAGGTCGGCGTAGAGACAGTCTTCGGCGGAAATGCCCGGCTCCATGTGCGCCATGAAACCTTCCGCGCGGGCTACCTCGATGGCCTTGTGCGGCGACCAGGCGAAGACGCCGGGATGGCCGTAGAACACGCCGCAGACGTTCTTGCCGGCACGCACCTCGGCCATCATCAACTCGACCCATTGCCGGTACGTGACCATCCTCGACTTGCCCTCCGCGTAGTAGGGCTGCAGGCTGCGCACGTCCGGGTGCATGCGCTGCAGCCACAGCTCCACGATGCCGTCGGAGAGCGCCGCGAACACCACGTCCGCCTGTTCGATATGGCTGCGTGCCAGCGGGCTGAGGTGGGAGCCGAGGGTCATGCCCATGCCGACGCATGCCAGGCGGCCGCGCCGGATTTCTTTCGGTGACGCGATGGTCGATGTGTCCATGCGCTTGATGGTAGGGCAATTTCCGAGACCTGGCGCATCGGCAGACACACGGCAAGGCAGGCGGTAGAGTGGGTCGGTACGTGTTTGACGGGCTCCCTGCAGGCATGGATTCGGCGGGCAAGGCATGGCCTCCGCCAAGCGGCGAGGACGAGGGTGCAGAGCGCATCGACTCGGTCGGCACGATGGCGGGGGTGGCATTGACGAATTCCCAGCCGGCCTCGATGAATGGCACGCGCCGGCCACGATCATGCCGGTCGGCCTCACGATGCAGGCCCTCCACGCGGCGCAGCCCGGTTGCGTCAGCGCCGCGTGGCCAGCACGCCATCCAGCGCCAGCTCTGCCTTGAAGCCCGCTTTCTCCAGCCGCCTGGCCACTTCGCGCGGCACGTCGCGACCGCTGGTGAGCTTGTTCGGGCTGCCGGTGTAGTGGAACAGGCGGCCGCCGCGACGCAGCACGCGGGCCAGCTGGCCGTAGAACGCCTGCGCGTACAGCTCGCCGGCGATGCCGAAGCGCGGCGGGTCGTGCAGCAGCGCATCCACCGACGCATCGGCGAGCTGCGCAATGGCCTGCGCGACGTCCGCGTGCTCGAGTCGCAGGCGGCCGCCGTTTTCCGCCGCGTCAGGGTCGGGCGACCACGGGTTGAGCGTGCGCAGCCACAGCACGTCGGGGTTCTTTTCGAGCGAGTGGATGCGCGCCGCGCCGGCCTCCAGGCAGCAGGCGGCGAAGTAGCCCAGGCCACCGCAGGTATCCAGCACCACCTTGCCGCGCGACTCGACCAGCGCCACCTTGCGGCGCGCGTCCACAAGCGGCGATTCCTTCGCGGTGGGCAGCATCTTGATGCCATCGATCTCGAAGGTAGGCGCGCCCCATTCGGTGGGCACCAGCTTGATCAGCGAGCCGGAGAAACGCGCCACCGGCGCGAACCCGTCGCCGTCCCAGTAGTGGATCGTGCGGTCCTTCAGCGTGGACGGATACGGATAGCGCCGGCTTCGCCACAGCCAGTCGTCCGCCTGCAGCGATGCCTTGCCGTTCGAGACCCCCAGGTCCAGCGAGCCGCTCCATTCGCCCGCGCCGGCATCACGCGCGGCCAGCAACGATGCGGCGATGAGGCGCGTAAGCAGGGGGCCGGAGTAATGCGACACGATCGGGGAATCTCCTGGAGCAGCGGCGAGGGGAGGGCATCGTAACCCGGCCACCCGTCGGCATGGCGGGCGACAGTTCTTTCACCCGAGCCGACCTTGCGGGGCGAGCCGGTCCGTTCGCCATCCGGTGCGCAGCCATTTCCGCGCTACCCTTGCCGCTCCTGTCGCCGTCGCCGCTTCGGAGGTGAAACATGACCGTTCTGGTGGGGTTTTCCGGCAGCCTGCGCAAAGGCTCGTTCAATACCGCGCTGCTGCACGCCGCGGCGGCGGCGATGCCCGCCGGCAGCCGGCTGGAGATCATGTCGATCGCCGCGTTCCCGCTGTACAACGGCGACGATGAAGCAGCGTACGGCATTCCGGCCGAGGTCGCCGCGCTCAAGGAGGCGATCGCTGCGGCTGACGGCCTGCTGATCGCCACGCCCGAATACAACAACAGCATTCCCGGCGTGACCAAGAATGCGCTGGACTGGCTGACGCGGCCGCCGGCCGACATCCCGCGCGTGTTCGCCGGCAAGCCGGTGGCGCTGATGGGCGCATCCCCCGGCGGCTTCGGCACCATCCTGTCGCAGAACGCCTGGTTGCCGGTGCTGCGCACGCTCGGCACGGAGCTGTGGAGCGGCGGCCGCCTGCTGGTGTCGCGCGCGGGCGGCGTGTTCGATGCCGATGGCGCCATCACCGACGCGCGCACCAGCGACCTGCTGCGCGGGTTCGTGGAAGGCTTCGTCGCGTTCGCGCAAGACGGGCCGACGAGGCATCCGTGACGTCGGCGGCTGCGAAAACGCAGTGAACAGGCTCCGGGGGTAGCCCGTCGAATCCGGCTCGTCCGCTTGCACGCGCGGTGGTGCCTTGTCCCATGAAGTCGAAGGCATGAATCCGGCGTTGCGGATCACCGGTCGCAGCAGTTCGCATTTCACCCGCCTGGCGCACCTGGATCTCGCGCACCGTCATGGCGCGCGCATACCGCGGCAGGATCTTGTCGTCGAAGCACTCCAGCGAGCCTCGCGCTTGGGGACCAGCCGCAAAATCCGGAACACGCCCCGGGTCTTCCACGAGTTCTTCCTTCGTCGATAGTCCGGCAAATCGTCTGGCCTGCGGCAGCGTCGCGATGAGGAACATGGGGCCGCCCAGCACTTTTTCTAAACGATGCTTCATGAATCCACGGGGCCGCCGGGGGCTGGCAACAGCTCGGCTTGGTCTGCATCGGGCGGGGTAGCGGCCATTCGCAGGTAGCGCAGCGACAACGCCGGCATCACCAACAAGTTGAGCAGGGTCGAGGTGATCAACCCACCCAGGATCACGATGGCCATGGGTCCTTCGACCTCGCGTCCCGCCTCGCCGTTGCCCAGGGCCAGGGGCAACAAGCCCAGGCCGGTCACCAGCGCGGTCATCAGGATCGGCGTCAGCCGCTCGCGCGCACCGCGCATGGCGGTGAAGCGATTCCAATGCGCCCCTTCTTCCAGCACCAGATGCTCGTAGTGCGAGATCAGCATGATGGTGTTGCGCGCGGAGATGCCGAAGAGCGTCACCAGACCCACCAGCGCCCCGATCGACAGCACGCTGCCCATGGTTGCGGCGGCGGCCACGCCGCCGACCAGGGCAAAGGGCACGTTGACGAGGATCAGCCCCACGCTGCGACGATCGGGAAACGCCATGAACAACAGCGCGATGATGCCGGCGCCGGCCAGGGCCGCATGCCATTCGAGCGCGTGGCGTGCCTGCAGCGTTCCTTCCGCGGCTCCGTGATATTCCAGGTAGTAACCGGTCGGTGGATCGAGCTGTTGAGCAAGCGCGGCACGCGCCTGATCCACGAATCCCACCACATCGGGGTTGGTGGGCCGCACGGCGATCACCATGCGCCTGCGCCCGCCTTCATGCGAGATGGTCGCGCGCCCCTGCACCAGATCGATATCAGCGACGGCCGCCAGAGGTACGCTCTTGCCTGACGGCGTGCGCAGCAGAAGGCGGCCAATCGTTTCCGGGTCTTGCCGGGACGCCTGATCGAGCACGACACGCACGCCGATCGCCTGTACGCCATCGTAGGTTTCCGTGGCGATGATGCCTTGGTAGGCCATCGCAACCGCATCCAGGACATCGGTCATGCGCATGCCGTAGCGGGCAATCCGGACGGGATCGGGGTGGATCCGCATCGTCGGCACCGCCGGCGTGGCGGAAAGGTGCACCGAGCCCGCGCCCGGTATGGTGTTCAGGATATCGACGGCGCGCGTGGAAAGCGCGTCGAGTTCGTCGAGGTCGGGACCGTAGAGGCTGATGGCCACCGGCGCCGTTTCACCGGACAGCGTCTCACCGATGCGATCGCCGAGAAAAGTGACCACATCGGCGGTGAGGCCAGGATGGGAACTCACCACCTTCCGCAGCGACGCTTCGATGCGCAGTTGCTCATGCGCCGAGAGCTTGGGAGCCAACTCGACATGAAGTTCACCGCGATTGGTAGGCCAGGTATCCACTACCGCCTCCGCACGTCCCGCCATGAGCGCCGCGGTGCGCACGCCATCGATCTTGAGGACATCCTTGCTGAGCCGTGTGCCCAGCCGGGTCATCTCTGCGAGCGATGTGCCGGGAGGCGCCGTGATCTGGACGACGTAGTGGCCTTCCCGAAAGGTGGGCAAAAGTTGTGAACCGAACAGCCAGAGTGAGCCGATGGCGGCGATGCCCAGCAGCGCCGAGACTGCCAACAGCAAGCGAGGCCTCGGCATGGCCCAGCGCATGCCTCCGTGCTGGATGAGCTTGACGCGCTTGAGCCAATGCGGTTCGTGGTGACGCGCTTCGGGCTTGAGCAGCAGCATGCACAGCGCCGGGGTCACGGTCAGCGCCACCAGCAGCGACGCGAAGGTCGCCAGCAGGAACGCGCCGGCCATCGGCGCGAAGAAGCTGCCTTGCAGGCCCGGCAATAGCAGGATCGGAACAAACACCAATCCCACCACCAGGGTCGCCAGTACCACCGGGCGACGAACTTCGATCGATGCCGCCAGAATGATGATGGCGCGCGGTCCTGATGGGCCGGCCTGACGCAGGCGCCGCATGATGTTTTCCACATCAATGATGGCATCGTCGACGACGACGCCCAGCGCCACCGCCAAGCCGCCCAGGGTCATGGTGTTGATCGTCCACCCCATCCGCTCCATCACCAAGGTGGCGATCGCCAAGGACAAGGGAATGCTGACGAACGAAATCAGCGCCGTGCGCCAGTCGCGCAGAAACACGAGCAGTACCACCAGCACCAAGACGGCGCCGAACAGCAGCGCGTCGCGCATGTGGTTCAGTGCGACCTGGATGAAGCTGGCGGGTCGTTGCAGCTGCGGATAGACCGTCACGCCCTCTGCCTTCAGCAGGGGGCGCAAACCGTCCAGGGCCTTTTCGACGGCGCGCGTCACTTCCAGCGTGTTGGCGCCGTATTGGCTGGTCAGCAACGAGACGACGCCGGGGCGCCCTTGAATCAGCGCATCACCAAACGCCGGCGCCGCACCCTCCGTCACGGTCGCCACATCGCCCAGCGTGATGTTGCGGCCCATTCGTTGCGTGATGACCGTGCGCGCGAGCTCGGCCGCCTGGTGCACCGTGCCGCTCGTTTCCACGATCACGCGCTGGCTCGGCGTATCGATGTACCCGGCGCCACGCACGCCCGTGGCGGCCGCGGCGGCCAGCCGCACATCCTCCAGCGTCAATCCGAACGTGGCCAGTTGCGCTGGCTTCACATGAATCTGCAGCTCACGAACGCCACCGCCAAAATTGGCTACCCCAGCCACACCGGAGACGGCGAGCAGGCGGGGTTTGACGGACCAATCGATCAACGAACGCAAAGCCACCGGGTCAAGGCGGTCGCTGACGAAGCCGATCTTCAGCAAGTCCATGGTCGAGGACGTCATGGGGCTGATGCGAGGCGCTTGAACACCTTGGGGCAATCCGGCCGCGGCTTCGCTCACGCGTTCACTGAGCATCTGCCGGTCAAGAAAGGGGTCGCTGCCCTCCTCGAACAGGACGGTAATGACCGACAAGCCCTGGATGGACTGCGAGCGAACCGTGATGACGTTGGTGCCGCCGTTGATCGCGTTTTCCATGCGCTGGGTAACCAGCTGCTCCACCTGGGTCGCGGAAAAACCCGGTGCTTCGACTTGGACGGATGCCTGTGGCGGGACGAATTCCGGGAACACGTCGTACTTCGCCCCGCTGAGACTCCCTACGCCGATAGCGAGAAGCAAAAGCCCCAGCAACGCGACCCAGACCGGCCAGCGCAGCGCGCTTCGAATGATGGCAGCAAGCATCAGTCGTCATCCTGGTCGCCGGGTGGCGCTTTCTTCTTTGGAGCTTCGTCTCCGGCGGCATCCATCGCCATCAATGCGTTGGCACCGGCGGTGACGACGCGTTCACCCGCTTTGAACGGTGCACCGACCAGCCACCCCGTGTCCAACGCCTGCGACATGGAGATGGCGCGACGTTCGAAATGCGTGGCGTCCACCATCACGAAGACCCACGCCAGCCCGTTCCAACGGATGATGGCGGCCCTCGGTACGACGACGCCGGTATGGCGGTGGCCTTCGTCTTCCAGTACGCCCGTTAAAGCCATGCCGGGAACGAGGACGTCGCTCGACGCCTCGAGTAGCCAGTCCCTTCCCAGGCTCGAGACGCTGCTTGGCAACGGCCCAAGCACACTCGCCTGCAAAGAGGCGCCATCCGGCAAAGTGATGCGCGCCGCCGTGGGCTTCCAGGACGCCCCCCCCAGGGTGAGCGGCTGCGCGCGAATGAGAACGACACGGCCGCCCACCACCGACTTCACGACTTGCTGCAACGAGGCGTCGTCCATCGACGCCAGGGCATCGCCCCATTCCAGCCGCAGCTGGGATCGCAACTGGCGCCAATGCGCCTGGTCCGCCGCGGCCTGCGCGCGGGCGGCTTCGGCATTTTTACGCGAAATGTTGCCGTCGGCTTTCAGGAGTGCCTCGGATCGCTGGCTTTCCGCCGTCGATGCGTTGACCGCCGCGTGCGACGCGATCAGTTCATCCGCCAACTTCGCCAGGGGAGCAGGATCGAGCACCGCGATGGCCACATCGATCGATTGCGGAACGTCACGGGTGGCCAGCGTGGCCGTGGCAAGGCCAAGGCTGATTTGTGCCGTGCGATCGAGTTCGGTGGTGCGCGTTGCCGCAACACCGCTCGTCGCCAGTGCCCCTACCAGCACGCTGGCAAGGCACGCTTGCCGATAGAAACTTCTCATGGATGGCTTCCTGGTATGGCCTGAAATGACGTGACTTCGGCCCCATCAAGGGGTGTACGCAGCGCGTCTTCAAGAGCACCCAGCGCTTGCTGGGCCTGCGCGAGCGTGACAAGTTCGGTCTGCGCCGCCGCCAGGGCGGCCAGCTGGGCATTGAGCACAGCAATGCGATCCTCGGCGCCAAGGACTTTGGCCTGCCTGGCCTGATCGGCGGCGCGACTGGCAAGCTGATGCTCCTGGGTAGCCGCATGCAAGCCATGCAAGGCAACCTCCAACTGTGCTGATGACTGATCGATCTCTTTGCCGATGTCGGCCTGCACGACCTCGACGTGCTTGCCTGCCATTTCGCGGCGCGCTTTCGCCTCGGCAATCGGGCCTTGGTTCTGGTCGAAAATCGGCAGGCTGGTGTTGAACCCAAACGTCAGTTTGCGCATGCCGTGGTCGTAGGTATAGCCAGGTCCCAGTGAGACCTGCGGATATTGCGCGCGTATTTGCTGATGCAGCTCGGTCTCCCGTGTGTCGTATTCCACCAGCGCGCGCTCCAGATCGGCGCGCGACAACAACGCCTGATCGGCCCATTGCTTCCGTTGTGCCGATGGCGGCGCGACCGGTTGATCGAGGCCATCCCACTCTAACGGCACGTCTTTCAGGGCACTGGCCTGCACGCCGATGGTGCGTGCCAGACGCGCTTGCGCGTCGACGACGCGTTGAGCCGCCACGGCTTCATCGCGCCGCGCCTGTGCCAACGTACGTGCGGCCTGCAGGCGTTCGCTGGGTGACGATTCACCCAGTTGGTAGCGCTGGGCAAAAGACTGTTCCAACTGCATGGCGGCGTCGACCGTCTGCCTCGCGACGGACTCTTGCCGTTGGCCCAGCATCAGGTCGGCCAGGGCGATGCGTATGTCGCGCCAGACCGCCCACACCTTTTCCGCGTAGTCGAGACGCGCTGCACGGACGCCGGCATTCGCCGCGTCTTCGCGCAACTTGCGCCTCAGCGTCCCATCGATCAGCCAGTCGGTGCTCACCCCCCACAACCAGGGTGCGCTGCCCGCCTGTGCCTGGGTAAAACGCTCCAGGGCAAGCCCCACTTTTGGATTGGGTAACGCACGCGCCGTGGTAACGGCCGCGACGGATTGAGCCATCTGTGCTCGGGATTCGGCCAGGTCGGGATTGAGCGCGAGCGCGACAGCGAACAATTCGGCCCGGCCATAGGACGCTGGGGGCCATTGGCCGGCGTCACGCGGTGGCAGGAACGGCTTCACCGTGGCGGCCAGCGACGGATCGTCCAGGCGGTGCGCTTGCCAATGGGCGCGCAGGGCGGCGGGGTCGATGGGGCGCGATTGGTAAGCAGCGCAGCCACAGAGTGCAAGGGTCGCCATGCAAAGGAAAGTTTTCGCAACGGCCCACGTCATGAGGAACCCTCGGCTTGGGGGACAGGAATACTCACGCGCACGAGAAGGCCGTGGTCGAAGGCGGAATCCAGCAGCTCGATCGACGCGTCATGCAATTGCGCAGCACGTTGCACGATGGAGAGTCCCAATCCATAGCCGTCGCCACGCTCGGACGGTTCGCGGTGGAAACGCGTAAACACGGCTGCGCGGCGATCCGCTGGGATGCCGGGCCCGTCGTCCATCACGTCGATGAGGGTGGAGTGCGTCCCTCGGGTCAGACACACCACCACTTGCCCACCCGCAGAGACATGGCGCAGCGCGTTCTCGATCAGGTTGCGCAACAGTGCGATCAAGGCCACTTCGTAGCCGTTCACATACAATGCCACCGATCCGCCCACAAGGCTCAATTCGACGCCGCTCGCTTCGATCTGCGGGGCCAGTTCTTCAATGACGCCGGTGGCCATGGCCATGAGATCGATTTTGGCGCTGCCTGCCGAGGCAGCACCCGCCTCCACGCGCGCCAGCGCCAGCAACTGATCGACGCGGCGACTCAACTCGGTCAAACCTTGTTGTGCGCTGACAAACGAAGGTGACACAAAACGGGGATCGCCCGAGGCAAGGGCATTCTCCATATGCAGCATGGTGGCGGCCAGTGGGGTGCGCAGTTCGTGTGCCACATCGGCGCTGAACCGACGCTCCCGTTCCAGGGCGTCTACGGATCGATCGAGCATCGTGTTGAGGCCGGAGAGCACGGGTTGCAACTCGCGGGGGGCCGGCTGCAGGGTCATCGGTGTACGGTCGCCGGGTTCGCGTCGTTTCAGGACGCGGGCCAGGGTCTCAAGCGGGCGCAGGCCGCGGCGAACGGCCCAGGCCATCAAGAAGGCCAACAGGGGCAACCCGAGTGTCAACGGAACGATGTACTGCGCCTTGAGTGTCTGCTCTATCTCCTGGCGGCTATCTTGCCGTTCGCCGACTCGAATGGTGAGGTTGCCCGTCGCTTCCCTCAACGTGAACATGCGCCAGGCTTCGCCATCCACCTGAATGTCTTCGAACGTGTTTGAAGGCCTGGACGGCAGGGATGGCGTCGCAAAATTGGTGGTGGCCAGCTTGATCTTTCCCGCCGCGTCGACCACCTGAAAACCCACCTCGGGCTCACAGCTGGTCCCTTGCACCGGACAACGATGGCCGTGGGTGCCCACGACGGGCACCCGTGTATTGGAATCGATGCCGTCACCGCGCAAAGCATCAATCCCCGCATGGCGGATCAATACATCGAGCGTCCGTGCGGACTGCGCCAGGCGCCCATCGGAAAGCTCGTTCATTTCCTGCAAGGTGCGGTGATAGCTCAGTACGGCCATGGGCAGCAGCACGGCGACCATCACGGCGATGATCAACCAGCCCAGGTGCGCCCGCAGGCTCATGGAAGTCATTGTGGTTCACGCACGATCATGTAGCCGACGCCACGTACCGTTCTGATCAGTTCGGGGCTCAGCTTGCGCCGAAGCGCGTGGATCTTGACCTCCAGCGCATTGCTTTCGACGCCGCCTTCCAATCCGTAGAGAGCGGTCTCCAGCGCTTCGCGCCGAACGATGCGACCCGCACGCTCCATCAACAGCCTCAGCAACGCAAGCTCACGGCGTGCCAAGGGGATGCGATGACCTCGAAATTCGGCTTCATTGGTACCCAGGTCAAGCCACAGGTCGCCGGCCTGGATGCGATTGTCGGCCAAGCCATGCATACGCCGGGTCAGCGAGCGGATGCGTGCGCCCAACTCGTCGAGATGAAACGGTTTCACCAGGTAGTCGTCAGCGCCCGCATCGAGCCCGCGAATGCGCTCTTCCAAGGTGTCGCGCGCCGTGATGATCAGGACAGGTGTCTTTACGTGGGCGCGACGCACCTCGGCGAGCACGTCCAGGCCATCCTTGCCGGGAATCCCCAGATCGAGCAGCACGAGATCCGCGATCTCATCGCGCATCGCGGCCGCCGCCAGGCGGCCGTCGCGCAACCAGGTGACGGCGTGTGACCAGCGGGTCAAGGCTTGCTCGATGGCCTGCCCGAGCGATTCGTCATCCTCGACCAGAATCACGTGCATGACCGGCCTCCCAAAAAGGATCTGGCGGCATGGCGAAACGAACGTCGAA
This sequence comes from Rhodanobacter sp. FW101-FHT13A11, assembly GCF_058790335.1. Taxonomy (NCBI): domain Bacteria; kingdom Pseudomonadati; phylum Pseudomonadota; class Gammaproteobacteria; order Lysobacterales; family Rhodanobacteraceae; genus Rhodanobacter; species Rhodanobacter sp. FW101-FHT13A11. The sequence goes on along the minus strand of NZ_JBYTCN010000020.1, from coordinate 2,661 downwards.
TGGGGGCAGGGGGAAGCATGTCCTCGACATCTTGTTTGTCACACCTTACATTTTTCTTAAGTCCGAGGCGGCACCACCGTCATGGCATGGGAGGGGAACGCCAACGGATCCGTTTGAGCCTGCCGCCAGCCAGCGGCTCCGCGCCAACCCGGGTGCCGCCGAACGGTTGTCCGCGCCCGCTTGCCGTGTTCCTTTTCAGGGCGTGGCTTCCGTGGCCGATCGATGCTCATCGCGTGCTGCGGTCCAGACTTCGCGTGCCGCATCGGCATTCACGGCCATGATGCCAAGTCCAACGATGAGATCGGGCCACGCGGACGGGTGGACCCTGGTCACCAGTGCGGCAACCACGATCGCCACATTGGCGAATACGTCATTGCGCGCGGAAAGGAAGGCGGCACGCGTCAAGCTCCCGCGATGGCTTCGATAACGCGTCAGCATCAGCGCACAGGCGAGGTTCACCAGCATCGCACCCAAGGCAGTCATCGACAACGGCAGCGGCGCGGGAGGGATAGGCGCCTGGAATTTGCCCCAGGCGGCCCAGAGCGTCGCCAGCGCCGGAACAAGCAGGATCCCGGCCAGCGCCATGCCTACGCGGGAGCGTGCCTTCAGCGACCAGGCAAAGGCGGCCCAGATAAGCAGGTTCACCGAGGCGTCTTCCAGAAAGTCGACGCTATCGGCGAACAGGGAAACGGAGCCGATGCCCATGGCTACAGCGAACTCAATACCGAAATAACCCAGGTTGAGCAGCGCCACGACGAGGACGATACGGCGGAGAGAGGCATACGCCTCGGCGTCAAGGACAGGTGGCGTCACATGGATTCCTGCGGGCGGATGGCTTTTCAGATCGTAGCCTGATCCTGCGGGGGACGCGTCCACAAGCCGGTCATTGGCGCCCAGTCACATCGGGCGAAAGCGAGCCTCCTTTCATGCGGTAATAAAACCATAAGGCTGGGCACCAATCATGCCGATACCGAATGGCCTTTGCTGGTTGAGATGACTCGTTCTTTGCCCCGTGCGCACGAAATGCGGCCCCACGCTCCTTCGGTGGACTTCCGTCATCGAGTGGTGGCCAGGGTGTTTGGCCGCTTGATCCGGTCGGTCGAACGCGACCTATGCGCTCCGGGAGCCTTGCCGACACGCGGGATCCATCGCGTTCTGGTATGTCGACCCAACCACCGCCTGGGCAATGCCGTCCTGATCAGCCCACTGATCGCCGAGCTTGAAAAAAACTATCCGGGTGCGGAGATCGACATCGTGACGGGCGGTCGTGCCGCCGAGTCGCTGTTCTCGACACGCTTCAACGTGCGCAGCGTCGTCTGCCTTCCGCGGCGGGTTGCCCGACATCTGTGGACGACCATGAGCCTGCTCAGGCAACTGCGACTGTCGTCCTATGATCTGGCGATCGACGCCTGCATCGGCTCGCAATCCGGGCGCCTGCTGCTTGCTTGGGTTCGCGCTCGTTACAAGGTCGGATTCCCGGCATCCTCATGGAATGGCGACCAGGTGAACGGGGCCGATCCTTCATGTCCGGAGCACATGGCGAAGCGAAGCGTATTCCTTCTGCGCCGGGCCCTTGGCAGGCATGTCGAACCTGCCTATCCACCCATGGATATCAGGCTCAGTGACGTCGAACGGGCCCGAGGCCGGGAAGCGCTCACGGCCATCCTGGGGCAGGCGGCGTCGGAGCGCGGGAAAAAGGTCGTGGGCGTGTTCGCGAACGCCACCGGCGCCAAGCGCTATGACGAGCATTGGTGGCAACTGTTCCTGATTGCGCTTCAGCTGCGCCGCCCGGACATCGTCGTGGTCGACGTTCTCGCCGAGCATGGCACTTCGCAGCTGAGGGGCGGTTTCGCCTCGTTCTACACCCGCGATGTGCGCAAGCTCGCTGCCGTCATCGCCAATATGGACGGCTTCATCAGTGCAGACTGTGGAGTCATGCACGTTGCCACGGCCAGTGGCACGCCTACCTATGGCCTGTTTTCGGTCACTGATGAAGCGAAATACGCACCGTACGGATGCGGCAGTGCCGGAATCAGCACGCGAAATCTCGGCGCTACCGAGGTGGCGGCGGCCGTTGAATGGCTTTTTTCCGGCGTATGTTGCGTGGAGGCCACGTGCGCCAGCACGGCAGACGCATGACGGTGCGCCAGGTCGCTTTGAACTTGTCCGGAACGAATGCGTCAGTCGCCTGTCGGAGTGGCACCGGGGCGTGAACAACCAAGTCGCCGGACACGCCGCACCATGACGAGAGCGCCCCGCCATGTTCCCCAGGGCCTCTCGTAAACGAATTCGCCGCGGGCAAGCCGGAAGGCCTTGCCATCAGGCAGCGCGCTCACCCGGTACGGGACATGCCGGCGGCCAGCGCGGCGGCGGTTTTCCCCGAGTGAGGTGTCCGGCCTGCCGTTGCGGCGGCGGTTCGTCTTGCCTTTGTACCGGCGCGCCCGGCGTGCGATCCATGTCGGAGTAAAGTGCATCGACCGGGCGGACGTGTCGCGGGCCGAGGGGCACCGTCGGCGGCATGGAGATCGCGCGGTTCATCTGTGCGGGAGCGATGGCATGCCCCTTTGCCTGTGCACGTCATGGACGGGTTCTACCCCGTTAACGCGGACACTTCTAAGAAGACCGATCATGGTCAAAAAGGAGTGTCATGTCCAAGCGAAG
>NZ_JBYTCN010000019.1:0-35717 GCF_058790335.1 Rhodanobacter sp. FW101-FHT13A11 | reverse complement strand
TGCAACGCAGAATCGAGGTTCGGGACCGGGCCTTTACGGCCTTAACTCAACTGTCCGCGAAAACGGGGTAGAACCCGCCTGATGGCCTTTCTCTGCGAGCAGTGAATTGCGGGACACGGCTAGGTCCCGCGGGCGATTCCCGTCCACGAATAGCTTTCTACGGCTAAGGTACGAGCCCGGCCCCCGAGCCGATTCGCGACGGCGGGCAAGCCGGCCAAGGAACTTGGCGTTCCGTTGACCTACCTGTCGGCAACGCAACCTGGGCATCAAGGCGGACGCGCGCCACAAAGGGGGCGAGGCAATCATGCCGACTTAATTCCCGCCGGAGCGGTCCCCTCGTAGGAAACTCAAGTCGACACGGTTGCACTTGGTGCCAATCGTTTCAAAGCTATGCCCAATGCTCGGTCGTCGAACAATCTATCCTTCCGCGTCGCTGCACCTGGGCCACCGCGCCAGTGGCGTAGCCCCTCGCGCACGGCGGGAACCCTCGGGGCCACGCCTTCCTTCGTCAGCAACCAGTCCACGGTAGCCAGCAGTTCGATGCCGTAGGGCGATTCGAAGCCATCGATCAAGGCCGCCGTGGCTTCCAGCGCAGGAACGTAGTCCTTGGCTTCGCTCTTGAGGTAGGTCTGGACGAAGGTTTTGCGTCCGTCGTCGAACCAAATCACATCCAACGGGCCGGCATCGCCGATGCGTTTGTCACAGTGCAGGTAGCTACCGTCCAGCCCTTCCAGCAGATGCCGTAGACGCTCGGCGTAGGGACCGTACTTGTGCGGCGCGAAGCGTAAATCCAGCGGTGCCAGACCCGCGCTCTCTATGTTGCGCTCAAGGAACCAAGCCAGCTTCTGGATCTCCAGCAAGCTGCATTCCATGCCCAGCACCCAGTAACGGCGCACCAGCTCGGCAATCAGGGCTCGCGCCGGAGTCAGCTTCTCCACGCCGGTGCGCTTGGCGACGTTCTGGTATTCCCCGGTCGGCTCAAACACGAGAATTTCGGTATCAAGACCCGCCAGCGCCTCCTCGATCTGTAGGCGAACCTCGGCCCAGTCCAATCCGCCGTTGCCCGCGCCCAGCGGCGGGATGGCAATGGATTTAACCTTGTTCTCGATTAGGAAGCGGCGCAGATCTTGTAGCCCTTCGATGATCCATTCGATCTTCGAAGCGCCGCGCCAGTGCTGCTTGGTCGGAAAGTTGACGATCCAGCGTGGGCCATCCAGTTCGTTCACTTCGGTGACGAACATCTTGCCGGTGCGCACTTCCTTGGCTTTGCAGGCGGTGGCGTAGTGGCGGAAGTTTTCGGCAAAACGCTCCTTGAACATCAGCGCGATGCCCTTGCCCATCACACCCACGGTATTGACGGTGTTGACCAGCACCTCGGCGCGGGCCTCAAGAAGGTTGCCTTGGGTGAACGTGATCATCAGAAATACCAACCAGTGCGAGCATAAACCGGCAGGTTCAAGTTTCGTGCCTGAAGCTGCTTCTCTGGCTCGCTTCAAGTCAACTGTATAACACACAATGCCGAGCAAGCCATTGATAGGCAAGTGCCGATGAACTAACGCTTCGGCCTGATACCGTTCGAACTTGGCCGGATCCTCCGGATCGCGCCGGAAATCCCGCGCCTGAAGCAATGGCCAATCAACCTTGTCGAGGTCGGCCAAATCGGAATAGAAATTCGCCCACTGGTAATAGGCGTGGCTGTCGGTGAACAAGAAAGGCCAGCCCTGCGTGGCAACGTGATGCAGACTGGAGACGAGGATCACGATTTCCTCGTTGGGCTGTCTCCGAATGCCGCCCCAGCCAGTGTGGATGTTCCGTAGCATCGGCGAGAACGGAGTGAAGTAGAACGGCACATAGTCGTTCAGAAAGCCACCCGGCGGCAGCGGCACTGGATGGTTTGCACGCTTGTCGATCAGCTCCGGATTGCCGATGCTCACCCAGTCCGAAGCCCGCACATATCCGTTGCCGCAGTGCAACCCGTTGTCCAGAATCCACGGCAGGTTGTCGCGGTGGACGATGCGCCAGATCAGCGCCTTTTCAGGGTTGAGGCTGGAATAGAGCATCGTGCCCATGCTACTAGTCGCCCCCTGAATTCTTCGCGCTTACCCCCACGAAATCGGCATGATGCCGGTGGCCGCGCAAGGCATCCCGTACGGCATCGCCGAAGGACGACGTTTTGTCGCCCTTTTCCTTATTTCAGGGTCGAGCGTAGTGCATTCAACCGCACTTCGAATACCCGCAATTCAAGCAAGTCTGGCAGTTGTCCATCAGCACCAGCGCCCTGGTGTTGCACTTGTCGCACATCATCGAGCCGGGCGGAAACGTGAGCGCCTCGGATGCCGCGGCATTGGCGCCCGGGGCAGACGACGCCCCGCTCACTTCAGAGTTTTTTTTTGCGCCCAGCGCCTCGTACGCCGCGCGCTTCTCGGCGATCAGCTTCCGTGTGGCGTCATCCATCTCCGGATCATGGATCAGCCCGATGTTCTTCATGTGCTGTTCGATCACGCCGCCGATCTCGGCGACGATGCTGGGCATGTAGACGCCGCCGGCCTTGAAGTAGCCGCCGCGGGGGTCGAACACGGCCTTCAGCTCCTCCACGATGAAGGTGACGTCGCCGCCCTTGCGGAACACGGCGGAGAGGATGCGGGTGAGCGCCACGATCCACTGGAAGTGGTCCATGTTCTTCGAGTTGATGAAGATCTCGAACGGGCGGCGCTGCTCGTGCTTGGTGCCGGCGTTGAGCACGATGTCGTTGATGGTGACGTACAGCGCGTGCTCGAACAGCGGCGACTTGATCTTGAAGGTGGAGCCGACCAGGGTCTCGGGGCGCTCCACGCTTTCGTGCATCTGGATCACTTCGGCCGACGGCGGCTCTTTCGGCGCGGCGGCGGCGACCGGGGCGGCGGCAACCTTGTCTTCGGGTTTGACCACGTTGTAGCCCGTGATCTTCTTGTCGATCTTGATCGCCATGGTGTTCGCTTCTTTGGGTGTTGGTGCCGGAGTGGACGCGGCGCGGTGCTGGATCATCCGGCCCGGCGCTGCGGCCGGGCCGGATGCGGTGCTGCTTACTTCTTCTTGCCGGCGGCCTTCTTGGCGGCGGGCTTGCGCGCTGCCGACTTGACGCTCGCCTTCTTGCTGGCAGTGGACCTCTTGGCCGTCTTGGCGACGGCTTTCCTGCTGGCGGACTTCTTCGCTGCCGCCTTTTTCGGTGCGGCCTTCTTGCCGGCCGTCTTCTTGCTGCTGACCTTCCTTGTGGCCTTGGCGGCTTTCTTCTTCACCACCTTGGCGACTTTCCTGGCGGCCTTCTTCACCGCCTTCTTGGCGGCGCCGGCCTTCTTGACGACTTTTTTTGCTGCCTTCTTGACGGCCTTCTTCGCGGCGGTCTTCTTCACCGCCGCTTTCTTCGCAACCTTCCTGGCCACTTTCTTCGCCGCCTTCTTCACGGCTTTCTTGGCCGCGGCCTTCTTAGGCGCAGCCTTCTTGGCCGCCGCCTTCTTCGGGGCGACCTTCTTCTTCGCTGCCGGCTTCTTCGCCGGCGCGGCAGCGGCCGGCGCGGCCGGCGCGACTTCCGGCAATACCGGCAGGACGACCGCGGGCGCCTCGGCGACGGCCGGCGTGGTGGTGGCGTTCACTTCGATTTCGTTGTCGATGGACATGCTGGTGTTCCCCTCCGGTGGACCGCTTGAGTGCCGCACGCGGGTGGCGTGCGGCGGTTCAGAACTTGCCGTAATAGCCTTCCTTCAAGGCATCGAAGAGGTTGGCGGCGGAGTGCATTTCGCCGTCGTATTCCACCTGCTCATTGCCTTTCAGTTCGACAACACTACCGTCCTCCAGCTCGAAGCGGTAGAGGGTGCTTTCAAGGTCCGCTTCCTTGACCAGCACGCCCTGGAACGCGGCGGGGTTGAAGCGGAAGGTGGTGCATCCCTTCAGGCCCTGCTTGTAGGCGTAGAAGTAGATGTCCTTGAAGTCCTCGTAGGGGTAGTCGGTGGGCACGTTGGCGGTCTTGGAGATCGACGAGTCGATCCACAGCTGCGAGGCGGCCTGGATGTCGACATGCTCCTTCGGGCCGATGTCGTCGGCGGCGACGAAGTAGTCCGGCAGCCGGTTGGCGGGCTCGTCGGTGGACACCTTGGCGTCGGCATTGATCAGGGCGCGGTAGGCCAGCAGCTCGAAGCTGAGCACCTCGATCTTTTCCTTCGACTTCTTGCCCTCGCGGATCACGTTGCGCGAATAGCTGTGGGCGAAGCTGGGCTCGATGCCGTTGCTGGCGTTGTTGGCCAAGCTGAGCGAGATGGTGCCGGTAGGCGCGATCGAGGTGTGGTGGGTGAAGCGCGCGCCGGTCTCGGCCAGCTGCTCGACCAGGTTCGGCGCCACGGTGGCGATGCGCTGCATGTAGCGGCTGTACTTGGCGTGCAGCACGCGGCCGGGGATGGCGTCGCCGACCTTGTAGCCGTCGGCAACCATTTCCGGGCGCTTGCGCAGCATGTCGCCGGTGACGGTGTAGTCGCGCAGCAGGATCGGCGCGGCGCCCTTCTCCTTGGCCAGGTCCAGCGCCACTTCCCAGCCGGCCACGGCCATCTCGCGGGAGACGTCCTCGGTGAAACTCACCGCGTCGGCGCTGCCGTAGCGCATCTTCAGCATGGTCAGCGTGGAGCCCAGGCCGAGGAAGCCCATGCCGTGGCGGCGCTTGCCCAGGATCTCGTTGCGCTGCTGCTCCAGCGGCAGGCCGTTGATCTCGACCACGTTGTCGAGCATGCGGGTGAACACCTTGACCACTTCGCGGTATTCGTCCCAGTCGAAGCGCGCCTTGGGGCCGAACGGGTCGCGCACGAAGGTGGTCAGGTTGACCGAGCCGAGCAGGCACGAGCCGTACGGCGGCAGCGGCTGCTCGCCGCAGTTGTGCGCGTGCAGGCCGTTGCCGTCGAAGGTGTTGATGCCGGGCACCTGCACGTCGTAGACGTCCTCGACGCCATCGGCCTGCAGCGAAGCCACGGTGGCGACGAAACGTGCGCGGTTCAGCGTGCGCTTGTAACCGGACAGGGCCGCCTTGAGGCGGGTCGCCTTGTCGCTGTCGGCAAAGCCGATCAGCTCGGCGAAACGCTGCAGCGGCTCGCCGGCGATGACCAGCTCGTGCTGGGCCTGGGTGGCGTAGGCACGCGTGCCGCCGCGGCCGTCCGGCAGCCGGCTTTCGCCGGCGTCGCGGCGATCGCGGTAGATGCGCGACGGCACGCCCAGGCGCAGCAGCATGCGCTGCACCGCTTCCAGCCGCGGCAGGTCGGACTGCGCCAGGCGCACGGACACGCCCTTGGCCTGGCTGCCCTGCACCGAGCCGTCGGCGTCGAAGAAGCCGCGCAGGAAGCCGCGGTAGGCCTCGCTCGATGCCTGTTCCAGCGCCGGGGTGATCGCCTTGTCGCCGACGCCCATGCCGAACTCGAAGGCGAGGTCGCGCAGGGCGGCGGACTTCATGCGGAACTCGCCGCGGCCGGCCACTTCCGACCAGCCGGCGAAGTCGGCGCGGTGCGGCAGCGTCTGCGCGCAGCGCAGGGCTTCGGCCATCAGGGCACGGGCGCCGCCATTCACCGAGCCGTTCACGACGGCGGCCTGCGGCCACACCGACAACACGGCGACCTCATGCTTGAGCGTGCCGTCACCGACCAGCAGGCCGAGCAGGTAGCCCTGTTCCGCGCTCAGCGCGCCGGGCCACTGCGCATTGGCGCGGTGGTCGTTGAGCAGCACGCGGTCGCCCGGCCGCAGCGCGCCGGCGGCGCACCACTCGGTGTCCACGCTCCAGCGGGTCAGGCGCGAGACGCGGCGCACGCGATGGTCTTCGGTCAGGCGCAGGCGGTGGCCTTCCTCGGTCTGCAGGGCCAGCACCGGCTTGGTCGCGGTGCGGAAGAAACCCTCGGCGCCGGTGGCGTGATCCTGGCCATCCACCCGCGCCATGAAGCCGTGGCCGAGCAGGTCGGCGACCTGGCGCGGGCCTTCGGCGGTCTGCACCCAGGTGTCGGCGGCGACACAGGGGTTGGTGGCGCGGATGTGCTCGCACCACCAGTTGTTGTTCATCTCGTTGACCTTGTCGATCAGGATGAAGCCGGGCTCGGCGTAGTCGTACGTCGAGACCATGATCATGTCCCACAGGTGCCGCGCGCGGACGGTGCCGTAGACCTTGCAGGCGACCAGGCCGTCCTCGCGGTCGACGTAGTTCTGGTGGGTGGGCCATTCGCGCCACACCACCTTCGACGGGTCGGCGAGGTCGATCTCGTCCTGTTCCTTCACGTGCACCGGGAACACCAGCGGCCAGTCCCGGTCGTGCTCGACCGCTTCCATGAAGCCGTCGGTGATCAGCAGGCTGAGGTTGAACTGGCGCAGGCGGCCGTCCTCGCGCTTGGCGCGGATGAACTCCTTGGCGTCCGGATGGCAGATGTCGAACGTGCCCATCTGCGCGCCGCGGCGGCCGCCGGCGGAGGAGACGGTGAAGCACATCTTGTCGTAGATATCCATGAACGACAGCGGGCCCGAGGTGTATGCGCCGGCGCCGGACACGTACGCGCCGCGCGGGCGCAGCGTGGAGAACTCGTAGCCGATGCCGCAGCCGGCCTTGAGGGTGAGGCCGGCTTCGTGCACCTTCTCCAGGATGTCGTCCATCGAGTCGTGGATGGTGCCGGAGACGGTGCAGTTGATGGTGGAGGTGGCCGGCTTGTGCGCCAGCGCGCCGGCGTTGGAGGTGATCCGCCCGGCCGGGATCGCGCCGCGGCGCAGCGCCCACAGGAAACGCTCGTACCAGTGGCCGCGCAGCTCGTCGCTGGCCTCCACGTCGGACAGCGCGCGCGCCACGCGCTGGTAGGTCTCGTCGATGCTGGCGTCGACCGGCTCGCCGGACTTCGCCTTCAGGCGGTACTTCTTGTCCCAGATGTCGTAGGACGCGGGCTGCAGCGGGATTTCCACGACGGCGTCGCGATTCATGCTGGCGTTCTGGGCCGGGCTCATGCTCGTACCCGGGGTTGAACCTGTGGCTGGCGCACGCACTGTGCTCATCGGCTTCCTGACCTCTCGCAACGGCCTCGCGGCCGGCGTTGTTTTCTGTTTGGTACGACTAGGTCGACCATGCTATGTCCGTGGCACGCCACAAGGCCGTGAGGATTGCCCTCCAGCCCTTGTGCCGGCTGTTCCCGACGACAACGACTCCCCCTCAAGAGTGCGATAGTCGACACCAGCACTTGTCTCGATGCTGGCACTTGAACACAAGATGTTGTGGTTGCTGTCGGATAGGCAAATTAACCCTCGCGTCGTCCGATGTAAAGTCCCCGCGGCATCCTTCAGACCCGAGGAACCGCGGCGCGGCGATCCGGTCGAAGCAGCGCCGCTTTCAACGCCTGAGGAGAACCCCATGTCGCAGCCGCCCTCCCGCCTCCTGCACCGGCTGGCCGGCCTGTTCGCCGCGACGGTCCTTGCCGTCGGCGTCGCGCCGGACAGCGTCCGTGCCGCCGCCCTGCCGGCCGCGATCGGCAGCCAGCCGATGCCGTCGCTGGCACCGATGCTGACGCGGGTGACCCCGGCGGTGGTGAACATCTCCACCACCACCCGGGTGCAGGTGCGCGATGCGTATTTCGACGACCCGATGGTGCGCCAGTTCTTCGGCCTGCCCGCGGTGCCGCGCGAGCGGGTCGAGCAAAGTCTCGGCTCGGGCGTGATCGTGGACGCGGCGAAGGGCTACGTGCTGACCAACAACCATGTGGTCGGCGGCGCCGACGACATCCAGGTGACGCTGCAGGACGGGCGCAGCTTCAAGGCCAAACTGATCGGCACCGACCCGGAAACCGACGTGGCCGTGGTGCAGATCCCGGCGCAGAACCTCAAGGCGCTGCCGCTGGCCGACTCGTCCGGCCTGCAGGTGGGCGACTATGTGGTCGCGGTGGGCGACCCGTTCGGGCTGGGCCAGACGGTCACCGCCGGCATCGTCTCCGCGCTGGGCCGCTCCGGCCTGGGCCAGAACTCATCGGGCTCGGGGGGCTACCAGAACTTCATCCAGACCGATGCCTCGATCAATCCCGGCAACTCCGGCGGCGCGCTGGTCAACCTGCGCGGCGAGCTGGTCGGCATCAACACGATGATCTTCTCGCCGTCCGGCGGCAACGTGGGCATCGGCTTCGCGATCCCCAGCAACCTCACCAGCGAGGTGATGGCGCAGCTGCTGGCGCACGGCAAGGTGCAGCGCGGCAGCCTGGGCGTGCAGACCCAGGCGATCACCCCGCGCATCGCCAAGCTGCTGGGGCTGAAGGACAGCAACGGCGTGGTGGTCACCGGCGTGGGCAACGGCTCGGCCGGCGAGCACGCCGGCCTGCAGCCCGGCGACGTGCTGACCACGCTGAACGGCAAGCCGTTGCGCGACGTGCAGGAGCTGCACAACGCCGAGGGCCTGCTGCCGCTGGGCAGCACCCTGCGCCTGGGCGTGCTGCGCGACGGCAAGGCGCGCGAGGTCAACGCCACGCTCACCGCGGAGAAACTGGCCAGCATCGACGGCGGCCAGCTCGACCCGCGCCTGGCCGGCGTGCGCTTCAGCGAGCTGAGCCAGAACCTGCGCAGCCAGGGCTGGTACGGCGTGGCGGTCAGCGCGGTGCAGCCGGGCAGCCGCGCCGCCCGTGCCGGGCTCGGCACCGACGACGTGGTGATCGGCGTGGGCAGCCAGCGCATCACCAGCCTGGCCATGCTGCGCGGGCTGGCCGGGGTGAAGCCGCGCCAGCTGGTGCTGGTGGTCACCGACGGCAGCGACACGCGCTACGTGGTGGTGAACTGATCCGCCCGGGGCGCCTCGAACGATCCGCGCTGCGCCGGTCGTCCCGTGGCATGCCGGCGCGGCACGCCGGAATGACCGGCGTGGGAGGCGTTTTGAGGCTCCATTCAGGCAAAAGCGTGGCCGCCATCGCCACCGGCCCGTGTCCCGGCGCACAACCCGAGCCATTGTCTCCGCGCAAATGCATGAAAGTGCTTGATGTTCCGCATTCGGGCCGATGAAATACCGTTACTCGTTCACCGCCCGTGCGTCTGCCGGGCGGCATACTTTCGCCTCCACACCACTTTTCCGGGGCTCTCCATCGCCATGTCCGTCCGTCTTGCCCACCTGCTGTCCGTCGCCCTGATCGGGGCATGCCTTGCCACTCCCGCGCTTGCCAAGAGCCATCACCCCAAGGCCAAGGCCGGCGCCAGCACGGTCGCCAAAAGCAGCCTGATCTGGCGCGGCGACGTCGCCACCGCGAACGGCGTGGTCGACGAGGTGGCGAAGGCGTGGGAGAAGGCCGGCCACGGCCGCATCGAGCTGCAGCCGTTCAACACCGCCTCGGGCATCGACGCGGTCGCCAACGGCACCGCCGACCTGGCCGGCAGCGCGCGCGCCGCCGACGACAGCGCGCAGAACGCGCAGCTCACCTTCACGCCGGTGGCGTGGGACGGCCTGGTGATCATCACCCAGTCGTCCAACCCGATCGGCAACCTCACGCTGAAGCAGGCGCACGACATCTACTACGGCAGGATCCACAACTGGAGCGAGGTCGGCGGCCGCAATGCGCCGATCGACGTCTACGCGGTGGCCAGCCCCGGCGACGGCGTGGAATACAGCCTGCGCAGCCTGCTGTTCGGCCGCGGCAACCAGCCGGTGGCCGCGCCGCGGCTGTACGTCAACACGCGCAAGCTGGAAGAAGGCGTCGCGCTGAACCCGAACGGCCTGGGCGTGGCGACGCTCTCCAGCATCAGCGGCAACCCCAAGCTCAAGGCGATTCCGATCAACGGCAAGGCGGCCACCGTCGCCAACATCGCCGACGGCAGCTACCCGCTGTATACCCCGCTGTACCTGGTGACCAACCCGCGCAGCCCGAAGGCCGCCCAGGCGCAGGCCTTCATCGACTTCATGCAGACCGAGCCGGCCAAGGCCGCGCTGCGCAAGCATGCGGTACTGCCGTACCAGGACGGCAGCGCGCTGGCGTCGATGGACGACGCGCGCCGCAGCCGCATCCTCGCCGAGGTCGGCGCCCGCGCCGTCCGCAGCACGCCGGTGTCGGCGCCGGGCGCAACCTACGCGGCCCGCGCCGCCATCGCGCCCACCTCGCCCGATACGCTGGCGGCCCGCCAGGCCGTGGAGCAGCGCCGCGCCGACGCGCAGGAGACCGCCCGCCTGAACAAGGTGCAGGGCAGCGTGGCCGACGTCAGCGTGAGCAGCGTGGAGCACGCCAACGGCAGCGCCACCACCGTCGACCGCAGCAGCGGCAGGGATTTCGGCCAGGTCAGCGCACACGCACGCCAGGCCACGGCCACCTACAAGGTGGCCAAGGGCGATACGCTGTCGTCGATCGCCAAGCGGCATTCGGTCGAGGTGGCCAAGCTGCGCGAGTGGAACCACCTGAAGAACGACCAGATCAGGCTCGGCCAGGTGCTGCGCATCGACAACAACTGACGCGCCGACCGCGGTGCCGATACGCGCGCTGACGCTGGACCTGGACGACACCCTGTGGCCGGTGCTGCCGGCCCTTGAACGCGCCGACCAGGCGGTGGATGCCTGGCTGCGCCAGCACCATCCCGAGGTGGCCCGCGCCTGGCCGATCGCGGCCATGCGCGAGCTGCGCCTGCAGGTGGCCGCCGAGCGGCTGGACCTGGCGCACGACTTCACCCGCCAGCGCCAGCTCACCCTGCAGCAGGCGTTCGCCGCCTGCGGCATGGACGACGCGCCGGTGCAGGCGCTGTGGGAGATCTACTTCGCCGCGCGCAACCGCGTGGAGCTGTACCCGGACAGCCTGCCCGCGCTCGAACGCATCGCCGCGCGCTGGCCGCTGGCCAGCCTGACCAACGGCAACGCCGACCTGGAGCGCATCGGCATCCACGCCCATTTCGCCCACCACGTCTGCGCGCGCGACAGCGGCGTGGCCAAGCCCGACCCGCGCATCTTCCTGGCCGCGGCCGCGCGGCTGGGCGTGGCGCCGCGGCAGGTCCTGCACGTCGGCGACGATCCGGCGATGGACATCGCCGGCGCCCGCGACGCCGGGCTGCGCACCGCATGGATCAACCGCGACGGCCGGCCGTGGCCGGACGAGTTGGGCCCGCCGCCCGAACTCGACCTGCGCGACCTGACCGAGCTGGCCGACTGGCTGGACGCGCACGGCGCCCGATGACCAAAGGACCATAGGCAAGCCGCGGGCAATGCGCGCATCATCGCGGGTTTACCGCCCATGACGCGGCGCACCGCGCCGCCGCAAGCCCGAAGGATCCCGCATGTCCGCCCTGATCGAACGCCAGCCCGGCAACCGCCGCAGCATCGCCATCGAGACCACCGACGCCGCGCACTACGCCGCGACCCGTCGCCGCCTCACCGCGGCGCAGCGGCACTGGCTGGCGGAGTGCGGCTTCACGGCGGCGGCGGGCACGTTCGCGCTGCTGTGCGACGACGCCGGCAAGCTGGTGCGCGTGCTGGCCGGCGTCGACCCGCGCGAGCCGCTGGCGTCGCTCGCCGCGCTGCCCTGCAGCCTGCCCGAGGCGACCTACCACCTCGCCGACGAAGGCGTGCTGGGCGATCCGGCCCAGGCCGCGCTGGGCTGGGCGCTGGGCGCCTACCAGTTCAACCGCTACCGCCAGCCGAAGCGCGCGCCGGCCCGGCTCGCCGTCGCCGCCGCCGAATTGCGGCAGCTGGCGCCGCTGGTCGAAGCCACCGCGCTGGTGCGCGACCTGGTCAACACGCCGACCGAGCAGATGGGCCCGGAGCAGCTGGGCGAGGCGATCAAGCGGCTCGGCAAGACGCACAAGGCGAAGCTGCGTGAGTGGGTCGGCGACGAACTGCTCAAGGCCAATTTCCCGACCATCCACGCGGTCGGCCGCGCCAGCCACCGCGCGCCGCGGCTGGTCGAGCTGAGCTGGGGCAGGAAGGCCGACCCGAAGCTGGTGATCGTCGGCAAGGGCGTGTGCTTCGACACCGGCGGGCTCGACCTGAAGTCCGCCGACGGCATGCGCTGGATGAAGAAGGACATGGGCGGCGCGGCGCACGCGATCGCGCTGGCCGGGCTGGTGATGCAGGCGCAGCTGCCGGTGCGGCTGACCCTGCTGGTTCCCGCGGTGGAAAACGCCGTGGCCGGCAACGCGCTGCGCCCGGGCGAGGTGGTGGTCACCCGCGCCGGGCACTCGGTGGAGATCGACAACACCGACGCCGAAGGCCGCCTGGTGCTGTGCGACGCGTTGGCCTACGGCGCCGAGCAGCAGCCGGACCTGATCGTCGACTTCGCCACCCTCACCGGCGCCGCGCGCGTGGCGCTGGGCCCGGACCTGCCGGCGCTGTTCGCCAACGACGAAGCCGCCGCGGCCGCCGCGCTGGCCGCCGGCCGCGCGGTCGACGACCCGCTGTGGCAGCTGCCGCTGTGGCGGCCGTACCGCCGGATGCTGGACTCCTACCTGGCCGACTTCGCCAATGCCGGCCCGTCGCGGCATGCCGGCGCGATCACCGCCGCGCTGTACCTGGAGCGCTTCGTGCCGGACGGCACGCCGTGGCTGCACCTGGACACCTACGCCTGGAACGAGGCCGACCGCCCCGGCCGCCCGCGCGGCGGCGAGGCGATGGGCCTGCGCGCGATGTTCGCCTTCCTGCGGCAGCGCTACGGCGGCTGAGCGTCGCCGCCGGACACCTGCCGGCCGAAGCGCTGCAGGCGCTGCCGCAGCACGCGCAGGCCGCGCGCGATCTTCGGCAGCATCCAGCACATCAGCAGCACGAACAGGCCGAGCAGGATCAGCAGCGCCAGCGGGTGCCGCCACATCAGGTACAGGCCGCCGACCCAGCCGACGTCCTCGCCTACGCTGGCGCCCCAGTTGCTGAAGGGCTCCGGCGAGGTATTGATCAGCGCGCGCGTGCCGGCCTTGGTGAAATGCGTGCCGGCCACCAGCGCGCCGCCGAGCAGGGCCGCCGCCAGCTGTGCGCCGGCGCCGGAATCCCTGAACACGCCCCAGGCCAGCAAGGTGCCGATCGGGATGCGGATGAAGGTGTGGATGGCGTCCCAGGCGCTGTCGAACGCCGGCACCTTGTCGGCCAGGAACTCGCACAGCATCAGCACGCCCGACACCGCCAGCACCCAGGTATCGGTCAGCGGCAGCAGGCCGTCCGGCAGGTGCACGTAGCCGAGCCGGCCGAGCAGGCCGGCCACGAAGATCGTGGCGTACAGCCGGATGCCGCTGGCCCAGGCCAGGCCACCGGCAAGCGCAACGTTCGGCAACATGTCCATGCGGATCCTCTCGTGCGGGGACGTCCTGCAGCGCAGGGTTTACGCGCGGCGCCGACTTCTGTCCAGCCGCGCGACGCTCGCCATGCGGGAAACGCCGGCGCCGCCCGATCGCCAGGGGCCGGCTCGCCGCACTGCCTCGTGTACGACCTTGCGGACGTCCATACGGCCATACGGCGGTGACGGAGGCGTGCCGGGCCGCTGGGGAATGTTGCCGCCGGACGGCTGCCGGATCGCCACGGAAAACCAAAACTGACGCCACGACGCTGTTATTTTTTCCGCTTCCGTGTGATCCTGAAAACCGGCCCGTGTCTTCCACCGCCTGCATTGACCGCATCGCAAAATTTTGCGATCGGCCCGCCCGCGGCGAAACCCACCCGCCTTGCGTCATACGAACCGGATCGTGGCGACACGCGCCCCGTTAGGGAGGGGCTGCTGGAAGCGCTCATCAGGGATTGGGTCTGCACAAGAAGCGTCGCCGTCACGAATCCCGGACCATCCACCATGATCGGGGAGAACCAGATGTATCGCGTACCGCCTCCGGGCCAGTCCCCACTGGCACCGTCCACCGCATTTCCCATCGGCATGCCGCCAAACGCGCGCCACCTGCAGGTCCGCAACCCATCCAGCGTCACCTAGCCCGGCCACAGGGTGCACCATCCGTCTGCAGACGATAGCCAAGGGAATAAGCCAAGGCCTGCAGCACGGCGATGCCCGGAGCGGCTTCAGCGGCAACACCGTGCCGCCCGAGAACTACGAACTGCCGCCATCGGGCACCCACAATGCCTGACATGGCGCAACCGGGACGAACCCGTGCCGCTTCCGGCGCGCCGGGGAAGCACGGGGAACTCTTTACTTCAAACGGGGATAACGCATGAAATACAACTTGAATCACCTGTCACTGGCCGTGCGCCTGGCATTGAGCGTGGGCATTTTCGCAGCCGCAGGCAGCCTCCAGGCGCAGGAATCGGCAACCAGCGACGCGGCCGCCGCCAACCAGGCCAAGCCGACCGCGGCAACGACGAGCAAGGCCAAGAACCTGGAAGCGGTCACCGTCACCGGCTCGCTGATCCGTCGCGTGGACGCCGAAACGGCCAGCCCGGTCGTCACGCTGGATCGCGCCGCGATCACCAACAACGGCAGCCCGACCCTCGGCAACGTGCTGCAGGCGCTGCCCAGCATCTCGGGCAATGCGACCAATACCCAGAACAACAGCAACGGCGGCGGCGGCGCCAGCCCGACGCTGGAGGGCGGCGATGGCGCCGCGCGGGTCTCGCTGCGCGGCCTCGGCACCAATCGCACCCTGGTGCTGGTCAATGGCCAGCGCCTGGCCAACGCCGACCTCAACATGATTCCGCAGAACATGGTCGAACGCGTCGACGTGCTGGCCGAAGGCGCCTCCACCGTGTATGGCTCTGACGCCATCGGCGGCGTGGTCAACTTCATCCTGCGCAAGGACTACAAGGGCGCGGAACTGAGCGTCAACGACGGCATTTCCAGCCACGGCGACGGCCAGCGCCACGGCGCGCAGTTCACCGTGGGCGCCAGCGGCGACCAGGGCAACATCGTCGCCGGCATCGACTACAACAAGTACAACCCGGTGCTCGCGCCCCGCCGAAGCTTCTCCGCGCGGCAGCTGTACCTGTACAACGGCGGCCCGCAGCCGTCGGGTTCGCACACCATCCCGACCGGTCGCCTGCTGGTGCCGGTCACGGAGTCGCCCGGGTGCGCACCCAGGGCCGGCACCACCAACACCTACGTCACCCGGCTCAGCGGCAACGGCGGCAGCCTCAGCGACTACCGCTGCTTCAGCAACGCCAATGACACGTTCAACTACAACGCGTTCAACTACATCCAGACCCAGCAGGAACGCACCAACGTCTTCGTCACCGGCAACTACAAGTTCAACGACTACGTGACGTTCTTCGCCGACGCGTTCTACAACCACACCAATTCATCCGGCCAGGACGCCCCCGCACCGACCGGCGTCGGCGATGGCTGGCACGTGCTGGCGAGCAATCCGCACAACCCGTTCGGCATCACCTTCAGCCAGGGCACGGTCGTCGATCCGATCGCCGACCCGACCGGCGCAAAAAGCGGCTACCCCTTCAACATCCGCCTGACCGGCCTGGGCACGCGCCTGCACACGTTCACCACCACCAACGAGCAGGTCAACACCGGCCTGCGCGGCAACTTCGGGCAGAGCACCTGGATCTGGGACGCCAGCTTCGACTACGGCCACTCCCATCGCGTGCAGACCAACTACAACGAAGTGAACGTGCCGGCGTTCCAGGTGGCCATCGACGGCGGCGCGAACATCTTCAACCAGGCCGACCCGGCGGTCACCGCGCTGCTGAGGAAAGGCGTGGATGCGCCGGTCTACACCATGACCAACACCATGAAGCAGGTGCAGGCCAACGCCTCGGGCGAACTGTGGGATCTGCCGGCCGGTGCCATGCAGCTGTCGGTGGGCGCGCTGTACCGCAAGACCTCGATGAACTACAACGTGACCAGCGACGCGATCCTCGATCCGGTGACCGGCACCTGTACCGTGTTGCAGGAGGCCTGCGGCTCGCCCGGTGGCGGCAGCGACAAGGCGAAGGAGCTGTACGCCGAAACGCTGATCCCGCTGCTCTCCGGGCAGCCCTGGGCCTACTCGCTCAATGTCGACCTGGGCGTGCGTTATTCGAACTACGACACCTCGGGCAGCACCACCAACGGCAAGTTCGCCATCGAATACCGCCCCATCGCCGACCTGCTGGTGCGCGGCACCGTCTCCCAGGTGTTCCGCGCGCCCAACATGGACGAGCTGTACGACGGCCGCACGATCGCCGGCCCCAACCTCACCGACCCGTGCGTCGGCCTGACCAGCGCGCAACTGGCCCAGCATGCCGCCGCCTGCCAGTTCGTGCCGCCTAACTGGGGCGGCAACCCGCTGGGCCAAGTCACCGGCTACTACTCGGGCGCCGCGGCCATCGGCAGCAAGCTGAAGCCCGAGCAGGGCAAGTCCATCGACCTCGGCTTCGTGTATTCGCCGGGCTGGCTCACCGGCCTGTCGACCAGCGTCGACTTCTGGCACATCTACCTGTCCGACATGCTCACCCCGGTCACCGCGCAGACGGTGGTCAACTCGTGCTTCGCCAACAGCAGCAGCCCGTACTGCTCGTACATCAACCGCTACGACAACACCAACCAGCTGGCCGGTGCGGTCAATTTCATCAACACGCCCGTGGTCAACCTGGGCAACCTGAGCACCAGCGGCGTCGACTTCACGCTGAACTACGCCATCCCGCACTTCGACGTGGGCGGCGTGGACCCGGGCAACTTCAAGGCGGGTGTCAACACCACCTACATCTCGACCTACAAGAACGACGCCACCCCGGGCCAGCCCGGTGCCCAGAGCATCGAATACGCGGGCACCTACAGCATGCAGTTCGGCAACATCGCCCGCTGGCGCGGTTCGCTGACGCTGAACTGGTCGCTGGGAAACTGGAGCGCGCAGTGGCAGACGCGCTACATCCACAACCTGACCAACCTGAACGCCAATCTTGATACCGGCGCCAGCGCACCGATGGGGGCGGTGCTGTACCACTCGATCCAGGCGGGTTACGAGATCCCGAAGATCCACACCCGTCTCGACGTGGGCATCGACAACCTCAGCGACCGGGTCCCGCCGCTGAGCTTCCAGAACGGTTCGAACTACAACGTGGATACGGCCACGTACGACACGATCGGCCGCTACTACTGGGCCCGTGCCACGATCAAGTTCTGATCCGATCGGGAACCGGGGATGGCCGCGGCGAGTCTGCCGCGGCTATCCCGCCGCCGCGATTCAGGCCAGGATTCAGGGATGACAGACCACCCTTCGCCATCCTCCGCCGACCTCGTCGCCCGCATGCTCGCGGCGTACAACCAAGGCGACAACGCCACCGTGCTGGCCCTGGGCGAGCGGGTGGCCGACGCGGACGACGCCGACGAAACCGCCCTGCTCCTGCTGGGCGCCGCGCAACAGTCCTGCCTTCGCCTCGACGAGGCCCTCGCGACCTTTCGCCGGCTCACCCGGCGTCGCCCCGAGGTGCCCGAATACTGGAACAACCTCGCCGTGGTGGCCCGCCAGACGGGCGATCCGGCAACGGCCGAACATGCGCTGCGCCGGGCCGTGGCACTGGCACCGCAGGAGGCGCAGATCCATTACAACCTCGGGCTGCTGCATGCGCAGCAGCAACGCTGGCTGGCGGCACGGGAATCGCTGTTCGATGCGGTGGAGCTGATGCCGGGCTTCATCGAGGCACGGCTGCAGGCGGCGTACGCCTGCCACGTCTGCGGCGACAACCATGGCGAGGAGGCGATGCTGGCCGGCGCTGCCGACTGGCCGCCGCAACCTGCCGAGCAGGCGTTGCTGCTGGCGACGATGCTGTCGGCCCAGGGCAGCCAGGACGCCGCGTTCCAGGTGCTGGCCCGGGCGGTGCTGCCCGAGGGGCCGGACGCGCGGATCATGCCATGGCGCATCGCCGCGCTGCGCGCGGCCATGTACGAGCGAAGCAACCAGGTCGAGCGCGCCCGGGCCGAACTCGGGCAGCTGCCACTGGAGACGCTGGAGGCCCTTCCGCAGGAGTCGCCTGCCCTGCTTTCCGGCGCGCGGCAGGCCCACGCGGCGGTAGCCGCCCGCCTTGGCGAGCTGGATCGGGCGGCCAGCCTGTACCAGCGCATGCTCGTCTCGGCCGACCAGCCGGAATCGCGCGCGAACGCCGCGTTCGGCCTGGCCGGCATCAGGAGCAAGCAGGGGCGCCACCCGGAAGCCTGGCAGGCGGCGGAGGTGGCGCATGCGGCGCAGTGGGAAATCGCCACGGCTATCGTGCCGGAACTCGCCGCCGCGGGCAGCCAGCCGCTGTCGATGGCCAGCCACCGGGTAAGCCACCTCGAGTACGACCGCTGGCCTGCGCTGGCCGCTCCAGGCGGCAACGACAGCCCCGTCTTCGTGGTCGGCTTCCCCCGCTCGGGCACCACCCTGCTCGAACAGATGCTCGATGCCCACCCGGACTTCTGCTCGATGGACGAACGCGACTTCGTCCATGAGCTGACCCGGCGCATGCAGCTTGCCGGGCAATCCTACCCGGAGGACCTTGCCCGGCTGACCCAGCAGGATAGCGACCAGCTGCGCGGGATCTATGCCGGGCTGGCCGGCAAGGCGATGCCCGCGCGCATGGGGCGGCGCCTGGTCGACAAGAACCCGCTGAACATGCTCTGCCTGCCGATGATCGCCCGGCTGTTTCCCGATGCCCGGATCATCCTGTGCCTGCGGCACCCCTGCGACGTGCTGCTGAGTTGCTACATGCTCCCGTTCCGCTCGCCGCCCTTCATGGTCCTGTGTTCGTCGCTGCAGCGCCTGGCCGAAGGCTACGTGCAGGCGTTCGAGCAGTGGTACCACCACCTGGAAGTGTTCGCTCCCCGCGTACTGGAATGGCGCTACGAATCGGTGGTGACCCGCTTCGACGACCACGTCGCGCGCCTCGGCCGGTTCCTCGAACTTGCCGATGCTTCGCCGATGGCCCGCTTCGCCGAACACGCGCGCGGCAAGGGCTTCATCAGCACGCCCAGCTATGCCCAGGTCACCCAGGGCATCAACTCCGCGGCGGTCAACCGCTGGCACGCCTACCGCGACCGCTTCGAGAGCGTGCTGCCGATACTGCGCCCGATGATGGAGCGTCTGGGCTACACCGCGTAAAAAAAGCAGCGCGGGTGCGCTGCTTTTTCATCTGCCCGTGCAAGCCGGACTCAATGCGTGGCCGGCGCCACCGCGGATGAGGCGGGCTTCGCCGCCGCGACGTCCGGGTAACCTCCGCCGTACGGCAGCACCTGGACGGCCAGTTTCGGGTCGGCCTTGATCATGCCGAGCGCGTCGTACAGGATGTGCGCGGTCTCGTTGAGCTGCACGTCCTTCGCCTTCTTCGCCTCCTTCTCCTGCTTCAGCTCGCTCTTCAGGCTGCGCTCGTTCGCGTTGAGGCCGTCGTCGAGGCTGCTCGCCTCGTCGGCGAGCGAGGCGTCGGTGCCGTCGATGGCCCTGTGACGCGTGCGGAAATCGGCCTGGATCGCCTCCATCTGCTTGCGCTCCACCTCGCGCGCCGCGAAGTTCAGCGAGGTCGAGGTCTTGGCGCGCATGGCGCGGTACTGCGCCAGCTCGTCCAGCATCAGCTTCCACGCCGGCGACTTCGCCGTGCGCTCGGCGTGCAGTTTCTGCAGCTGGGGCAGGTAGGCGTTGAGGTTGGCCACCACCTGGTAGTTGGCCGGTGCGATCTGAGTCCACTTCAGCGCGTTGTCGTAGGTCGACTCGCCGAAGTCCTTGTCGTCGCCATTCTTCGGGAACTCGATGTCCGGGGTGACGCCCTTTAGCTGGGTTGAGCCGCCGTTGATGCGGAAGAATTCCTGGATGGTCATCTTCAGCTCGCCCAGCTCGGGCTTCTCGCTGTCGCCCTGCGCGAAGCGGTCGAGGTCGACCAGGTTCTGCACGGTGCCCTTGCCGAAGGTCGGTTCGCCGATCACCAGGCCGCGGTGGTAGTCCTGGATCGCGGCGGAGAAGATTTCCGACGCCGACGCCGTGCCGCGGTTGACCAGCACCGCCAGCGGGCCGCTCCACGCCATGCCCGGCTGGTCGTCGCCCTGCACCTCGACGTCACCGCGGGAGTCGCGCACCTGCACCACCGGACCCTTGTCGATGAACAGGCCGGTCAGCGAATTGGCCTCGGCCAGCGAGCCGCCGCCGTTGTTGCGCAGGTCCACCACCACGCCCTGCACGCCATCCTGCTTCAGCTCGCCGAGCAGCTTGGCGACGTCGCGGGTGGCACTCTTGTAGTTCTTGTCGCCGGCGCTGCGCGCGCCGAAGTCGGAGTAGAAGGCGGGCAGCTCGATCACGCCGATCTTGCGGCTGACGTCGCCATCCTTGATCTCGATGAGCTTCTTCTTCGCCGCCTGCTCCTCGATGCTGACCTTCTGGCGCACCAGGCTGACCATCTCGTGCTTGCCGTCCAGGCCGGTGTCGGCCGGCAGGACTTCCAGCCGCACGGTGGTGTCCTTCTTGCCGCGGATGAGGTTGACCACGTCGTCCAGGCGCCAGCCGATCACGTCGACCATCGGGCCCTTGTCGCCCTGGCCCACGGCCACGATGCGGTCGCCGACCTTGACCTTGCCGGACTTGACGGCCGGGCCGCCCGGCACCAGTTCGCGGATCTGGGTGTAGTCGTCGCGCGCCTGCAGCACCGCGCCGATGCCTTCCAGCGACAGCTTCATCGAGATGTCGAAGTTCTCCGCCGCGCGCGGGCCGAGGTAGTCGGTGTGCGGGTCGGTGGTCTCGGCATAGGCGGTCATGAAGGTCTGGAACGCGTCCTGGCCGTCGAGCTGCCTGACCCGCTCGATGTAGCCGGCATAGCGCTTGTCCAGCGTCTTGCGGATATCCGCATCGTCCTTGCCCGCCAGTTTCAGGCGCAGCCAGTCGTTCTTGGTGCGCTTGCGCCACAGGTCGTCGAGTTCGGCCCGGTCCTTCGGCCAGTCGGCGTGCTCGCGGTCGAACGTGTAGCTCTCGTTGACGGAGAAGTCGAAGCCCTGCTTGAGCAGCTCGCGCGCATAGGTCATGCGTTCGACCGCGCGCTGCAGGTACAGGTTGAACACGGCGAACGGCGCGGACAGGTCCTGGTTCCAGATCGCGTCGTCGAGCTTGGTCTTCAGCGGCGCGAACTTCGCCATGTCGGCCTGGGTGAAGAACACCTTCTCGCTGTCGAGCAGCTTGAAGTAGGCCTTGTAGATGCGCGCCGACATCGCATCGTCGAGCGGCTGCGCGTCATAGTGGAAGCGGGTCAGGAAACGCGCCGACAGCTGCGCGGCCTGCGCCTCGCTGGCAGTGGGCGCAAGCGGCCAGGTGGCTGCCTTGCGGGCCTTGCCGGCGCCGAGATCGGCGGCCGACTGCGCAAGCGCGCAGGTCGCGGTGAAGGCAAGCAGCAGGACCAGCGCGGGACGAAATTTCATGGAGGCTCTCAGGCTGACTCGGTGACGCCGGCCGCGTGGGCCTGCAGGTCGGCGTGGTAGGACGAACGCACCAGCGGGCCGGAGGCGACGTGATGGAAACCCATCGCCTCGCCCTCCGCGCGCAGCGCGTCGAATTCTTCGGGAGTCCAGTAGCGCACCACCGGGTGGTGATGCGGCGTGGGCTGCAGGTACTGGCCGATGGTGATCATCTCGACGTCGTGGTCGCGCAGGTCGCGCATGGTCTCCAGTACCTGCTCCATCGTCTCGCCCAGGCCCAGCATGATGCCGGACTTGGTCGGCACCTCGGGATGCTGCACCTTGAAGCGCTTGAGCAGGTCCAGCGACCACTGGTAGTCGGCGCCCGGGCGCACTTCGCGGTACAGGTGCGGCACGGTTTCCAGGTTGTGGTTGAACACGTCCGGCGGGAAGTCCTTCAGCACGTCCAGCGCCCGCTCCATGCGGCCCTTGCCGCGGAAATCCGGGGTGAGGATCTCGATGCGGATGCTCGGGCTGGCGTGGCGCGTGGCGCGGATGCAGGCGGCGAAGTGCTCGGCGCCGCCGTCGCGCAGGTCGTCGCGGTCGACCGAAGTGATCACCACGTACTTCAGGCGCATGTCGCGGATCGTCTCGGCCAGCCGCGCCGGCTCCAGCGGATCGGGCGCCACCGGGCGGCCATGCGCCACGTCGCAGAACGAGCAGCGGCGGGTGCACACCTCGCCGAGGATCATGAAGGTGGCGGTGCCCTTGCTGAAGCACTCGTGGATGTTCGGGCAGGAGGCTTCCTCGCACACCGTCACCAGCGAATTCTCGCGCAGGCGTGCCTTCAGCTGCTGCACGGCGTTGCCCTGCGGCAGCCGCACGCGGATCCAGCTGGGCTTGCGCAGGGTCGGCACGCTGGTGTCGAAACCGGCGCGGTTCAGCGCGATCTTGTCGTTGCCCAGCTGCTTTTCCGCGGCGGGTGCGCCGGCGACGACGCTGATCGGGATGACCTTGGGGGAAGAGACGGTTGTTTCGCTCATGTAGACAGCTCAGACCGCCGCGCGGGCGGGGAGTTCGGGCAGGATGGGGGCGGCGGGCTCGGCGGCGAAGCCGAACTGGCGGCAGAACTCCTCCACCAGCACGTCCTCGACCGCGGCCAACTGCGACGGACCGCCCAAGTCTAGCAGCTGCGTGACGGCCAAACCCTTGTAACCGCAAGGATTGATGCGGTGGAACGGCTCCAGGTCCATGGCCACGTTGAAGGCCAGCCCGTGGAAGCTGCAGCCGCGGCGCACACGCAGGCCCAGCGCGGCGACCTTGGCGTCGGCCACGTAGACCCCGGGCGCGCCCTCGCGGCGCACCGCGACCACGTTCCAGTGCGCCAGCGTGTCGATCAGCGACTGCTCGATCCGGTGCACCAGCTCGCGCACGCCCACGCCGGCACGGCGCAGGTCGATCAGCGGGTAGCCGACGATCTGGCCCGGCCCGTGGTAGGTCACCTGGCCGCCGCGGTCGACCGGGATCACCGGGATGTCGCCCGGCGCCAGCACGTGCTCCATCTTGCCGGCCTGGCCGAGGGTGAACACCGGGTCGTGCTCCAGCAGCCACAGTTCGTCGGGCGTGTCCGTCGTGCGGTTGTCGGTGAACGCGCTCATCGCCTGCCAGGTCGCCGCGTACGGCTGGCGGCCCAGGCGGCGGATTTTCAGAGGCCGGGATTGGGGATTCGGGATTGGGGATTCGGGGGGCACGACTGACCTGCTACTTCGTGGTGTTCCTGAAACAAAATCGCGCGTTACACACTCGCCATGAGACTCGGGGTGCGGTTTTCCCGAATCCCCAATCCCGGCTTCACATCGTGTAGCGGATATCCGGGTCGGCGCGCAGCGCATGGTGCGCCGCCTCGTACTGCTCGCGGCTGTCGCAGCGGAAGCTCACCGTGACCGAGACGAAGTTGCCCGCGCCGGAGTGCCGGTGCCGCACGGTCTCGTGCAGTACGTGCAGGCCGGTGCGCTCCAGCAGTTGCGGCACGCGGGTCGGCAGGTTCGCGCTGGCGCTGCCGACCGCGGTGATCTCGAATTCGCCGGGAAACTGGAAGCCCTTGCCCTCCTGTTTCGCCTTGCTGAAGTCGACCGGCTGCATCACTTCGCGTCCGCGCTCTTGGCCGGTGCCTCGGCATCGGCCTTCTTGTCGCTGTGGAACCACAGCAGGATGCTGTCCCACAGGCGCGAGAAGAAGCCGCCCTGCGGCGCGTCGGCCAGCGCCACCAGCGGCACGTTCTGCACCGGCTGGCCGGCCAGCGTGATGCGCAGCGTGCCGACCTGCTGGCCCTTGGTGAACGGCGCGATCAGCGTGGCCGGGATGTCCATGGTGGCCTTGAGCTGGTCGTACTGGCCGCGCTTGACGGTGACCTGCACGGCGTCGGCGACGCCCAGCGGCAGCTGGTTCGTCGCGCCCTTCCACAGCCGCGGCGTGGCCAGCGGCTTGCCGGCGTCATACAGCTTGTGGGTCTCGTAGAAGCGGAAACCGTAGTTGAGCAGGGCCATCGCCGAGTCGGCGCGCGCCTTCTCGCTGCTGGCGCCCATCACGATGGCGATCATGCGCGATTCGCCCTGCTTCGCCGAAGCGGCCAGGCAGTAGCCGGCGCCCGCGGTGTGGCCGGTCTTGATGCCGTCCACGCTGGGGTCGCGCCACAGCAGGGTGTTGCGGTTGTGCTGCTTGATGCCGTTCCACTCGAACTCCTTGATCGCGGAGATCGCGTAGTCCTCGGGGAAGTCGTGGACCAGCGCGCGCGACAGCAGCGCGATGTCGTGCGCGGTGGTGTAGTGGTTCGCGATCGGGTAGCCGGAGGCGTTCTCGAAGTTGGAGTTGGCCATGCCGAGCTGCTTGGCGTAGGCGTTCATCAGGCCGGCGAACGCCGGCTCGGAGCCGGCGGTGTGCTCGGCCAGCGCGATCGCCGCGTCGTTGCCGGACTGGATGATCATGCCGTACAGCAAATCCTTCAGCGGCACCTGGCTGTTGAGCTTGAGGAAGCTGGTGGAGCCGTCGGTGCCGGCGCCGCCGCCGCGCCAGGCGTTCTCGCTGATGGTCACCGGGTCGGTCATGTGGATCTTGCCGTTGGCGATCTCGGCCGAGACCACGTAGTCGGTCATCACCTTGGTGATCGAGGCCGGCTCCACGCGCAGGTCGGGCTCCTTGCTGGCGAGGATCTGCCCGGTGGCGTAGTCCATCAGCACCCAGCTCTTGCCGTCGACGTCCGGCGGCGGCGGCACCGGCGCCTCGGGCACCACCGGGCGCGGTACCGGCGACGGGCGCGGCGGCGTCTGGGCGACGGCGGCGCCGACCAGCAGCGTGATGGCGGCGAACGGGATCAGGGTGCGGCGGAAAAAATTCATCGTGTTGTTCAGTCCGGTTGCTGGGTGTCGGCGCGGCGGCGGCGACGCGATGGAAAAGATGTGGAAAAACCTGCTCAGTCTACCGCGACCTGGGGCCGCGGCAGGCCCATGCCTTCGATCCGGGCGCTGACCTGGTCGGCGCGGTCCACGCTGGCCAGCGGCCCGATCCGCACCCGGCGCACGCGCCGGCCGTTGACCATGGCCTCGTTCACCTGCACCTCGCCCAGGTCGGCCTGGCGCAGGCGCCGGGCCAGCCGCTCGGCATTCTCCGCGTCGGCGAACGCGCCCACCTGCAGGTAGATCCCCGGGTGTGCGCTTGTGACCACGACCGGCGGCGGCAGTTCCTGCAGCGGCTGCCCGGGATCGATCCCACGCACCTCGACCAGGCCGGTGCCCTTGGGCCAGACGCCGATCTTCACCGCCGCCGCGTAGGACAGGTCGATCAGGCGGTTGTCATGGAACGGCCCGCGGTCGTTGACCCGCACGATCACGCTCTTGCCGTTTTCCAGGTTGGTCACGCGCGCGTAGCTTGGCAGCGGCAAGGTGGTGCTGGCCGCGCTGAACGCGTACATGTCGTAGTTTTCCAGGCTGGAGGTCTTGTAGCCGTGGAACTTGTTGCCGTAGAACGAGGCGATGCCCCGCTCGTCGTAGCCGCGCGCGCTGGGCAGCACGCGATAGGTCTGCCCGCGCACGGTATACGGCGACTTGTTGCCGTACAGCGAGCGCGGCTCGGCCTTCGGCACCGGCTCGACCAGCTTGCTGACGTCCAGCGGCGGCGGCACGCTGTCGGCGCTGTCGCGGTAGCGCCGTTCCTGCGGCTGGCTGAGGTCGTCGCGGAAGCCGCCCTCCCGCCGCTCGTCGGCGCCGCGCGCCGCGCCGCCGCGGCTGCCGCTGGCGCCGTAGCCGGGCTTCCTCGTCTTCGCGCCGCCGCAGCCGGCGAGCAGCAACGCCGCCAGCAGTAGCGCCGCGATACCCGCCGCCCTCATCGTGCGGCGCCCGCCCGGTCTGCGCCGGCGGCGATCGCCTGCGCCAGCTGGTCGACCGCCATCGCGTACAGCGGGCTGCGGTTGTAGCGGGTAATCACGTAGAAATTGCGGAAGGTGAACCAGTACTCCGGCCCGTTCGGGCCTTCCAGCGTCTGCAGGCTGGCGGGCTCGCCCGGCGACAGCCGCTGCAGCGGCGCGTAACCCCACGCCTCCAGTTGCTCCAGCGGCCATTGCGGCGCGGCGTCCTTCACCGCGATCGGCTGCGCCGCCCCGTCCGGTTGCGCCCGCGACGCGACCGGGCCGCCGTCGACCCAGCCGTGCTTCGCAAAATAGTTGGCCACGCTGGCGAAGATGTCAGGCAGCGAGTTCTGCAGGTCGATGCGGCCGTCGTGGTCGGCGTCCACCGCGAAGTCGCGGATGCTGGTGGGCATGAACTGGCCCCAGCCCTGCGCGCCGGCGTAGGAGCCGGTGAGCGTGCCGACCGGGCCGGCCAGGTGGTTGTCCGGCAGGCTCAGCAGTTCCTTCAGCTGCTCGCGGAAGAACTTCGCCCGCGGCGGGTAGTACAGGCCCAGCGTGACCAGCGCGTCGAGCACCTTGTACTTGCCGGTATTGCGGCCGTAGCTGGTCTCCACGCCGACGATCGCCACGATGTATTGCGGCGCCACGCCGTACTGCTTGCCGATCTGCTCCAGCAGCGCGCGGTGCTCGCGATAGAACGCGATGCCGTCGCCGATGCGCTGGCTGGTGAGGAAGATCGGCCGGTAGTCCTTCCACGGCTTCGCCTCGGCCGGGCGGCTGATCGCGTCGAGGATGCCCTGCTGCATCTTCGCGCCGTCGAGCAGCGCGTTCAGCGCCTGCGGGTCCTTGCCGGTTTCGCGTGCCACCTCGCGCACCAGTTCGGCCTGGCCGGGGTGCGTCGTCGCCAGGGCCGGGGTCAGCGCGCCCATCCACAGCAGGCTCAGGATGGCGAGGAAACGGGCCGGGGGCGGCGCAGGCGTGGCTGGCATGTCGTGGCTTCGCTCACAGAATGACGATGTCGCCGAAAGCCTAGCACGCACGCGCCGGCGACTCCGGACGCGCGGGCGACGGAATGCCGGCGACGTTCAGATGTGCATCTTGCGGTTGGCGTGGATCGACATCAGCACGCCGAAGCCGGTCAGCAGCGACACCGCCGAGGTGCCGCCGTAGCTGATCAGCGGCATCGGCACGCCGACCACCGGCAGCATGCCGGCGACCATGCCGCCGTTGACGAACACGTAGACGAAGAAGCTCATGCCGATCGCGCCGGCGAGCAGGCGCGAATAGGTGTCGCGCGCTTCCATCGCGATCCACAAGCAGCGGCCGATGATGAACGCGTACAGCGCGACCAGCGCGGCCACCCCGACCAGGCCGAACTCCTCGGAGAACACCGCGAAGATGAAGTCGGTGGTGTGCTCGGGCAGGAAGTCCAGCCGCGACTGCGTGCTGTGCTGCCAGCCCTTGCCGAAGGCGCCGCCGGAGCCCACCGCGATCTGCGACTGGATGATGTGCCAGCCGTTGCCGAGCGGGTCGGACTCGGGGTTGAGCAGGGTCAGCACGCGGTCGCGCTGGTACTGGTGCAGGAAGTGCCAGCCGACCGGGATCATCCCGGCCACCGCGCCGACCAGCAGGCCAATGCGCCACCACGCCATGCCGGACAGGAACAGCGCGAACGCGCCGGCCGCGGTCACCAGCACCGCGGTGCCCAGGTCCGGCTGCTCGGCGATCAGCCCTGCCGGAATCGCGATCAGCAGGCCGACCATCACGATGTCCTTCCAGCCCGGCGGCAGCTGCCGCGGGTGCAGGTACCAGGCCACCATCATCGGCATGGTCAGCTTGAGCAGTTCGGACGGCTGGAAGCGCATGATGCCGAGGTCCAGCCAGCGGATCGAGCCGCGGCCCTCGCCCAGGATCGCCACCACCACCAGCAGCGCGGTGCTGCCGGCGTACAGCCACGGCGTCCAGCTGCGCAGCACCGGCGGCGGGATGCGCGACACCACCAGCAGCAGCGCGCCGCCCAGCACGAAACGGGCGGCCTGGCCGCCGACCAGCGCCAGATTGCCGTCGCCGGCGCTGTACAGCGTGACCAGGCCGATCGAGGCCAGCAGGAACAGGCTGAACGCCAGCGGCAGGTCGATCCGCGGCCGGGTCAGGATGCGGCGCAGGAAGCGGCGCGCACGTGCGTACAGCGCCTCGATCATGGCGTGCCTCCCGTGGTGGTGGCCTGTGCCGGCAGGTCCTCGACCGGCTCGTTGTCTTCCACACCGGCATCGGGCGGGGCATTCGCGGCCGGCGCGGCGATCGGCGCCAGCGGCGCCGCCGTCACCGGCAAGCGCTCCGCGCCGGGAATCACGCCGTCGTGCGCGGCCAGCCAGCTATCGAGGATCGTGCGCACGATCGGCCCGGCCGCCTCCGCCCCCCAGGCACCGGATTCGAGAATCGCCGCCACCGCGATCTGCGGATTGTCGGCCGGCGCGTAGGCGACGAACCAGGCGCGGTGGCGGCTGGCGAGGTAGGCCGTGCTGCGGTTGGTGTCGTAGGCTTCGGAAGTGCGCGAGAAGCGCTCGGCGGTGCCGCTCTTGCCGGCCATCAGGTACGGGAAGCCGACGCCGAGCCGGCGCCCGGTGCCCTTGGCGCCGTAGATCACCCGCTGCATGCCCTGGTTCACCACGTCCCAGTCGGCCGGCTTGCGGATCACCGAGGGACCGCTGGGCGGGTTGGCCAGCGGTTGCGGCGGCGCGCTGACGCCGTCCTGGGTCGCCATTGCCAGGCGCGGCGCGTACGGCACGCCGTGGCCGGCGAAGGTGGCGATGGCGTGGCCCAGCTGCAACGGCGTGACCGCCCAGAAACCCTGGCCGATGCCGGCGATCACCGTCTCGCCGGGGTACCACGGCTGGCGGAAGTTGGCCGCCTTCCACTCGCGCGAAGGAAGCACGCCGGAGGATTCGCCGATCAGGTCGATCCCGGTGGGTCGGCCGAAGCCGAACTTGCCCATGTACTCGCTGAACCGGTCGATGCCCATGTCCAGCGCGAGCTTGTAGAAATAGGTGTTCACCGACTGCTCGATCGCGCCGACCAGGTCGACCCGCCCCACGCCGCCGCGCTGGTCGTCGCGGTAGCCGCGCTGCTGGCCCGGAATGTAGAACACGCCGGTGGAGACCACGGTGTCCTGCGGCGTGCGCATGCCGGTCTCCAGCCCGGCCAGGCCGACCAGAGGCTTCACCGTGGAGCCCGGCGGATACACGCCGCGCAACGCGCGGTTGTACAGCGGCTTGTCCGGGTCGCCGGTCAGCGCGCTGTAGTCGGCCTGGCTGATGCCATTGACGAACAGGTTGGGGTCGAACGTGGGCACGCTGACCATCGCCAGTACCTGGCCGTTGCGCGGGTCGATCGCCACCGCCGCGCCGGGACGCCCGGCAAAGGCCGATTCGGCGGCCTTCTGCAGGCGCACGTCGATGCTCAGGTAGAGGTTCCTGCCCGGCGTCGGCGCATGCGTTTCCAGCACGCGCTGGGTGCGCCCGTCGGCGTTCACCTCCAGCAGCTCGTAGCCCGGCATACCGTGCAGCACGTTCTCGTAGGAGCGCTCGATGCCGCTGCGGCCGACGTGGCTGGTGCCCTTGTAGCGCACCGGGTCGAGCCGGTCCAGGTCCTCGGCGTCGATGCGCCCGACGTAGCCCACCACGTGCGCGAACAGCCCGCCCAGCGGATAGCGCCGGGTCAGGTAGGGCACCACGTCCACGCCGGGGAAGCGCCAGCGGTTCACCGCGAAACGGTCGATCTCGTCCTCGGTCAGGCGCATCTTCAGCGGCACGTTCTCGAAGCGCCGGCTCTGCCGGAGCTGCTTGCGGAACGCATCCAGGTCGTCCGGGTCCAGCGGCACCACCTTGCCCAGCTCGGCCAGCATCGCCGGCATGTTCTTGATCTGCTCGGGCACCACTTCCAGCCGGAACGCCGGCACGTTGTCGGCCAGCAGCACGCCATTGCGGTCGTAGATCAGCCCGCGCGCCGGCGGGATCGCGCGCGGCTTGACCCGGTTGGCCTGCGAGCGGGTGACGAACTCGTCGTGATGCATCACCTGCAGGAACACGAAGCGGCTCAGCAGCAGGCACAGGCACAGCACGATCAGCACGAAGCCGGCCAGCGCGCGGCGCCGGAACAGCAGACTTTCGCCGCGGGGATCCTTGATCGAGCGCCGGGGCTTCATGTCACTGGTTCATGTCTCATTGGATCCGCAGCCGCGCGCGCAGGTCGTCGAGCAGCAGGAACAGGAATGGCCACAGCGCGGCGCCGACGAACGGCGAGATCCACCAGCTCGCCGGCGGCAGCGAGGCGCCGGCGAGCACGCGCACGATCAGCAGCAGGATGCGGTCGTTCAGCAGCAGCGCCAGCACCGCCAGCGCCTGCTGCCACATCGGGAAAAAACGCAGCCGCGAGCGGAAGCGCAGCGCGATGAACACCAGCGCGGTGAGGCGCAGCGCCTGCTCGCCGAGCACCACGCCGTTGAGCAGGTCTGTGGCCAGGCCCACCATGAAGGCCAGCCCCAGGGTGACGCGGTCCTCCGACTCCAGCGACCAGTACAACAGGAGCAGCGCCGGCCAGTACGGCTTGAACGGCTCCAGCGCGCCGGGCAGCGGCACCAGCATCGACAGCAGGGCGAACACCAGCGTGCCGACGAACCACCACAGGCTCAGCCGCTGCCGGTTCATCGCCGCACCCCGCTGGCCGGCGACGGGGCGGTGGTGGCGGCGGCGGGCGCCAGATCACGCGGCGGCCCCATCGGCGTCACCGGCGCGGGCGGCCCGTCCGGCTCGGCCTGGTCGTGCAGCAGCAGCACGTCCTCGCTGCGGTCGAGATCCGCCGACGGCCGCGCCATCGCCACCAGGAACATGCCGCTCGCCGACGGCGCCACCGAACGCACCTCGCCGACCGGAAAGCCCGGCGGGAAACGCCCGCCGAGACCGGAGGTGAGCAGCTTGTCGCCAACGCGCACGTCGGCGGCCTGCGGAATGTTCGGCAGGCTGAGCTGGGCGCCGTCGCGCGAGCCGTAGGCCACCGTGCGCAGGCCGGTGCGCTCGATCACCACCGGGATCGCATGCGACGGGTCGGTGATCAGCATCACCATCGAGGTGGTCGGCAGCACCTCCTTCACCTGGCCCATCACGCCACGCGCATCGATCACCGGCTGGCCCGGCCTGACCCCGTCGCGGGCGCCCATGTTCAGGGTGAGCGCGTAGCGGTAGGCGCCCAGGTCCACGCCGATCACCCGCGCCAGCTGCACGTTCAGCTTCAAGCTGTGCTGGGTGTCGAGCAGTTCCTTCAGGCGCTGGTTCTGCTCGGCCACCGCGGCCATCCGGTTCAATTTGGCATTGGCCAGCAGCAGGTCTTCGCGCAGGCGCTGGTTCTGCTCGGTCAGCCGCTGGCGATCGGCAAAGGTCACGCTCACCGCGCGGATCCCGGCCGCCGGCAATCCGGCCAGCCGGTACACCGGCTCGACCACGGCCGCCGTGGCGTAGCGCAGGCGCCACAGCCAGCCGTTGCGATGGTCGAGCACCATCAGCACCACGGCCAGCGCGAGGTAGACGATCAGCCGCAGCGTGCCCGCGGCGTTGCCGGCGAACAGCGGCGAGGACTCGTCGCGCGTGCGCGCCATGGCTAGAGCCTGCTCATGGTCTTCGAGCGCCCCGCGCCGGGAGCTGTTTGCGCGCAGGCCAAGGAAGAACGAGGGCACGCGGGGAGGCGCCATGGATGGCGCCGGCTTTGAGGAGCGAGGAGTGGACGTCCTTCCACGACCGAGCGATGACGCCGGCATGCGCGCAAACAGACCCGGCCCCGGAATTTATAGGTGCTTGGGTTGCCATCGAGCGGCCGCCATGCGGCAGCGCGCGGCTTGGCCTGGCAGCCAGTCAGACCTGCGCCACGCCCTACCACCTGGCGGCCACTCAATGGCAACGCGGGGCGCTCGAAGGCCATGAGCAGGCTCTGTTATTCGGGCGCGAAGAAGTCGCTGCCGTGCTGGTCGATCAGCTCCAGCGCCTTGCCGCCACCGCGCGCCACGCAGGTCAGCGGGTCGTCCGCCACCTGCACGTGCAGGCCGGTCTCCTCGGAGATCAGCCGGTCGAGGTCGCGCAGCAGCGCGCCGCCGCCGGTCAGCACGATGCCGCGCTCGGCGACGTCGGAACACAGTTCCGGCGGGGTCTGCTCCAGCGCCGACTTCACCGCCGCCACGATGCCGGCCAGCGGCTCGTGCAGCGCCTCGAGGATCTCGTTGGAGTTGATCGTGAACATGCGCGGCACGCCCTCGGCCAGGTTGCGGCCGGAGATCTCGATCTCCTTGACCTCGCCCTGCGGGAACGCGCAGCCGATCTGCAGCTTGATCCGCTCGGCGGTGGATTCGCCGATCAGGGTGCCGTGGTTGCGCCGCACGTAGTTGATGATCGCCTCGTCGAAGCGGTCGCCGCCCACACGCACCGACTGCGAGTAGACGATGCCGTTGAGCGAGATCACCGCCACTTCCGACGTGCCGCCGCCGATGTCCAGCACCATCGCGCCGCGCGCCTCGTGCACCGGGATGCCGGCGCCGATCGCCGCGGCCATCGGCTCCTCGATCAGGAACACGTCGCGTGCGCCGGCGCCTTCGGCCGATTCCTTGATCGCGCGCCGCTCCACCTGGGTGGAGCCGCACGGCACGCAGACCAGCACGCGCGGGCTCGGCCGCAGCAGGCGCGACTTGTGCACCTGCTTGATGAAGTGCTGCAGCATCGCCTCGGTCATGGTGAAGTCGGCGATCACGCCGTCCTTCATCGGCCGCACGGTGGCGATGTTGCCCGGGGTGCGGCCCAGCATGCGCTTGGCCTCGCTGCCGACCGCCGCGATCGTGCGCGGGCCGCCTGGGCCGCGATCCTGGCGGATCGCCACCACCGAGGGTTCGTTCAGCACGATGCCCTGTCCACGCACGTAGATCAGCGTGTTGGCGGTGCCGAGGTCGATGGAGATGTCGTTGGAAAAGATCCCGCGAAACTTCTTGAACATGGGTCCGCCGTGGCTCGGCTTGGCTAAAAAGTAAGCTGGCCAGTCTAGTCAGCGTGGCAGGCATGCGCAAGGACAATAACGTTAAGAAACCCTTCCACAACACGACCATAAGCACACTTTCTGCGTGGCGGAATGAACTCGACGCGATCGCAAAAATTCGCCAATACGGGCGGATGACGGTACGATTCAAGTCTTTGGCCGGAACCGGCCGCTTCGGCATCCGGCCGAGCGCGGCATCCGCGACCTTTCCACCTTTGCCCGGGGCTTCCGCTCATCATGTCTGCCGTCATCTGCGGATCGCTGGCCTACGACACCATCATGGTGTTCCAGGACCAGTTCAAGAACCACATCCTGCCCGACCAGATGCACATCCTGAACGTGTCGTTCCTGGTGCCGCGGATGCGCCGCGAGTTCGGCGGCTGCGCCGGCAATATCGCCTACAACCTCAAGCTGCTCGGCGGCGACCCGCTGCCGGTGGCCGCGGTGGGCCAGGACTTCGCGCCGTACCGCGCGCACATGGAGCAGTGCGGCATCCGGCTCGACGGCGTGCGCGTGTTCGACGACCAGTTCACCCCGCAGTGCTTCATCACCACCGACCTGGACAACAACCAGATCACCGCCTTCCATCCCGGCGCGATGTCCAGCGCGCAGGAAAACCACGTGCGCGACATCCCCGGGATCGACTTCGCGATCGTCGCCCCGGACGGCCGTGAGGCGATGCTGCAGCATGTTGAGGAGTTCGCCGCACGCGGCGTGCCGTTCGTGTTCGACCCCGGCCAGGCGATGCCGCTGTTCAGCGGCGACGAATTCCGCGCGATGATCGCCAAGTCGACCTACGTGATCGTCAACGATTACGAATCGCAGCTGCTGCAGGCGCGCACCGGCTGGAGCGCCGCCGAGATCGCCGAACGGGTGACCGCCTACATCGTGACCCAGGGCCCGCGGGGCTCGGTCATCCACGTGGGCGGCGACAGCCACCTCATTCCGCCGGCGCGCGAACGCCGGGTGGTGGATCCGACCGGCTGTGGCGACGCGTACCGCGCCGGCCTGATCTTCGGCATCATGCGCGGCAAGGACTGGCCGACGGTAGGCCGCATGGCCTCGCTGATGGGCGCGCTGAAGGTGGAACATCCGGGCACCCAGAACCAGCGCTTCGACTACGCCGAGTTCGCCGCGGCATTCCTCGACCAGTTCGGTTACGCGCTGGACTGACCCGCCTCGACGCTGCGGCGACGGGGCCCGCCACGCGCGGGCCCCGTGCGTTTCAGCCGACGCGAAAGCCGATGGTGGCGCTCACCGCATCGCGCCAGCCGCGGTACAGGCGTTCGCGGACCGATTCGTCCATCGCCGGTTCGAAGCGTCGATCCACCTGCCACAACGCCGCGATCTGCTCGCGGCTTTCCCAGAAGCCCACAGCCAAGCCGGCCAGGTAGGCGGCGCCCAGCGCGGTGGTCTCGGCAATTTTCGGCCGCAGCACCGGCACGCCCAGCATGTCGCTCTGGAACTGCGCCATGAAGTCGTTCGCGATCGCGCCGCCGTCCGCGCGCAATTCCTTCAGCAGGATGCCGGCGTCGGCCTCCATCGCGGCCAGCACGTCGCGCGACTGGTAGGCCATCGACTCCAGCGCCGCACGCACCACGTGCTCCTTGCGAGTGCCGCGCGACAGGCCGAACATCGCGCCGCGCACGTCGCTGCGCCAGTACGGGGCGCCCAGCCCGACGAAGGCCGGCACCAGGTACACGCCGTCGCTGGAATCCACGCTCTCGGCGCAGGCCTGCGACTCGCTGGCGCAGGCCAGCATGTGGAGGCCGTCACGCAGCCATTGCACCACCGAACCGGCCACGAAGATGCTGCCTTCCAGCGCGTACTCGGCGACGCCGTCCAGCTCCCAGGCGATCGTGGTCAGCAGGCCGTGCCGCGAAGGCACCGCCTGCGTCCCCGTGTTCATCAGCATGAAACAACCGGTGCCGTAGGTGTTCTTGGCCATGCCGGGCGTGAAGCAGGCCTGGCCGAACAGCGCCGCCTGCTGGTCGCCGGCCACGCCGCTGATCGGCACGCCGGCCGGCAGGCCGGGCATGGCTGCGGTGAGCCCGTAGACCTCGCTGCACGAACGTACCTGCGGCAACAGGCTGCGCGGGATGTCCAGCATACGCAGCAGCTCGTCGTCCCAGCGCCGCGCGTGGATGTCGAACAGCAGCGTGCGCGCGGCATTGCTGGCATCGGTGACGTGCAGCCTGCCGCCACTGAGATTCCAGATCAGCCAGCTGTCGATCGTGCCGAACAGCAGGTCGCCACGCTCCGCGCGGGCACGGACGCCATCGACGTGATCGAGGATCCAGCGGATCTTGCTGCCGGAAAAATACGCATCGATCAGCAGCCCGGTCTTCTCGCGCACCAGCGGCGCATAGCCGTCCGCCTCCAGCCGTTCGCACACCGCCAGGCTCTGCCGCGACTGCCACACGATCGCGTTGTAGACCGGCTGACCGGTGCGGCGATCCCACACCACGGTGGTCTCGCGCTGGTTGGCGATGCCGATGCCGGCCAACTCGCCGGTGTCGACCCGAGCCGAGGCCAGTACCTCGGCCACCGTCGCCAACACGCTGGCCAGGATCTCCCGCGGGTCCTGCTCCACCCAGCCCGGCTGCGGGAAGATCTGGCGGAACTCGCGTTGCGCCATGCCGGCCACCGTGCCGGCCCGATCGAACAACATCGCGCGCGAGCTGGTCGTGCCCTGATCTATCGCCAACATGTAGCGTTGCGCCACGGCCACCTTTTCCCATGAACCCTTTGGCGAAGAGTAGCAACTGGCCGATGCGTCGAGCGATGGCCTGCAGCTTCCCCTGACGCTCAGCGTGCCGTGACGTCGACATGCCAGCCGGCGGGAACTCATCGGCATTGTGCCGGGTCGCGCCCCACGCCTGCGATTGCCACAGCGGCGGCGGCCAACCCCGCCAAAGACGAAGGCTTCCCCGGGGGGCGTCGGGCCTTCGAAGGATAAAGCCCCTGGCGGTGACCTGTTGCGGGTCGCGACCTGCGGTCGCCACAGCAACCGCGCCCAA
>NZ_JBYTCN010000018.1:0-43559 GCF_058790335.1 Rhodanobacter sp. FW101-FHT13A11 | reverse complement strand
CTTCCCCCCCCCCCCCCCCCCCCCCCCCCCCCCCCCCCCCCTCGCTCCTACAGGGGGTTGATCACGACCGGCTCCGGCTCCAGCTGCACGCCGAACTGCTCGCGCACGCCGTGCATCACCCGCTGTGCCAGCGCCCACAGCTGCGGGCCGCTGGCCTTGCCGTGGTTGACCAGCACCAGCGCGTGGCGGTTGGAGATGCCGGCGTCGCCCTCGCGCAGGCCCTTGAAGCCGGCGGCC
This sequence comes from Rhodanobacter sp. FW101-FHT13A11, assembly GCF_058790335.1. NCBI lineage: Bacteria > Pseudomonadati > Pseudomonadota > Gammaproteobacteria > Lysobacterales > Rhodanobacteraceae > Rhodanobacter > Rhodanobacter sp. FW101-FHT13A11. Next base: position 43,322 of record NZ_JBYTCN010000018.1, on the reverse strand, counting down.
TCGATCAGCCACGCCGCAGACAGCTTGCTGTGGCCGTCCGGCTGCGGCCATGCGGCCAGCGCGGGATGTTCGCGCTTCAGCGCATCGGCCAGCGCGGCGTCGACGATCGGGTTCTTGAAGAAACTGCCGGCGTTGCCGATCACCGCCGGGTCGGGCAGCTTGCGCGTGCGCAGGCGCACCACCGCCTCGGCGACATGGAACGGTGCGGGCTTGTCCACGCCCATCCGCGCCAGCTCCTCGTCGATGCCGGCGTAGTCGGTGCGCAGCGGGCGGCTGCGCGGCAGCACGAAACGCACGGCGGTGACGATGTAGCGGCCGGGCTCGTGCTTGAACAGCGAATCACGATAGGCGAAGGCGCAGGCGGCGTGGTCCAGCGTCGCCACGCGGCGCTCGCGGGTATCCCACGCTTCCACGCTTTCGACGAACTCGGCCACCTCGCAGCCGTAGGCGCCGATGTTCTGGATCGGCGCGGCGCCGACCGTGCCGGGGATCAGGACCAGGTTTTCCAGGCCGGCGTAGCCCTGGCCCAGGGTCCAGCGCACGAAGTCGTCCCAGCGCTCGCCCGCGGCCACCGCGATGCGCGCGCTGTCGCCGTCGCTTTCCACCTGCACGCCGCGGGTGGCCATCGCCAGCACGGTGCCGTCGAAGTCGCCGGTGAACAGCATGTTGCTGCCCTCGCCCAGCACCAGCAGGCGGTCGCTGCGCACGGCGGGAAAGTCGAGCAGCTCGGGCAGCTTGCCGGCATCGCGGATCTCGGCCAGCAGCTTCGCGCGCGCGGCCACGCGCAAGGTGTTGCGCGTGGCCAGCGAGGCATTCTCGGTGAGCGTGTAGCCGCCCATGTCGACGCGTTCAGGCGGCATCGGCGTCCTCGCGCTGGCGGCGGATCTCGTCGACGCATTCGGCCACCAGCAGCGGCCCGCGGTAGATCAGGCCCGTGTAGAGCTGCACCAGCGAGGCACCGGCGTCCATCTTCTCGGCGGCGTCGCTGCCGTCGAGGATGCCGCCCACGCCGACCAGCGGGATGCGGCCCTGCAGGCGCCGGTGCATGCCGGACAGCACCGCGGTGGAACGGTCGAACAGCGGCTTGCCGGACAGCCCGCCCACTTCGTTGGCGCGCGGGTCGTCGGCCACCGCGGCGCGGTCGATCGTGGTGTTGGTGCAGATCACCCCGTCGATGCCGGTGTGCAGCAGCACCTCGGCGACCGAGTCGAGTTCCGCTTCGGAAAGGTCCGGCGCGATCTTCAGCAGCATCGGCTTGCGCCGGCCGTGCTGCGAGCCCAGCCGCTCCTGCGCCTCGCGCAGCACCGAGATGAAGCGGCGCAGCGTGGCCTCCTGCTGCAGGTCGCGCAGGCCCTGGGTGTTCGGCGAGGAAATGTTCACCGTGACGTAGCTGGCCAGCTCGTACACGCGGGTGAGGCAGAGCAGGTAGTCGCTGACCGCCTTCTCGTTCGGCGTGTCCTTGTTCTTGCCGATGTTGATGCCGAGCACGCCGTGGTAGCCGGATTGCCGCACGTTGCGCACCAGCGCGTCGACGCCGGCGTTGTTGAAGCCCATGCGGTTGATGATCGCCTCGTGCCGCGGCAAGCGGAACAGGCGCGGTCGGTCGTTGCCCGCCTGCGGCCGCGGCGTCACCGTGCCGACCTCGATGAAGCCGAAGCCGAGCGCATCGAGCGCGGCGAGGTGCTCGGCATTCTTGTCCAGCCCGGCGGCCAGCCCCACCGGGTTCGGGAAGGTGATGCCGAAAGCGCGGGTCGGCAACTCGCCCGGCGGCCTCGCCAGCCGGTGGGCGAAGCCGCTGCGCTGGGCCACGCCCAGCGCATACAGGGTGAGGCGGTGCGCGGTCTCGGCGTCGAGCCTGAACAGCAGCGGGCGCAGGATGTCGTACATGGATCAGGCCGGTTGACCCGCGCAGGCGCGGGTGGGGTGATCGAAGCCTGCCGCGCCCGCCCCGGCAATACCCGGCGCGATGCGGCGGCCGCCGGCGACGACGCGATATCCGTGGAAATCGAAGGTAGCCGAGCGGGTGTCGGTATTCATGCAGCGATCAGTGCCAGCCCCACAGCGTGAAGCCGAACACCAGCATGGCGACCAGCACGAACGCGCCGAGCACGCACAGCACCAGCTGCGCGTAGCCGAGCACCAGCCCGGCCACCGCCATGCCGTCGCCATCGGCGCGGCTCTCGACCGGGCTGCGGCGGATCCCGCTGCGCGCCAGGTGGCCGCAGACGATCGCCACGATCGCGCCGATGAACGGCAGCACGCACCAGGCCAGGATGCCGAACACCAGGCTCACCACGGCCAGCGGACTGGTGCCGGAACCCGCACGGTAGGACGGTTGGTAGCTCATCGGGCTGCTCGCGGAATGAGGTGGGACGACGACGCCCTGCACCATCGCTGCGGGCGGTGCGCCGCCCGCAGCGGGTTCACGGCGTCACAGGTCGAACTTGATGCCCTGCGCCAGCGGCAGCGCGTCCGAGTAGTTGATGGTATTGGTCTGCCGGCGCATGTACACCTTCCAGGCGTCCGAGCCGGACTCGCGGCCGCCGCCGGTCTCCTTCTCGCCGCCGAACGCGCCGCCGATCTCCGCGCCGGAGGTGCCGATGTTGACGTTGGCGATGCCGCAGTCCGAACCGGCCGCCGACAGGAACTGCTCGGCCGACTTCAGGTTGTTGGTGAAGATCGACGAGGACAGGCCCTGCGGCACGTCGTTCTGCATCGCGATCGCCTCGTCGATGGTCTTGAACGGCATCACGTAGAGGATCGGCGCGAACGTCTCGGCCTGCACCACCTCGTCCGAGTTCTTCAGTCCGGTGACGATGGCCGGCAGCACGAAGTTGCCCTTGCGCTCGGTCAGCGCCTTGCCGCCGGTGCGCACGGTACCGCCCGCGGCCTTCGCCTTCTCGATCGCGGCGAGATAGGCGCCCACCGCTTCCTGGCTGTTCAGCGGGCCCATCAGCGTGGTGGCGAGCGTGGGGTCGCCGATCTTGCCCTCGACCTGCCCGTATGCCTTGACCAGGGTGTCGAGCACGCCGTCGAAGATCGACTCGTGCACGAACAGGCGGCGCGTGGTGGTGCAGCGCTGGCCCGCGGTGCCGACCGCGCCGAACACGATGCCGGGAATCGCCAGCTTCAGGTCGGCCGTCTTGTCCAGGATGATCGCGTTGTTGCCGCCCAGCTCCAGCAGCGAGCGCCCCAGGCGCCGGGCCACGCGCTCGCCGACCATGCGGCCGACCTTGGTCGAGCCGGTGAAGCTGATCAGCGGAATGCGCTTGTCGTCCACGAAGGCCTGCGCCAGGTCGCTGCCGGCGTCGTTGAACAGGAAGAACAGGTCGGGGAAGCCGCCGGCCTTCAGCGCCTCGTTGCAGATGCGGAGGGTGGCGATCGCCGACAGCGGGGTTTTCGGCGACGGCTTCCAGATGCAGATGTCGCCGGCGATCGTGGCCAGCATGGCATTCCACGCCCACACCGCGACCGGAAAGTTGAACGCGCTGATGATGCCGACCAGGCCGAGCGGATGGTACTGGTCGTACATGCGATGGCCGGGGCGCTCCGAATGCATGGTGTAGCCGTACAGCATGCGGCTCTGGCCCACCGCGAAATCGGCGATGTCGATCATCTCCTGCACTTCGCCGTCGCCTTCGGGCTTGATCTTGCCCATCTCCAGCGCGACCAGCGAACCGAGCGCATCCTTGTGCCGACGCAGCGCCTCGCCGCACAGCCGCACCGCTTCGCCGCGACGCGGCGCCGGCGTGGCGCGCCACAGCTTGAACGCCTCCTGCGCGCGCCGGACGATCACTTCGTAATCGGCCGCACTGGAGGCGTGCACGGTGCCGATCACCTCGCCGGTGGCCGGGTTCACCGGCCGCAGCGCGCCGGCGTCGGTGGTCTTCGACCACTCGCCCTGGCCGAGGTAGCTGCCGGACTGCTCGCCGTCGAGGCCGAGCGCGCTGAGAATTGCATGGGACATGGATGTCTCCTGGACGTGCGGCGCCCGCGGGCGCCGTGGGTGAAATCGGCAATGGGCCATTCTAACAGGCCGCGCCCAACTCCCTCCCCCTGCGCGCAGGGGGAGGAGCAACAAAATCGCGCCCGCACGCGATCCATGCGAAAATCCCGCCGCTGCCCTCGTAGCTCAGTTGGATAGAGCGGCCCCCTCCTAAGGGGCAGGTCGGACGTTCGAATCGTCTCGAGGGCACCAGTTTCGTAACGCGAGGGCCAGTCATGCCGGCCTTCGCTGTTTTTGGTTCAGGAACTGCACGACAGCATCGAGCAGCCGGCCTTGTGCCGCGCCCAGTCCGGACGCTTCTGCGCGAACGCCTCGCGGCCGGGCTGGTCGTCGTAGGGGTGGCGCAGCACCTCCAGCAGCTCGGCGATACCGCTGGCGTCGCCTTGCTCGGCGCGGTCGATCGCCTGCTGCGCCAGGTAGTTGCGCAGCACGTAGCGTGGATTGGCCGTGCGCATCTGCTCGCGGCGCCGTTCAGGTGGCAACGGATCATCGGCCAGCCGCGCCGCGTAGCGAACCAGCCAGTCCCTGAGCGCCGGCTCGGCCTCGCGCCGCTTCGCCTCGTCGTAGAACGCCTCGCCGAACGGCGCCAGCGTGGGCTCCTGCACATCCACCTCGGCCAGCGCGCGGAACCACAGCGTCATGTCGATCTCGGCCTGCTGCATCAGTACCTGCAGCGACTGCATCAGCGCCACGTCGTCGTCGCGGCACTCGGCCAGACCCAGCTTGGCGGCAATGTTGGCGCGGTCGGCGGCGGCGTACACGGTGGCGTAATGCTGCAGTCCGGCTTCCAGCGGCCCGACGCCATCGAACAGCGGCGCCAGCGCGCCGGCCAGGCAGCTCAGGTTCCACCACGCCACGTTCGGCTGCTGGCCGTAGCGGTAGCGGCGGCGTTGCGCGTCGGTGGTGTTCGGTGTCCAGTCCGGATCGTAGTCGTCGACCCAGCCGTACGGGCCATAGTCGATGGTGAGGCCGAGGATCGACATGTTGTCGGTATTCATCACCCCGTGCACGAAACCCACGCGCATCCAGTGCGCCACCATCGTGGCGGTGCGCTCGCACACCTGGGTGAACCACGCCGCGTACAGCGCCTCGCCCTCCCCGTCGAGCTCCGGAAAATCGCGCCGGATGGTGAACTCGACCAGCTGGCGCAGCAGCGCGACGTCGCCGCGCGAGGTAGGCAGCTCGAAGTTGCCGAAGCGGATGAACGACGGCGCTACACGGCAGACGATTGCACCGGGTTCCGGCGCGGCGTGGCCGTCGTAGAACATGTCGCGCACCGCCGTCTCGCCGGTGCCGACCAGGCTCAGGGCGCGCGTAGTCGGCACGCCCAGGTGGTGCATCGCCTCGCTGCACAGGAACTCGCGCACCGAGGAACGCAGCACTGCGCGGCCGTCCGCGCCGCGCGAATACGGCGTCAGCCCGGCGCCCTTCAGCTGCAGCTCCCAGCGCTCGCCGGCGGCGTTGACCACCTCGCCCAGCGAAATCGCGCGGCCGTCGCCGAGCTGCCCGGCCCAGTGGCCGAACTGGTGCCCGCCGTAGTTCGCCGCATACGGCTGCATGCCGTCGAGCAGCACATTGCCGCCGAACAACGCGGCGAATTCGGGCGTGGCGACGTCCACCGCGCTGAAGCCGAGCGTGGCCGCCATCTCCGCCGAGTACGCCAGCAGCCGAGGCGCCGCTACCGGCGTGGGATCGACCCGCGAGTACAGCGCGCCCTCGACCTGGCGCAGCCGCGCGCCCTGCTCCGGGTCGCCGGGCAGCTCGCGCACGAACGCATTGTCGAAACGAAGATCGAACACCAGGCCACCTCGGGGATTGCAGCCTATATCCGGGCGCCATCGGCCCGATGCAAGGCCGGGCCGCCGGCGCGGCCGATTTCTCCGGGCGGCTAGCGCGCCATGGCCTGCCCGCGGCGCGCCGGGCGATGGATCGCCTGCAGCCGCTGGTAGACGGTCAGCACGGCGGTGCCGTAATCCCGGGCCAGGGTCGGCGTGTGGCTGTGGTAGTAGCCCACGCCGAGCACCCGGTCGCGGGTCTGGCGCATGCCGTCGCGCAGGATCTTCGCGGCCACGGTGATGTTGGTGCGCGGATTCAGCAGGGTCAGCGGATCGCGCACCGCGTCGCGGTGCATCGGGTAGTAGACCTGCATGATGCCGACGTCCTGCACGGCCGAACCGAACTGGCTCGCCGCCGCCATCGCCAGCTGCACGTCGTGGCGCTCGCCGCGCACCAGGTGGTCGTTGACGCGGAACAGCCAGGGCGTGGGCGCGACCTTGCCGCCCGGGTACAACGCCTTCGACTCCACCAGGGCGATGCTGTACAGCAGCAGCGGATCGACGCCGGAGGCCTTGCCGACCTGCGACCACAGGCTTTCCCGCGAGGTGATGTCCAGATCGGGCTCCTCGATCGGCATCATCAGGTCCATCGTGCTGACATCGGACAACAGCCTGCGGCCGCTCTCGGCCGGCCCGGAGCGGAGCGTGGACGAAACCGCTGGCGCGCCCGCCGGCACCGGCGCGGCAAGCGCCGACACCGGCCTGGCCGGCAAGGATGGCGCGCGCAAGGCGGATACCGGCCTTGCCGGTATGGCGGCCGCCACGCTGGCCGGCGTCGATCCCGAACCGAAGTGCGCCGAGCCAAGGCGCAGCAGCACCAGGGCGACGCCGGCGATGGCACCCATCGCGACGCCTGCCGCCAGCCGGCGCCGGTGCATCTTCGCCCACCCGGACCACGACCGCTGGCGTGCCCGCATCCACGGTGCGATCCGCACATCGACGAGCCGGCGCAGACCGGCGGCTGCCGTCGTGCGCCATCCGTCCAGCGGCCAGGTGGGAGGCAGCAGCCAGCGTTCCGCCGCCGGCCGCGGCGCCTGCGGGGGCAACCGGCCGGGCACCGCCCGTGAGCGGACCCATTGGGCAGGAGCCGGCATCACGACCGGCCGGGCCGCGGGACGATGGTGCGTCGGCGGGCTCCCGGATTTCCAGCGCGCCGGCGCCATCAGATACACGCGGCCCGGTTCCCTGCACATGCCTCGCACGGCCACGCGGCCTGCGGCCGGTTGCCTGCGCGAGCCCGTTGCCGGGCCGGCCTGGGCAGGAGGGCGAGGTCCGGCACACCGGGCCGATTCCCGCCGGCCCTCGCCCGGCACCTCCGTCGCATGAGGCATGGCCAGGCCACCACCGACCTCGGAGTACCCGCGGCTTTCGCCGTGCAAGGCATCTGCAGTCGTTGGGGTCGAACCATCCACGAGCGAATCCTGTTCCAGGGGCATGGCCGCCGCCGATCCCTTGGAGTCTGGCCGGGCCGGCAGGTTCCCGTGCCGGGGGTCGCCATTAAATCAGGTTTGCGAAACCGGTTCCCGCATCCGGCATCCGGCGGTCCCGCATAAAACCCGGCGCAAGCCCCGCAAGGCCTCCGGCGCCGCATGCACAAGCCCGTGCACCGGCCAGTCGCTATAGTCGGCTGCCGCACCCTCGCGAAAACCGCATGAACCCGACGCCTGCCAACGACCTCAACGCCGACGCGCTGCCCGAGGACGCACCCTACCTCGCTGCCACCACGCGCTGGCTGGAGCGTGCGGTGATCGGGTTGAACCTGTGCCCGTTCGCGCGGGCGCCGCACGTGCAGGGCAAGCTGCGCCTGCGGGTGAGCCACGCGCGCGACACCGATGCGCTGCTCGACGATCTCTGCGGCGAGCTGCAGTCGCTCAACGCACTCACTCCCGACGAGTGCGAGACCGGCCTGCTGATCCACCCGTTCGTGCTCGGCGACTTCCTCGACTACAACGACTTCCTCGACGTGGCCGACGCCGCCGTGCAGACGCTGGGGCTGGAGGGCGAATGGCAGGTGGCCAGCTTCCATCCCGGCTACCAGTTCGCCGACACCATGCCGGACGACGCCGGGAACCTCAGCAACCGTTCGCCTTATCCCACGCTGCACCTGCTGCGCGAATCGAGCATCGAGCGCGCGATGGCGTCGATGGACGACACCGACGGCATCTACCGGCGCAACATCGAGACGCTGCAGCGGTTGGGTCCCGATGGCTGGCGGGCGCTGTGGCGCGACGGCACGGATTGAACACGGCAAACCCACCCGGAGTTCACACTCGCGTCGGGCGAAGCTGCCACACTGACGAGTGAAAAATATCCCCGACCCCTACGCCGAAAGCGTCGACCCCGGCGTGCAATGCACGACCTGCGAAGCCGTGTGCTGCCGCCTCACGGTGGTCCTGATGCCCGAGGACCACGTCCCGGCCTGGCTGGTCGCCCGCGACGAACACGGCATGCAAACCCTGGCCAAGGGCGAGGACGGCTGGTGCGCCGCGGTCGACCCGAACAGCTTCCGCTGCACGATCTACGCGGACCGCCCCACGATCTGCCGCAAGTTCGCGATGGGCAGCCCCAGTTGCCGCGACGAGCGGCACAAGTGGTTCGGCAACGCGATTCCCACGGCGGTGCACGTGCTGTAGCCGCTCTTTTGTAGGAGCGCACCCTGTGCGCGATGCTCTTCGTCAGGTCACGGAAAAGCATCGCGCACAGGGTGCGCTCCTACGGATGGCGCCGCTGCTCTACGGCGCGAAGATCGATGCGACCTCGCCGGCATCGAGTGCGCGCCATTCGCCCGGTCGCAATTCGCCCAGCGCCAGCGCGCCGATCGAAACCCGTTGCAGCGTTTCGACGTGGTTGCCGGCGGCGGCGAACATGCGGCGTACCTGGTGGTAGCGGCCTTCGGTGACGCCGAGCCTGGCATGCCGCGGCCCCAGCACGTCGAGCACGGCCGGCGCCAGCGGTTCGGTTTCCGCTTCCAGCAGCAGCGTGCCGCCGGCGAACAGTTCGCCTTCGTCGCCGCGCAGGTCCTGCGCCAGGGTGGCCTCGTAGACCTTGGTCACGTTCGCCTTCGGCGAAATGATCCGGTGCAGCAGCGCGCCGTCGTCGGTGAACAGCAGCAGGCCCGAGGTGTCGCGGTCGAGCCGGCCCACCGTGGAAAGCGCCGGCGAGCGCACGCGGTAGCGCGGCGGCAGCAGGTCGTAGACCACGCGGCCCGGATCCTTGCGCGAGCAGGTGACGCCCAGCGGCTTGTTCATCACCAGGGTCAGCCCCGGCGGCGGATCGAGCGGCTCGTCGTCGACGCGGATGGTTTCGTACGGCACCACGTCGTCGGCGTACAGCACCTCGCCCTCGGCATCGGTGACGCGGCCGGAGCGGAACAGCTGGGTCACGTCCTTGCGGCTGCCGTAGCCGAGGTTCGCGATCAACTTGACCAGTTTCATCCGCGCACTCCCGTCGCCTCGATCACCTTGAATCCTTCCCGCACGACCTGCGTGCGCACTTCATGGAAACGCGCGGCCAGCACCGCCTCGTACGGCAGATGCCGGTTCGCCACGATCAGCAGCGTTCCACCCGGCAGCAGCGCCTCGGCCGCGCTGACGATGAAGGCGCGGCCCAGTTCGGGCAGGTCGGCGCGCCCCTGGTGGAACGGCGGGTTGCTGACGATGGCGTCGTAGCGCTGCGCCAGGCCGCGGGTCACATCGTGCCAGCGCACAGCCACCGCCACCTCGCGACCGCATTCGCGCTGCGCCCGCGCCAGGTTGCGCCGCGCCGGCTCCAGCGCGCGCGCTTCGGCTTCGTACAGGTCGATCGCCGCGACTCGCGGGCAGCGCGCGACGACCTGCGTGGAAAGATAGCCGTAGCCGGCACCGAGATCGGCCACGCGGCCGTGCAGGTCTCTTGGCAGGTGTTCCGCCAGCAATGCCGAGGCGCGGTCGATGCGGTCCCAGGCGAACAGGCCGGGGCGGCTGACGTAGCCGTCGACGATGGCGTGCGGCTCGTCCAGCGCCAGCCATTCGGCCAGCAGATCCCGGTCGACGTCGGCCGGCGGCGGCGTACTCCAGAACACACGGCATTTGTGTTTGGACAGGTGCTGCACGGCGCCGGCCAGTCTGGCCAGCTCCGCCTCGCCCGACCTCGCGCCTTCGGCGTTCGGCATCGCGGCCAGCACCGTGCCGCCCGGCGCCAGGTGCCGCAGCGCGCGGGCGAACAGCGCGCGCGCCTCGTCGCGCTGGCGCGGCGGCAGCAGCAGCACCAGCGGAAAGGTCTCCCCGGCCGCCGGTTCGCCCACGCGCAGGCCGTTGCGGCCCAGTTCGTCGGCGAACGGCAGGAAGCCCTGCTCGCACAGCCAGCCGGGCTGCGCCATTTCGCGCAGGCGCACGCCGGCGCGGGCGCGCAGGAACAGCGCGCGGCCGTCCGCCGGCAGCTTCAGCTCGCCGGTCTCGAACGGCACGAACAGCGCGGCCAGCGCCGCATCCGGCGCGGCCGCGGAAAAACCGGCAGCAGTCACTCACATCCCTTCAGGTTTATCCCGACGGCGGCATTGTACGTGGCCGCGGCAGGAATCCGGCGGGCTCAGCTGCCGCTGTGCTGGTGCACCGCGTCCATCACGCGCGAGGAGTACACCAGCGCTGCGCCGGCGTTGAGCGCCACCGCCACGCCCAACGCCTCGGCGATTTCCTCGCGGGTCGCGCCGTGCTTCAGCGCCTCGCCGACGTGCACCGTGATGCAGCCGTCGCAGCGGGTGGTGACCGCCACCGCCAGGCCGATCAGTTCGCGGGTCTTGGCATCCAGGTGGCCGGTCTTCTCGCCGGCACCGGTCAGCACTTGGTAACCCCGCAGCGTATCGGGACTGAGCTTGCCGATCTCGCCGATCCGGCCGAGCAGTTCTTTGCGGTATTGCAGCCAATCCAACATGGGCAGGTCCTCGCGGCTTCGTCGCCGGACGGAATGCCCGGCGGTGGCGCCATGGTGCGCCACCGCCACGACAAGAGCACGTGCAAGCCTACGCCGAGGCCTGTCCCATGCGACCGATCCAGCGGTACATCGCCCAGGTCACGCCCACGAACACCACGCCGCCGATCCAGATCGCGGCGCCATGGAAACCCCCGCCCACCAGCGCCAGCGGCGCGTTGCGGTTGGCGAAGCCGAGCTTGTCGGAGAATGCCACCAGCGCCGCCACGACCACGCCGAGCAGGCTCTCGCCCACGATCAGGCCGGAAGCCAGCAGCACGCCGAGCTGCTTGGTGGGCTCGGGCTTCGGGCCGCGCTCGGCGCGCTTGTCGAACCACGCGCCGACCAGCGCGCCCACCACCACCATCAGCGTGGTGGAGGTAGGCAGGTAGATGCCCAGGCCCACCGCCAGCGGCGGCAGCCGCATCGACTTGCCGGTGCGCGCCAGCGCCTCGTCCAGCACGATGATGCCCACGCCGATCACCGCGCCGATGATGATCAGGCTCCAGTCGATGTTGCCGGTGATCACGCCCTGCGCCAGCGCCGAGATCAGGCCGGCCTGCGGCGCCGGCAGCGCGCGCGCGGGGTCCACGCCCGGCGCGCCGAGGAAGCCGTAGGCCTGGTTCAGCAGGTCCAGCACCGGCGGGATCACCACCGCGCCGGCGATCACGCCGATCACCAGCGCCCACTGCTGCAGCGAAGGCGTGGCATCCACCAGCTGGCCGGTCTTGAGGTCCTGCAGGTTGTTGTTGGCGATCGAGGCCACCGCGAACACGATCGAGGTGATGAACAGCGCGAACGCCACCAGCGCCTTGCCCTGCTCGGCCGGCACCAGCGACTTCACGCCCAGCACCAGCAGCAGCGCGGCGATGATCACCACCAGGATGCCCACGCCCGACAGCGGGCTGTTGCTCGAACCGATCAGGCCGGCCATGTAGCCGCAGACGGCCGAGACCAGGAAGCTCAGGATCACCACGAACAGCACGCCGCCGACCACCAGCAGCACGGTGTGCTCGCCCAGCCCGCTGATGTTGCTGAAGTGGCCGAGCAGCCAGGCCACCGGGATCAGGCACAGCAGCGTGATCAGGCCCACCATGCCGATCGGCATGTCGTGCTCGGTGCGCGGCAGCATGTGCAACTGGCCGCTCTTGCGCGCGCGCGAGGCACGCATCGCGCCGGCCAGGCCGCCGATCACCGGCTTCACCAGCTTGGCCAGCGTCCAGATCGCCGCCACGCCGATGGTGCCGGCGCCGACGAAGCGCACGTAATGGCTCCAGGTGCCCTGCGCCGCGTCGGCAACCGGGCCGGCGACCGGGTGCAGCAGCAGGAAGTGCGGCACCGCCCAGCCCCAGCCGATCAGCGCGCCGACCAGCATCGCCACGCCCACCCACAGTCCGACCAGGTGACCCACCGCGAACAGCGCGAACGACAGGCTGAAATCGAAACCGGTGGCGGCGCCCTTGTCGCCCACGCGGAAATAGCTGGACACCGCATCGGCGAACAGCCGCGTCTGCACCACCACGTAGAACACTGCCGAGACGATCGCGCCGGCGATCACCGCCTTCAGCCCGGCGCCGCCGGATTCCACCGATTCGGCTGCCTCCTCGCCGCCGCTGGAACCCACCTTCAGCACCTCGGCGCAAGCCACGCCCTCCGGGTACGGCAGGTCCGAATCGGTGACTAGCGCGCGGCGCAGCGGGATGGTGTACATCACGCCCAGCACGCCGCCGGTGGCGCAGATGCCGAACGACATCCAGAACGGGAAGCCGTTCCACCAGCCGATGATGATCAGGCCCGGCAGCACGAAGATGATCGAGGACAGCGTGCCTGCGGCCGATGCCACCGTCTGCACGATGTTGTTCTCCTGCATCGTGGAGTTCTTCATCGCGCGCAGGATCGCCATCGAGATCACCGCGGCCGGGATCGAGGTGGCGAAGGTGAGGCCGGCCTTGAGGCCGAAGAACACGTTGGCGGCAGTGAATACCACGGTGATCACGATGCCGATGATCAGGCCGCGGATGGTGAATTCGACGCGCGACGGCGCGGCGGACAAGGGTTGTGCACTCACTGGACGCTTCTCCCCAAAGCGGATGTTGCGGTGGAAGATAGCGTGGAATGGCCGCCCATGGTTATCCGATGGCGAGGGAGAGCGGCAACCGGCCCGCCTCCCGCCATCACAACGCCAGCCTGCTCTCGAAACGCCGCGGCGCGCCGGACAGCGGATCGTCAAAGGCCAGCTCCCGCGCCAGCAGCCGCAGCGGGTGGGCGTGATCGTCGGCGGCCGCCTCGGCCAGCGCGGGGTACAGGGTGTCGCCGGCGATCGGCGCGCCCAGCGCCGCCATGTGCACGCGCAGTTGGTGCTTGCGCCCGCTGCGGGGGAACAGCGCGTAGCGCCAGCAGTCATCGTCCCTGCCGATGACTTCGATCCGCGTCTCGCTGTTCGGCTCGCCCGCCACCTCGCGCATGCGGAAGAACGGCTCGCCGGCCACGATGCGCGAGCGCCGCAGCAGCGGAAACGACGCTGCGGGCAAGGTCGGCGCCAGCGCCTCGTAGCGCTTGTCGATACGGCGCTCGCGGAACAGCGCCTGGTACGCCGCCCGGCTCGCCGGGTTCGCCGAAAACAGCACCAGCCCGGCAGTGGCACGGTCGATCCGGTGCAGCGGCACCAGCTGCGGGTTGCCCAGCCGCCGGACCAGGCGCCGCAACAGGGTCTGCTCGACGAACCCGCCGGCCGGCGTCACCGGCAGGAAATGCGGCTTGTCGGCCACCACCAGGTGCTCGTCGACGTGCAGCACGGCTTCGACGGACGGAATCGTCGGCTCGGCCGCCACCTCGCGGTAGTAGTGGATGCGCAGCCCGGCCCGGTACGGCGTCTGCGGCGTGATGGCCACGCCCCGCCCGTCCAGCACCCGGCCGCGTGCGATCCGCTCCAGCCACTGCGCGCGACCGATCGCGGCGAAGCGGGCGCACAGCGCATCGAGCACGGTCGCCCAACTGCCGGCCGGCAGGTGCACGGTGCTGGCATCGCTGTCACGCGTGAAGGGCACGGCAGGAGTATCCATGTCGGCCGCCAGTCTAATCCGCGGACGGGCGAGCCCTGACAGCGCGTAGAATGGGCGGCTTGTTGCCCCAAGGCGCCCCCATGGCACTCAACGCCACCATCTACAAGGTCGAACTGCAGGTCAGCGACATGGACCGGCACTACTACGCCACCCACGCGCTGACCCTGGCGCGGCACCCGTCCGAGACCGAGGAGCGGCTGATGGTCCGCCTGCTGGCATTCGCGCTGTATGCCGACGAGCGGCTGGAGTTCGGCAAGGGCATCGGCGACGAGGACGAACCGGCGCTGTGGCGCAAGGCGTACACCGACGAGATCGAGCTGTGGATCGAGGTCGGCCAACCCGACGAGGCGCGCATCCGCAAGGCCTGCGGCCGCTCGCGCCAGGTGGTGGTGCTCAACTACGGCGGCAACGCGGCGGAACTCTGGTGGAACAAGGCCGGCCACGCGCTCGGCCGCCACAAGAACCTCAGCGTGCTCGACATCCCCGCCGCGACGGTGACCGCCCTGGTCGAACTGCTGCAACGGGGCATGCGCCTGCAGGCGCTGGTGCAGGACGGCCAGCTGCAGCTGATGAACGAGAACGACGCGGTCGCCGTCGATCCGCTCAAGCGGATGGTCGCGGCCGAACTGGTCAGCTGACGGCCCGCTGCCGGCTGCCTCGTCGCGGTTTCCCGCATAATCCCCGCCCGATCCTTTCCACCGTCCGGAGTCTCCCCATGCGCTGGTTGCTGCCCCTGCTCGCCGTCCTCGCCCTCGCCGCCTGCAGCGCGCCGCCCCAGGCCCGTGCCAGCGGCAAGGTCGACAAGCTCACCGTGATCGACCGGAAGGTCGGTACCGGCGTCGAGGCGAAGGCCGGCATGGACGTGCTGGTGCACTACACCGGCTGGCTGTACGACGAAAACGCGAAGGACAAGCACGGCGCCAAGTTCGACAGCTCGTACGACCATGGCGCGCCGTTCAACTTCACCCTCGGCGCCGGCCGGGTGATCGACGGCTGGGACCAGGGCGTCGCCGGCATGCGCGTGGGCGGCAAGCGCACCCTGCTGATCCCCGCCGAGCTCGGCTACGGTGCCCGCGGCGCCGGCGCCGACATCCCGCCGAACGCCTCGCTGGTGTTCGACGTGGAACTGATCGACGCCGGCGCGCATTGAGTTTCCGCCCACTTCCCGCACAACCGATACCGTCATGCGCAATCCCCTGCAGGAACAGCTGCTCAAGGCCGGCCTGGTCAAGAAAGGCCAGGTGGCCAAGGTCGTGCGCGAGCAGGCGAAGAAGCACCTGGGCAAGACCCCGCTGACGGCGGGCGCCGAGCCGGCGGAAGCGCAACGGCTGCAGGCGGAGAAGGCCGAACGCGATCGCGCCCTGGCGGCCGGGCGCAACGCGCAAGCGCGGGCCAACGAAACGCGGGCGCAGGTGCGGCAGATCGTCGAGGCACACAAGGTGAAGCGCGAGGGCGAGATCGCCTACCGCTTCACCGACGGCGACCGGATCAAGGACGTGCTGGTCAACGAGGCGCTGCGCGCGCAGCTGGCCGCCGGCGCACTGGTGATCGTGCGCCACGGCGAGGGTTACGAGCTGCTGCCGCGCATTGCCGCCGACAAGGTCCGCGAACGCGACGCGGCGATGATCGTGCTCGACCACGGCCGCGCCGAGGCCGGCAGCGGCGCGGACGACGAGTACTACAGCCGGTTCCAGGTACCGGACGACCTGGTCTGGTAACGCGTCAGCGCTTCGGCTCCAGCAGGTCCCAGGCATTGCCGTACAGGTCCTCGAACACCGCTACCGTGCCGTAGGCCTCGTGCCGCGGTTCCTCGCGGAAGTGCACGCCGGCGGCGCGCATGCGCTGCCAGTCGCGCTGGAAGCCGTCGGTATGCAGCAGCAGGAACACACGGCCGCCGGCCTGGTTGCCGACGCGCGCGGCCTGCTCGTCGCCCTTCGCCTTGGCCAGCAGCAGGCGGGTTTCGCTGGAACCGGGCGGCGCCAGCAGCACCCAGCGCTTGCCATCGCCCATGTCGGTGTCCTCGACCAGCACGAAACCCAGTGCGCCGGTGTACCAGGCGATCGCCTCGTCGTAGTCGGCGACCAGCAGCGCGAGCGCGCCCAGATGCTGCTTCATTTTTGTTTTGCCTCGAGGGTGGGAAGCGGGCCCAGTTCGGCCTGCCGTTTTTTCGTCAGCCTCGCGCGCACCAGCACGTACGCGTCGAGAATGAATGCCTCCAGTTCCGCCGTGGCGAAGCGCCGCGGTTCGACGATCGAGATCCAGTGCGCCCGCGCCAGGTACGGCGCCGGGATGATGCCGGGCTGGTCGGTGAGTTCGAGGAAACGGTCGTCGGCCACCTTGAACGACAGCCGGCCGCCCCCGCTGCCGTCCGACGGCATCACCGCGAACATCTTGCCGTCCACGCTGAACACCATGTCGATGCCCCATTTGGTATCGCGGGAGACACCGGGCCAGTGGCCGCACAGTGCGGCCAATTGGGCGGCGCCGAGGCCGCGGCGCGGTTTGCGGGTCACGCCATGCTCCATGGGGAAGCCAGTCTCGTCATTGTGCGGGGTGGCGCGCCGCCTGTCTGCCGCGCCCACGGCATTCCGTACTGCAACATGACGCCGGCCGGTTACGGCCGCTGTATCGTGCGCATGCGACAGCGCACCGCGGAATCCGTCATTGCAAATTCATGTTGCGCCGCACACAATACGCAAAAGTACGGAACTACCATGATTCCCGCCATCGACTTCGCCGCCCCGACCCGCTACGCCTCCCTCCCGCCGCGCGCCCGCGAGCGCTTTGCGCGCCCGAGCGTGCAGTCCACGCCACGGGGCGAGCAGGTGCGTACCGAGGACGGCCGCGAACTGGTATTGCGCGCGATCGAGCCGGGCGACGTGGCGGCGATGCAACGCTGCTTTACCCGGCTGTCGCCGGAAGACATCCGCCGCCGCTTCCTGCATGCGATGTCCGAGCTGCCGATGCCGATGGCGCAGCGGCTGTGCCGCATCGACCCCGCTTTCGAAACCGCCTTCGTGCTGATGGACGAGTCGATCAAGCCGGCCGAGATGCGCGGCGTGGGCCGGATCTTCGTCGACGAGGCCACCGACAGCGCCGAGTTCTCGGTGCTGGTGGAACAGGACTGGAGCCGCCGCGGCCTGGGCGCCCTGCTGATGCAGCACCTGGTCGACGACTGCCGCCGCCGCGGCCTCGCCGAGCTGTGGGGCTACGTGCTGCTGGAGAACCGGCCGATGCTGCAGCTGTGCAGGGAGTTGGGCTTCATCCAGCGGATGCTGCCGGACGAACCGGGCACCGCGCTGATCACGCTGAAGCTGTAGGACCGTGTAGGAGCGCACCCCGTGCGCGATGCCGTTCGTTCCGTGACGAAGAGCTATCGCGCACAGGGTGCGCTCCTACAAATTGCGATGGGGACTGTCGGAGCCATCGCGTTACACTTGCCCGCTTTCCCCGGCGCGGCTTGATGGCGGCGCCTCGAACACGCGTCCCCCATGCCCAGCCCGATCAAGCACCCGCCCCTGCCGACCACCCCCAGGCAACGCCGCTACTGGACTCCGCCGCACGGCTCCGCCCGGGCGCTGCTGCTGGCCGAGGCAGCGCGCACGCACGAGGGCCTGCTGGTGGTGGTGGCGCGCGACACCCAGCGCGCGCAGGCGCTGGAAGCGGAACTGAAGATCTTCGCCGGCGGCCTGCCGGTGCTGCACTTCCCGGACTGGGAAACCCTGCCCTACGACGTGTTCAGCCCGCACCCGGAGATCGTCTCGCAGCGCATCGCCACGCTGTACCGGCTGCCGAACGTGAAACGCGGCGTGCTGGTGGTGCCGGTAGCCACGCTGATGCAGCGGATCGCCCCGCGCTCGCACATCACCGGCTCCGGGCTGGTGCTGGCGAAGGGCCAGAAGCTCGACCTCGCCGGCGAACAGCGGCGGCTGGAAGCGTCCGGCTACCGCCACGTGCCGCAGGTGGCCGAGCCCGGCGACTTCGCGGTGCGCGGCGCCCTGCTCGACATCTTCCCGATGGGCACCGCCGAGCCGTACCGCATCGAGCTGTTCGACGACGAGGTGGACTCGATCCGCAGCTTCGACCCGGAAACCCAGCGCTCGCAGCAGCAGGTGGACAAGGTCGATCTGCTGCCCGCGCGCGAGTTCCCGCTCACCGAGGAAGCCGCGAAGGAATTCCGCGGCAACCTGCGCGAACGCTTCCCGATCGACGTGCGCCGCTGCCCGCTGTACCAGGACATGAAGGAAGGCGTCACGCCGGGCGGCATCGAGTACTACCTGCCATTGTTCTTCCCCGCGAAGAGTCCGCACATGGATGCGCGGGGCGTTGCGGCGGATCCGCTTGCAGGTACCGCCACGCTGTTCGACTACCTCGCCGACGACGCGCTGTTCGTGCTCGGCGAAGGCGCGGGCGAGGCGGCCGACCAGTTCTGGGCGCAGACCGCCGAACGCTACGACCAGCGTGCGCACGACATCGAGCGCCCGGTGCTGCCGCCGGCCGAGCTGTACCTGCCGCCCGAGCAATTGCGCGAGCGGCTCAACAAGCGGCTGCGGGTGGAAGTGGTCGAGGCCGGCCACGAGCATGCCGTCGCCGTGGGCACGCAACCGGCTCCGGAGCTGCCGCTCAACCGCAAGGGCGAGGAGCCGGGCACGTCGCTGCGGTATTTCCTCGCCAGCTATCCGGGCCGCGTGCTGATCGCGGCGGATTCGGCGGGACGGCGCGAAGCGCTGATCGAGACGCTGGCGGCGGCGGGGTTGAAGCCGCAGAACGTCGAGGGCTGGTCAACATTTCTCCTCCCCCTGCCCGCAGGGGGAGGTCGGGAGGGGGTAGCCCGGACTGGCGAAGAAGCAAAAGCGCCCCTCCCTCCGCAAGGGATTCCCTTCGGTCACAACCCTCCCCTGCAAGCAGGGGAAGGAGCCAAGTACGAAGGTCCGAAGTTCGCCATCACCATCGCCAGCCTGGAACAGGGCTTTGCGCTCACCACGCCGGCGATCACCGTGCTCACCGAGCGCGAGCTGTACGGCGAGCGGGTGCGCAGCGAGCGCGACCGCAAGCGCCGCCGCGGCACCGCGCGCGATCCCGAAGCGATCATCCGCGACCTCACCGAGCTCACCCCCGGCGCGCCGATCGTGCACGTCGACCACGGCGTGGGCCGCTACCAGGGCCTGGTCTCGATGGACGTGGGCGGCATGGATGGCGAGTTCCTCACCATCGAATACGCCAAGGGCGACAAGCTGTACGTGCCGGTGGCGCAGCTCGGCCTGGTCAGCCGCTACTCCGGCACCGCGCCGGAGCTGGCGCCACTGCATTCGTTGGGCGGCGACGCGTGGGAGCGCGCGCGCCGCAAGGCCGCCGAGAAAGTGCGCGACGTCGCCGCCGAACTGCTGGCGATCTATGCGCAGCGGCAGGCGCGCGGCGGCGAGTCGCTGCCGATCGACCGCCAGCTGGTGGAAGAGTTCGGCAGCACCTTCCCGTTCGAGGAAACCCCCGACCAGGAAAGCGCGATCGAGGCGGTGCTGAATGATCTTGCCGCGCCGCGCGCGATGGACCGGGTGATCTGCGGCGACGTCGGCTTCGGCAAGACCGAGGTGGCGCTGCGCGCCGCCTTCGCCACCGCCACCGCCGGCAGGCAGGTCGCCGTGCTGGTGCCGACCACCCTGCTCGCCCAGCAGCATTACCGCAACTTCGCCGACCGCTTCGCCGACTGGCCGGTGCGGGTCGACGTGCTGTCGCGCTTCAAGTCCACCAAGGAAGTGAACGAGGCGCTGAAGCGCCTCGCCGACGGCCAGATCGACGTGATCGTGGGCACCCACAAGCTGCTGCAGCCGGACATCAAATTCAGGAACCTGGGCCTGGTCATCGTCGACGAGGAGCAGCGCTTCGGCGTGCGCCAGAAGGAGCAGCTGAAGAAGCTGCGTGCCGAAGTGGACCTGCTGACGATGACCGCCACGCCGATCCCGCGCACCTTGAACATGGCGATGGCAGGCCTGCGCGATCTTTCCTTGATCGCCACCCCGCCGGCGCACCGCTCGGCCGTGCGCACGTTCATTTCGGCGTGGGACCCGGCGACGATCCGCGAGGCATTGCAGCGCGAGCTGTCGCGCGGCGGCCAGGTGTACTTCCTGCACAACGAGGTGCAGAGCATCGAGCGCACCGTGCGCGAGCTGGAGGACCTGGTGCCCGACGCGCGCATCCGCGTCGCCCATGGCCAGATGCCCGAGCGCGAGCTGGAAGGCGTGATGGCGGACTTCCACCGCCAGCGCTTCAACGTGCTGGTATGCACCACGATCATCGAAACCGGCATCGACATCCCCACCGCGAACACCATCATCATCGACCGCGCCGACCGCTTCGGCCTGGCCCAGTTGCACCAGCTGCGCGGCCGCGTCGGGCGCTCGCATCACCGCGCCTATGCGTATCTGGTGGTGCCCGACCGCCGCTCGATCACCGCCGACGCGCAGAAGCGGCTGGAGGCGCTGGCCTCGCTGGAGGAACTCGGCGCCGGCTTCACCCTGGCCACCCACGACCTGGAAATCCGCGGCGCCGGCGAACTGCTCGGCGACGAACAGTCCGGCCAGATCCAGGAGATCGGCTTCGGCCTCTACACCGAGCTGCTGGACCGCGCGGTGCGTGCGCTGAAGTCGGGCAAGGTGCCGGATTTCGATCTCAGCAGCGAGCACGAGACCGAGGTCGAGTTGCACCTGCCCGCGCTGATCCCCGACGACTACCTGCCCGACGTGCATGCGCGGCTTACCCTGTACAAGCGCGTCGCCAGCGCACGCAGCGAGGACGAGCTGCGCGACCTGCAGGTGGAGATGATCGACAGATTCGGCCTGCTTCCGGACAGCACCAAGCAGCTGTTCGCCGTGGCCGGCCTGAAGCTGATGGCGACCCCGCTCGGCATCCGCAAGCTCGACTTCGGCGCCAACGGCGGCCGCATCGTGTTCCGCGAGAAGCCCGAGGTCGATCCCATGACCATCATCAAGCTGATCCAGCAACTGCCGCGCGTGTACAAGCTGGATGGACAGGACAAGCTGAAGGTGATCCTCGACCTGCCCGGCGCCAGCGAGCGCATCCGCAGCGCACAGGAAGTGCTGGTGGCACTGGGCGCCCGCCGGCCCGCCTGAACGCGCCACGGGTGACCCTGCGCGTCCGGATTGAACCGGACCGGCCAGCTCCGTGACGCGTGGGCCAGCGCCAGCGCGCCAGCAGCCCGCGCCCGACCGCGCTGGCACGGCCCGTGCTTGACCTGGAGGCGAAGGATGCGACAGCGTTGCCTTTGCGACGCCCCCGCGCAGCGATACGCGCGAGGGCGCCGGGAACATCCGTCCGGTAGCCGCAGGAACGCCGGCCCGGGCCAGGCCGGCCCGGCGAAACACAATATCCACATGCACCCATGTACAAGGGCCGCATAGGGGAGAAAGCCAAATGGAGAGGCTGGGCAAAAAATCGGCATCGTGTCGCCGCAGACCTATGTCATGGTGCGGCCTCGTGCTCGGCCTGCTGTGGCTGTGGGGCGGGCTGGCCCACGCCGCCGCCGCGCTCAACGGTGCCTGGCGCGAGGCGCGCCCCGACGACACGCCGCAAGTCGTGCTCGACGAGTACCGCGCCGGCCTGCTGCGGAGTTTCGATCCGTCCCTGCTGCAACGCTTTCCCGGCAGCGACAGCGGCAGCTGGGTGGTGCTCGCGCCACAACCGCCGTGGGACGACGCCGGGCGCGTGCTGACGATCTACCCGCCCACGCTGGGCGCGGTCACGGTGTACGAACACGGGGTCCCGCAGACGCTGGCGATCGACGATTTCGGCGCAACGACCCACGCCCACGGCCGGCTGGCCTGGCAGGTGCCGTCCGACACCGTGGCGTCGGCGGCGATCCTGCTCAAGTTCGAGCCGTCGTCGATGCTGAGCGCACCGGTGCGGTTCCAGCTGCAGTCACCGTTCGAGTACGCAAGGCAGGATGCGCAGTGGCTGGCGTTCGCCAGCGCCTGCTTCGCGGTGATGCTGGCGATGGTGCTGATGGCGGTGTGCTTCGCGCTGATGCTGCGCGACGTCACCTATGCCTGGTACGCCGGTTACATCCTCTGCTATGCGCTGATCCAGGGCATCCAGACCGGCTTCCTGTTCCATCCGATGGAATGGCAATGGCTGGCCGGCGCGACCCTGCTGGCCGGCTCGGCCGCGGTGGCATTGTCGGTCGCGTTCGCCTCGCTGTTCATGATGCGTTTCTGCGAACTGCCGCGTTACGCGCCGCTGCTGCGGGTACCGATCATGGCGCTGGCGGTGGGCATGATCCTGCTGGTACTGATGCGCAGCAGCCGGCTCCCGCTGCTGGTGGAGGTGGCGCAGGTGCTGCTCAACCCGCTGCTGATGATCGGCGCCGTGCTGTTGCTGGTGGTCGCCTGCGTCGCCGCCGCGCGCGGTTCGCGCCAGGCGTGGTTCTTCCTGGCTGGCTGGACGCCGCTACTGCTGCTCACGGCGATGACCAGCGCCCAGGTCGGCGGCGCGCTGCCGCAACTGGACTGGCTCAACGACGCCAGCGTGGCCGGCGGCGCGTTCGAGGCGGTCGTGCTGTCGGTCGGCCTGGCCGACCGCGCGCTCAGGCTGCGCCACGACCGCGACATCGTGCGGGTACTGGCCGACCACGACGCGCTCACCAACGTGCTCAACCGCCGCGCCTGGACCGAGCGGGCCAGCGCCCTGCTGTCCGGTGGCCCGCCGCGGCCGATCGCGCTGCTGTTCCTCGACCTGGACCATTTCAAGCTGCTGAACGACCGCCAGGGCCACAACGCCGGCGACCGCGCGCTGGTCGCCGTGGCCAAGGCGCTGAACGCCGAACTGCGCCCCGCCGACCTGCTCGGCCGCTACGGCGGCGAGGAGTTAGTCGCCCTGCTCGACGGCACGCCGGCGGTGCAGGCCATGCACGTGGCGACCCGGCTGTGCCGGCGCGTGCACCGGCTGGAGATACCCGTCGGCGACGATCCGCTGCTGCTCACCGTCAGCATCGGCGTCGCCCTGCGGCGGGAGGGCGACGACGTGGAGTCGCTGGTCGACCGCGCCGACCAGGCCATGTACGACGCCAAGCTCGGCGGCCGCAACCGGGTCTCGCTGCACGCCGGCAACAAGCTGCCGCCGGGCGGCCCGCACCTCCACGTGGTGGAAAAGCGCGAGCGCTGAACGCGGCCGCGCTCAGCGTTGCGCCAGTTCCCGTGCCGCCGCCGCCACCTCGGCTTCGCCCGGCAGCACCAAGAGCGCCGCGCCGGCCAACGGGGTGAACGTGTCGGCGCCGACCACGCGCCGCAACGGCGTGGCGCCGCAGCCGCCCTCGACGATCGCGGTGATCACGCCCTCGCCCACGCCGGCGCTCTTGCGGCCCTCGTCCAGCACCAGGATGCGTTTGGCGGTCTTCGCCTGCGCCGCGATGAAGGCGTCGTTGAGCGGCGCCAGCCAGCGCAGGTCGACCACGCGCACCCGCCAGTCCAGCTCCTTGCCGATCGTGCGCGCCGCGCGCAACGCCATCGGCACGCCGTTGCCGAAGGTGAACACCACCAGGTCGTTCGCCGCCTCGTCGTAGATGCGGCCCTCGCCCAGCGTCATCGCCTGGTCCGGCGCCGGGTAGCCGAACTGCCACTGGCCGTCGCCGGCCTCGTACAGGTCCTTGGTCATGTACAGCGCGATCGGCTCGAGGAAGGCGCAGACGCGGCCGTCCACCTTGGCCAGCGCCATCAGCGTGCGCAGCATCGTGGCCGCGTCGTCGCCGCGGCTGGGGCAGCCGACGACGAGGCCGGGGATGTCGCGCAGCGCGGTGATCGAGTTGTCGTTGTGGAAGTGGCCGCCGAAGCCCTTCTGGTAGCCCAGCGAGGCCACCCGCATCACCAGCGGGTTGCGGTACTGGCCGTTGGAGAAGAACTGCAGCGACGACGCCTCGCCGCGGATCTGGTCGCAGGCGTTGTGGAAGTACGCCAGGTACTGGATCTCCGGGATCGGCAGCATGCCCATGTTCGCGTAGCCCTGGGCCAGGCCCAGGATCATCGTCTCGTCCAGCAGCGTGTTGAACACGCGGCTGCCCTTGAACGCCTTGTTGAGGCCCTTGGTGACGGTGTACACGCCGCCCTTCTGCGCCACGTCCTCGCCGAACAGCAGCGACTCGGGATACTTCGCCATGATGTCGTGCAGGGCCTGGCCGATCTGGATCGCCAGGTGCCGCGGCGGCAGGTTTTCCGGCAGCTTCGCCTCGCCGCCGAACACGGCCAGGCGCCGCTCGGCGTAGTCGGCGCGCCCGGCCTCGGCCTTCACCGCGGCCGGCGTGTATGGCGCCAGCGGGGCCATCACGTCTTCCAGCGAGGTCAGCCGCGGGCGCGAATCCGCGTCTTCGGCGGCGGCGAAGCAGCGCTTGCGGGTGGCCTCGTACAGGCCCAGCAACGCGTCCTTCGAGTACAGGCCCGACTCCAGCGCGATGCCGGCCGAGCGCAGCAGCGGGTCGGAGCATTCGACGGCAAAGAGCTCCTCGATGCTGCGCCACTCGATCTCGAAGTCGGTGCCGGCGTGGCCCATGATGCGGGTGGTCCTGAGGTGCAGGAAGGTGGGCCGGCGGGTGCCGCGGCAATGCTCCACCGCGCGCTGCACCTGGGCGTAGCCCTCGGCCAGGTCGAGGCCGTCGGCGAAGAAATAGTCGAGGTTGGCGCGATGCTGGTAGTTGTTGGCGACCCAGCCCGATGGCGTCTTCACCGAGATGCCGATGCCGTTGTCCTCGCATACGAACAGCACCGGCGCCGGCAGCTTCTGGTACGCCGTCCACGCCGCGGCGTTGAACGCCGTCTGCGCGGTGGCGTGGTTGCTGGAGGCATCGCCGAACGAGCAGATCGCGATGCTGTCGTCGGGGATCGGCAACGCGTGGCCGACGCGCCGCGCCTGCTCGATTGCCACCGCGGTGCCCAGCGCCTTGGGCAGGTGCGAGGCGATCGTCGAGGTCTGCGGCAATACCCACAGCGGCTTGCTGCCCCACACCTTGTGGCGGCCGCCGGAAGCCGGGTCTTCCTTGCTGGCGGCGAAGGACAGCGCCGAATCCATCACCGGGTCCATGCCGGGGATCTTGCGGAAGCGCTCGGCCATGAAGCCGCCCGAGCGGTAGTGCAGGAACGCCGGGTCGGTGTGCCGGGTCAGCCGCGCCACCATCGCGTTGCCTTCGTGGCCGCTGGAACCGATCGTGTAGAACACCTTGTTCTGCACGCGCAGCACGCGCGCCATCAGGTCGAGGTGGCGCGAGATCAGCTGCGATTCCAGCAGCCCGCGGAAGCCGCGCGCATCCAGCGTGCTGCCCGGCAGCACGGCCTCATCGTCGCGCGGCGCGGCACGCACGTCGCCCTGCCACAGCTGCACGAACTCGATGAAGTTCTGGTCGACGATCTCGGCACGGTTGAAGCCCTTGTGGCGGGCGCTGAGGGTGAACGGAATGGACATGGCGTGGTATCGGCAAGATAGGGGATGTTTTTGTAGGAGCCCACCCTGTGGGCGATGCTTTTCAAAGGCATCGCCCACAGGGTGGGCTCCTACAACGGAAGGTCAATGCTGCATCGGAGTATGGCCGGGTTGTGCCTGCACGCGACCGAGCCACGCGCGGATATTCGGAAACGCCGACAGCTCGAAACCGCCGTCGCCGGCGCAGTGGGTATACGCGTACAGCGCGATGTCCGCGATGCCGTAGCGCTCGCCGACGAACCAGCCGCGCCCGGCCAGATGCTGCTCCATCACTGCCAGCACCTGCGTGCCCTTCTGCAGCAGCGCGGGCAGCTCGGCCTGGCGCGGGTGGTCGGGCGGCAGCCAGCCGCGGATGAAGCGCGCCACCGCGATGCACGGCTCGTGGCTGTACTGCTCGAAGAACAGCCACTGCAGCGTCTGCGCGCGCAGCCAGGCATCCTCGGGCCCAGATCCATTCGGCCAATAGGCGGTGCCCTCGGCGAGGAAGCACAGGATCGCGTCGGACTCGGCCAGCCGGCGGCCGTCGTCCACTTCTAGCAGCGGCACCTTGCCGTTCGGGTTCTTCGCCAGATAGGCCGGTGTGCGCGTCTCCCCGTGTGCGCTGTCCACGTCGACCCAGCGGTAGTCGCGGCCCAACTGGTCGAGCAACAGCTGCAGCTTGTAGCAGTTGCCGGAGGCGCGCATGCCGTAGATGGTGATCATGATCGTTCCCCGCTCAGGCTTTTCAGCAATGTCGCGCGCCGCCGGTCCTTGGGGCGTCCGAAACTTTCCAGCACGCGGATCTGCTCCGCCACCGCGGGGATCGGGACCGCGAGGCCGGCCACGTCCACCGTGACGACCGCGCCGATCCGCACCGGCTCCCAGCCGCGCTCGCCGTGCAATTCGAGGCCGCCCATCACTTCCACCGGCAGGCCGGGGAAGAGGAACCGGGCGAAACGCGAGCGGAAGCGCTCGGCGGAGGGCGGCATCCAGGCTTCATCCTGCCGGGTCCGCCAGTGTCCGATCAGGGCATCCGCATCGCGGACGCTGGTCAACACATCGAGATCGGCCACCGCCACCGCGGCGCCGGCCAGCCGCGCCGCGGCGCTGCCGATCAGCGTCCACGGATCGCGGCAGTGGCGATGCAGATCCGGTACCACCGAAGCGAGTACCTCGCGCAAGGCGGTCGCCGGGTCGGCGTGGGCGATCGCGCTCATGCTGGCGTGCGGCACCGGCGCCATTGCTCGCGCGTCTGGCCCCAGATTTCGATCGGGTCCTCCTCGAACGGTGCGGGCAGCCTGCCCGGGCCGCGGCAGGTCGAGCCGAGCCGCTGTGCCAGCGCCTGCGAGGCGCGGTTGTCCGGGTGGATCGAATGGATCATCTCGCTCCAGCCCAACTGGTCGAAGGTCCAGTCGATCGCCGCGATGCAGCCTTCCTGCGCATAGCCCTTGCCCCAGGCGCCGCGCGCCAGGCCCCAGCCGATCTCGGTACCCGGCCATCCCTCGGGGCGCCAGGGGCCGAGCCGGCCGATCCAGCGGCCGGTGGCCTTCTCGACCACCGAGAACATCGAGAAGCCCTGGATCATCCAGGCGCCCGCGGAAGCCAGGAAGCCGCGCCAGGCCACCGCGCGCACCTGCCGGCCGCCGATGAACCGCGCGGCCTCGGCATCGGCCATCATGTCCGCGTAGGCGTCGAAATCCTCCAGCCGCGGCGGACGCAGGATCAGCCGGTCGGTTTCGAGGCGCAGCGAAGCGGAGTCCATGCGCGGCACGCTCCGTTTCAGAACGCGTTGATGCCGGTCAGCTCGCGGCCCACCACCAGCTCGTGCACCGTCTCGGTGCCTTCATAGGTGATCACCGACTCCAGGTTCAGCGCGTGGCGGATCGCACCGTGCTCGGTGGTGATGCCGGCGCCGCCGAGGATGTCGCGGCACTGGCGCGCGATATCGATCGCCATGCGGCAGTTGTTCCATTTCGCCAGCGAGACCTGGGTCGGCTGCATCTTGCCGGCGTCCTTGAGGCGGCCGAGCTGCAGCGACAGCAACTGCGCGGTGGTGATGCGGCGGGCCATGTCGGCCATCTTCAGCTGGATCGCCTGGTTCGACGCCAGCGGGCGGCCGAACAGGATGCGTTCGGCGGTGTAATCCAGTACTTCCTTCAGGCAGGCCTGGGCGGCGCCGATCGGCCCCCAGGTAATGCCGTAGCGGGCCTGGGTGAGGCAACCCAGCGGCCCCTTCAGTCCCTTCACGTTCGGCAGCCGCGCGCTGTCCGGCACGCGCACGCTGTCGAAGAACAGCGCACTGGTGACCGACGCGCGCAGGCTCATCTTCTTGTGGATCTCCTGCGCCTTGAAGCCGGCCGTGTCGGTCGGTACCACGAAACCCTGGATGCCGTCCGCCGTCTGCGCCCACACGATCGCGATATGCGCCAGGTTGCCGTTGGTGATCCACATCTTGGCGCCGTTGATGATCCAGTCGCCGCCATCCTTCTTCGCGTTCGTCTTCATGTTGGCCGGATCGGAGCCGCCATGTGGTTCGGTGAGGCCAAAACAGCCGATCACCTCGCCGGCGGCCATCCGCGGCAGGTAGTGCTGCTTCTGCTCCTCGCTGCCGTAGGCGAAGATCGGGTACATGCACAGCGAGCTCTGCACCGAGGCGAAGCTACGCAGGCCCGAGTCGCCGCGCTCCAGCTCCTGGCAGATCAGGCCGTAGCTGACCCCGTTCATGCCCGCGCAACCGTATTTTTCCGGAATGGTGGCGCCGAGCAGGCCGAGGCTGGCGATCTCGGGTATCAGCTCCTTCGGAAAGCGCCCCTGGTCGAAGCAGTCGCCGATGATCGGCAGCACGCGCTCGTCGACGAAGCGACCGACGGTGTCCTGCACCATGCGCTCCTCGTCGGTGAGCAGCGAACGGACGTCGTACAGATCGAGCGGATTCAGACTGACAGCCATGTGAGCTCCGGAGCGGACGCGTAAAAGCCGGTATTGTAGCGCGGGCCATGCCGCCGGACAGGCCGGCCCGCCACGACGAAACCCGACGGATGCGTATGGCCCGCGCCACCCTGGTCCGCCGCCCCTCACCTGCCCACGGAATCCCATGTTCAAAGGTGTCCTGCTCGGCTTCACGGCCTTCGCCGCCTTCGCCATCAGCGATGCGTTCGTGAAGTCGCTGCGCGGCGGCCTGCCGGCGTACGAGGCGGTGTTCTTCGGCGCCGCGCTGGGGCTGAGCGCCCTGCCCTTCATCAAGGGGCCGGGCGACCGCTGGCGCGACGTGGTGCTGGCACGGCGCCAGTGGCTGTGGCTGGTGCGCGCGGCGGCCAGCGCGACCGGCAGCATCGCCGCGGTGGTCGCGTTCACCGCGCTGCCGATGGCGGAGGCGTTCGCGCTGATCTTCCTGCTGCCGATCTTCGTCACCATCCTGTCGGTGCTGGTGCTGAAGGAACACGTGGGCTGGCGCCGCTGGTCGGCGGTGGTGGCCGGCTTCGCGGGGGTGCTGGTGGTGCTGCGGCCGGGTTTCCGCGTGCTCGGCATCGGCCACCTGGCGGCGATCGTGTGCGGGCTCTCCGGCGCGATCTCGATGGTCGCGCTGCGCCTGTCCGGGGCGCACGAGAAGCGCGTCACCCTGTACGGCGCCGGCGTGGTCGGCTCGATGCTGGTGGCCGGGCTGCTGATGCTGGCCGACTTCCGCTGGCCCAGCCTGGCCCAGTGGGGGCTGCTCGCCGGCTACGGCCTGCTCGCCGCGCTGGCCGGCGTGCTGCTGATGCTGGCCACCCAGCTTGCCCACGCCAACCGCGTCGCACCCACCCAGTACAGCCAGATGCTGTGGGCGATCGGCTTCGGCTACTGGCTGTTCGGCGACCGGCTCGACTGGCCGATGCTGATCGGCATCGTGATGATCCTCGGCGCGGGGCTGTTCACGCTGGTGCGCGAGGAACAGAAGACCCGCTGGTGGCGACGCACCAGGATGATGTGAGGGCGCCCATGCACGGCGGCGCGGCGGCGGAACAAAAAACGGGGCTGCCGAAGCAGCCCCGCTATTGCCGGACGCCGTCCCGCACCCGACCGCGCGGCCGGGTTGACGGGCGGTTACAGGCAGGTCGGGAACTTGAACGAGCCGATGCGCGTGTTCCAGTTGAACGAACCGGTGTTCTGCAGGTACTCGCTGGTGTACCAGAAGGTGCAGTCGTCCACCGGATCGATGCTCATGGCGCTGTAGTCGCCCCAGCGCGACAGGTTGTTGCCGCTCTGCGAGCCGAGGCCCTCGACGATGCTGTTCTCGGCCTGCATCGTGCCCAGCGGGTCACCGGCCAGCCGCCCGGTGTAACGAACCGCCGGATGGATGGCACTGCTGGAGACGCTGTAGCCGAGCGCCATGTCGCCTAGCTTGTCCATCGCCACCGAACCCATCCAGCGGTAGTTCGTGTCCGGCGAGTAGGTGGACTGCTGGTAGACCGCCGGCGTGCCGTTCGGGTTGCGGACTTCGTACCAGCGCACGCCGCTGTACGGATTCTTGCGCGAGCTGCCGACCTGCACCGCGTGGTTGACCACCAGCGATTCGTGGTCGCCGAAGTTGCGGTAGGCCAGCCGGAACATCAGGCGGTCGGCCAGCGAGTCGAGCTTCTGCCGGGTACCGGATTGCGGGATGCAGGCGCCGCCGCGACAGGCCGCGTTGAATGCCGCCACCGGGATGGCGATCGGTCCGGTCAGCGTGGTGTTGGCGGTGTTGCTCCAGTCGACGTGGAACTTCCACAGGTTGAGCTGGTTCGTGGTGAAGTTCATCAGGTAGTTCGGCGAACCGGCCGGCGGCGCGGTGGCGCCGTCGAGGTCCGCCGGCAGCACGCCGCCGTAGCTGGTGGACAGCTGGAAGCACTGCTGCGTGGCGGCGGCACCGCTCAGCATGGCGTTGCGGTCGTAGGCGCACAGCTTCGCGCCGGAGAACGCGTTGCCGCTGAACATGTTGAACGTCTCGTAGTAGGCATCCGGCCACACGCCCATCTTCGGGTAGTCCGGAAAGACGCTGCCGTACGGGAACGCATAGCGGTAGTAGGCGCCGGTGGCGTCGCTGGTCGCCGAAACCGCCACACACTGGAAGTAGGGCGTGGCAGTCACGGCGAACTGGGAGATGACCCAGCGTCCGGCTGCCTTGTCGTAGACCACGATGCCATCGCCGTCGTTGTCGGTTTCGCACGGGCCGCCGAAGCCCGACCACAGCGTGTTGGTCGGCACCGGTCCGTAGCTCACCGCCCTGGTCGACTTGTCGAATACCGCGAACGCGGTGTTGACGAGTTGCACGTACTGGGTCGCCCCGACGGCACCGTTGGTATCGGGCGGCGCACTGTTCACGGTGAACGTGCCCTGCGGACCGCTGAAACCCTGGCCCACGCCATCGAAGCCCGCACCGAGCGCCGGCGCGAAGCTGCCCGTGGATGAGGACTGCACGGCGCCATCGGCCTGGTTCGCCGGCCCTCCGATGAGCGGCAACGGATGCGCTGGATGGCCGTGCGAGTTCTTGATGAAGTCGTCCGGGCGCGGCATCACGCCGCGCAGCGAATGCAGGGTGTCGTGGCGGGTGGCCGGGGTGACTTCGGGTCCGCTGGTGGTCTGGGCGGCGGCGCGATCGGCGGCGACAAGGCCGATGGCGGCGCACAGCACCAGACTGAAGCCGGTCTGCTTGGACAATGACATGGGATCCCCTCCTGGAAAGACGCTTTCGACTTTCGCGGACCGGGTGCACATACGACGGATCGGGACCAATCGCGGCCAGACCGCTATGTCCACGCCGGAGTTGCTCCCGCATCGCAACCAACCCTGTCGCGACGCCCCTGTGGGGGAACCCGCCACATACTAGACGAAAAACTCTCGACAGGCCTTCAGTTCACCCCGACTTCACACATCGAAACCACGCAAGTTCATGCGCACGCATGAGGCACGCATCAGCGATTGCTCACTCCGTGCGGCACGTGCCCGGTGGCCACATGCTTGCGCGCGGACTCCACGTTGGCGGGCGAGTCGTCGAAGAAGATGTCGGCGCCGAACGCATCGAGGAACGGGCCCTTGTCGCGGCCACCGAGGAACAGCGCCTCGTCGATGCGCACGCCCCACTTGCGCAAGGTGAGGATCACCCGCTTGTGCGCGGGCGCGGAACGGGCGGTGACCAGGGCGGTGCGGATCGGCGAATCCTCCGCCGGGAACGCGGTCTGCAGGCGGTGCAGCGCGGTGAGGAATCCGCGGAACGGGCCGACCGACAGCGGCTCGGTGGCATGCTCGCGCTCGTTGCGGTGGAACGCCTCCAGCCCCTCCTCGCGCGAGACGCGCTCGCCCTCGTCGCCGAAGATCACCGCGTCGCCGTCGAACGCGATGCGCAGTTGCTCGCTCATGCGCGGCGGCGCGATGCTGGGCAGGATCGTCGCGGCCGCTACCCCGGCGGCCAGCGCGCGGCCGACGTCCTCGGCGTTGGCGGAGAGGAACAGGTCAGCCTTGAAAGGCGCGATGTAATCGGAGGTCGGCGCGCCGCTGGTGAATGCGGCGCGGCTGATCTGCAGGCCGTAGTGCTGGATCGCGTTGAAGATGCGCAAGCCGGTGTCGCCGGAGTTGCGCGACAGCAGGATCACCTCGACCGGCGGCACGTCGCCGGCCAGCTTGTTCAAGCCGAGCAGCTTCTGCACCAGCGGGAACGCCACGCCGGGCCGCAGGATCTCGTTCTCGTGGTCGATCTGGAACGAGCGGTAGGCATCGAGGCCTTCGCGCTCGAACAGCGCGTGGCTGTCGCCGAGATCGAACAGCGCGCGCGAGGAGATCGCCACGACGAGGCGGTTGTCGGTGGTGGCGGAGGGGTCGTGGACGTCGGAGCCTGCGCGGGTCATGGGGCGATTGGAGATGGCGTCGTTGTCGAATCTAGCAAAGCCGGCCGAAGATTGCCCGTAGGAGCGCACCCTGTGCGCGATGCTTTTGCATAATGGAGAAAAAAGCATCGCGCACAGGGTGCGCTCCTACAGGCACCGTGTCTCATTCAGCCGCGAACTGCTCGTCCAGGATGCGCTGCTCGAGGTTGTGTTCCGGGTCGAACAGCAGCCGCACGCCCTGCCCGCCGGACTGGCGGATCGCCACCGCGCGCACGTCGCGCACCTCGTGGAAATCGGCGGTGGCGCTGACCGGCCGCTTGCCCGGGTCGAGCACGCGCAGGACCACCTCGGTGCGATGCGGCAGGATCGCGCCGCGCCAGCGGCGCGGGCGGAACGGGCTGATCGGGGTGAGCGCCAGCACGTTCGCATCCAGCGGCAGGATCGGTCCGTGCGCGGACAGGTTGTAGGCGGTGGATCCCGCAGGCGTGGCCACCATGATGCCGTCGCAGACCAGGTTCGGCAGCTTCACCGTGCCATTGAGCTGCACCTCCAGGTGCGCGGCCTGGTTGCTCTGGCGCAGCAGCGAAACCTCGTTGAAGGCCAGCGCGCTGTGCTCGTTGCCGGCCACGTCGGTGACTTCCATCTGCAGCGGGAACAGCGTCGCCGCATGCGCACGCGCGATCCGCTCCGGCAGGCCGTCGAGCCGGTGCTTGTTCATCAGGAAGCCGACCCGGCCCAGCTTCATCCCGTATACCGGCAGTTCCAGCGCGCGGTAGGCATGCAGGGTGCGCAGCATGAAACCGTCGCCACCGAGCGCCACGATCAGCTCGGCCTGCTCCGGCGGCACGTCGCCGTAGCGTTCCACCAGCTTGCGCCAAGCTTGCTGGGCGACGCTGGCGTCACTGGCGACGAAGGCAAAGCGCATCGGAAACCCCGGTTGGCGGAAGACGCGCCAAGAGTACGACAGAGCAGTGGCTGCGCCCTACTCCCGGACTTTCCCGCCAGGCCGGAGCTACCCCCTCCCAACCTGCACTCGGACCATCCATGGCCCTCGCCCTTCGGGCGGCTTGCGCCGCGCAAATCGGCAGTCCTGCCGATTTGTCCCCTGCACGCAGGGGGGGGGAGCAAAAAAAACCTGCCGTCATGCTGGAGCATGCCGCAATACCCTCCCCTGCAAGCAGGGGAGGGTAAGGGTGAGGTCACGCCGTGGGAAAGTCCCGCAGAAACCTCAGACCGGCACCTGCGCCAGTTGCGCCAGTCGGCGTACCGCGACCGAGGCGATCGGGTAGTCCGCGTTCTGGGTGAGGATCTCGGCCAGCATGCTGCGGGTGTACTGCAGCGTGGCATCGTCGCGCTGCAGCCAGGCCTGCACCGGCGAGACACCCTTGCTGTCGCCACTGAGGTTGAGCACCTGCTGCGACAGCGCCCGGTGCTGGTGGTTGAGCTCGTCCAGCAGCGAGCCGCGCGCCTGCGCGTGCCAGTGGCCTTCCACCGGCAGCGCCTCGATCTGGTCGCGCAGCCACTCCAGATCCAGCGCCTCGCCCAGTTCGTAGAACACGCCGGCGACCTTCTCGATCGGCTGGCCGCTCTGCTGGCTCACCTCGACCATGTCCAGCGCGGCACGCAGCTCCGGCATGCGGGCCAGCCGCAGCGCCAGCTCGTCGGGCAGGCCAAGGCCTTCCCACTTTTCCTGGCTGCTGGAGAAGTCGCCCTGGCCGGTGGGCGTCAGCACGCCCGGCAGGGCCTTGCGCAGCGCCGACACGCCGGACTGGTAGCGCGCCACGTTGGCGGCGATGTCCAGCGAGCCGCCCGGGCGGTTCAGCAGCCAGCGGGTCATGTGCCGCAGCAGCGACCAGATCTGCTTGATCGCATCGACCTGGGTATCCTCGGCGACCTTGGCGTCCAGCGCCTCGATCTGCGCCCACAGCTCGCGCGCCTCGAGGATCTCGCGCGCCGCGGTGTACGCCTTGGCGATCGCCGCCGGGCCCTGCCCGGTATCTTCCTGCATGCGCATCATGAAGGTGGCGCCCATGCGGTTGATCGTCGAGTTGGTCACCGCGGTGGCGATGATCTCGCGCTTCAGGCGATGACGCTGCATGTGCGTGGCGTACTTCTCGTGCAGCGGCACGGGGAAGTAGCGCACCAGCTCCTTCGACAGGTACGGATCCTCCGGCACGTCCGAGTCCAGCAGCTGCTGGAACAGGCGGATCTTGTCGTACGACAGCAGTACGGCCAGTTCCGGCCGGGTCAGGCCCAGCCCGCGGCTCTTGCGCTCGGTCAGCTCGGCCTCGCTGGGCAGGTTCTCGACCTGGCGATCGAGCGTGCCCTCGGCCTCCAGCGTGCGGATGAAGTGCGCCATCGAGCCTAGGCGGTGCACCGACTGGTGCTCCATCAGGGTGATCGCCTCGTTCTGCCGGTAGTTGTCCCACAGCACCAGCTGGGCTACCTCGTCGGTCATCGCGGCGAGCTGCGTGTTGCGCGCGTCGAAGCTCAGCTCGCCGCGCTGCACGGCGTCGTTCAGCAGGATCTTGATGTTCACCTCATGGTCGGAGGTGTCCACGCCGGCGGAGTTGTCGATGAAGTCGGTGTTGAGCAGCACGCCCTTCTGCGCCGCCTCGATGCGGCCCTTCTGGGTGAAGCCCAGGTTGCCGCCCTCGCCCACGATCTTGCAGCGCAGGTCGGCGCCGTTGACGCGCAGCGCGTTGTTGGCGCGGTCGCCCACGTCGGCGTGCGTTTCAGCGGAGGACTTCACGTAGGTGCCGATGCCGCCGTTCCACAGCAGGTCCACCGGCGCCTTCAGGATCGCGCTGAGCAGATCGGTCGGCGCCAGGTGCTCCACGTCGGGCTTGAGGCCCAACGCCGCGCGCACTTCCGGCGAGACTGGGATCGACTTGGCACTGCGCGGGTACACGCCGCCGCCGGCGGAGATCAGCGACTTGTCGTAGTCGTCCCAGCTCGAGCGCGGCACCTTGAACAGCCGCTGGCGCTCGACGAACGTGCGCGCCGCATCCGGGCTCGGGTCGAGGAACACGTGGCGGTGGTCGAACGCCGCCACCAGCCGGGTATGTTCGGACAGCAGCATGCCGTTGCCGAACACGTCGCCGGACATGTCGCCGATGCCGACGCAGGTGAAGTCCTGGGTCTGGCTGTCGCGGCCGAGCGCGCGGAAGTGGCGCTTCACCGATTCCCACGCGCCGCGCGCGGTGATGCCCATGCCCTTGTGGTCGTAGCCGTGCGAGCCGCCGGAGGCGAACGCATCGCCGAGCCAGTAGTTGTGCTCGATCGAGATCGCGTTGGCGATGTCCGAGAACGTGGCGGTGCCCTTGTCCGCGGCCACCACCAGGTACGGGTCGTCGGCGTCGTGGCGCACCACGTCGTGCGGGTTCACCACCTTGCCCTCGACCAGGTTGTCGGTGATGTCGAGCAGGCCGTTGATGAACAGCCGGTAGCAGGCGATGCCCTCGGCCAGCTGCGCGTCGCGGTCGCCGCCGACCGGCGCCTTCTTGACGAAGAAGCCGCCCTTGGAGCCCACCGGCACGATCACCGTGTTCTTCACCATCTGCGCCTTGACCAGGCCCAGCACCTCGGTGCGGAAATCCTCGCGGCGATCGGACCAGCGCAGGCCGCCGCGCGCCACCGCGCCGAAGCGCAGGTGGATGCCCTCGACGCGCGGGGCGCACACCCAGATCTCGCGGTACGGCACCGGCTTGGGCAGGTCGGGCAGCTTGTGCGAGTCGAGCTTGTAGCTGATGTAGTCGCGGTACGCGCCATCCCACTGCTGGAAGAAACTGGTGCGCAGGGTCGCGCGGATCAGCTTCACGAAGCTGCGCAGGATGCGGTCCTCGTCGAGGCTGGCCACGTTCTCCAGCAGGATGCCGATCGCATTCTCTACGGCCTGGATCTGCTCGTCGCGCGGCTTCGACAGCGACGCGCCCAGGTCACCGATCAGGCCCGGCTGCGCGGCCTGCACGTTGGCCGGGATCAGCGCCAGCATCTCGGCGGCCAGGGTGGCGCCGGCGGCCTTCAGCTCGTCGGCGGAAAGCGCCTCGCGGCGCGGATCGAACTTGGCGAGAAACAGCTCCACCAGCAGGCCGGCGACCGCCGGGTAGCGGTTGAGGGTCTCCTCCATGTACGACTGCGAGAAGGTGGCGCCGGTCTGCAGCAGGTATTTGCAGTAGCCGCGCAGCATCGCCACCTGGCGCCAGCTCAGCTTCGCGCCGAGCACCAGCCGGTTGAAGCCGTCGTTCTCGGCGTTGCCGCGCCAGATCTGCTCGAACGCATCCTCGAACAGCGCGCCGACCTGCTCCACGCCGAAGGTGAGCTTGCCGACCGGCTGCACCTCGAAATCCTGGATCGACAGCGACGCCTCGCCGGCGACGTCGTAGACATGCTCGGTGAGCACGCGCAGGCCGAGGTTCTCCAGTTGCGGCAGCACTTCGGACAGCGCGATGTCGCCGCCGGAGCGGTAGACCTTGAAGCGCAGCGTCTCGGGCGCCTTCGGCGGGTGGTAGAACGACATCCGCAGCGCGTTGTCGCCGGCCAGCAGCGACAGCTGGTGCACGTCCTCGGCGGCCACCTGCGGGCTCACGTCCTCGACGTAGCCGGCCGGCAGCGCGCGCGCGTAGCGGTTGGCCAGCACCACGCCCTCGTGCTCGCCGCGCAGCCGCACCAGCGCGTCGCGCACCTCGTCGTGCCAGTTGCGCACGATGCCGGCAACGCCCTGCTCCAGTTCGGCGAGGTCGTAGCGGGGCTGGTCGCCGATCTTCGGCCGCAGCACGATGTGCAGCCGCGCCAGCGCGGCCTCGCCCATCTGCACCGACGAGTCGATCTGCTCGGCGTGCAACGCGGCGCCCAGCATCGCCTCGATGCGTTCGCGCACCGAGGTGTTGAAGCGGTCGCGCGGCACGAACACCATGCAGGTGAAGAAGCGGCCGTAGCGGTCGCGGCGCATGAACAGCTGCGTATGCGCGCGCTGGCGCAGTTCGAGGATGCCCATCGCGGTGGCGAACAGCTCGTCCTCGGTGCTCTGCAGCAGCTCCTGGCGCGGCAGGGTCTCCAGCACGTGGCGCAGCGACTTGCCGGAATACGAATCGCGCTTGAGGCCCGAACGCGCCATCACCGCCTCCACCTTGTGCCGCACCAGCGGCACGTCCTGCGGGCGCGACATGTAGGCGTTGGAGGAGAACAGGCCGAGGAAGCGCTGTTCGGCCTTGGCGCGGCCGTTGGCGTCGAACTGCAGCACGCCGATGTAGTCCATGTAGCCCGGACGGTGCACGTGCGAGCGCGCATTGGTCTTGGTCAGGATGATCGCGTCGGTCGAACCGGACTGGGGCAGCTCGCTGGCCGCCAGCGTGCGCAGCGAACGCGGCGCCACCGAGCGCTCGTTGTTGCGCAGGATGCCCAGGCCGGAGCCCTCGACGGCGCGCAGCACGCGGTCGCCGTCGGCATCGGTGACTTCGTACTCGCGGTAGCCGAGGAAGGTGAAATTGTCGGCGGCGACCCAGCGCATGAACTCGCCGGCCTCCTGCACCGAGGCGGCGTCCAACGGCAGCTTGCGCTGCGGCAGGTCGTTGGCGATCGCCAGCGCCTTGTCGCGCATCGCCGCCCAGTCGTTCACCGCGGCGCGCACGTCGTCCAGCGCGGCCTCGACCTGTACGGTCAGCTGCGCCTGCTCGGCGGCATCGGCGACCCGGTCGATCTCGAAATGCATGACCGATTCGGCCGCACCGGATTCGCCGCCGAAGCCCAGCAGCCTGCCGGAAGCGTCGCGTGCCGCCTTCAGCACCGGATGGATCACCGCGTGGATCTGCAGCTTCGCCGCGACGATCATGCTGACCGTGTCGACCAGGAACGGCATGTCGTCGGTGACGATCTGCAGCAGGCTGCGACCCGCATGCACGTCCTCCGGGCTGAGCACGCGCGCGCTGGCATGGCCGCCCCGGCGCTGCTGCATGAATTCCAGCAGGCTGCCGACCAGCGCCGCCCATTGCACCGGTGTGTGCAGATGCGCGTCGCCGCCCCCGATACGTGCAAAGAAAGCCTCGCAGAAAACCTGCGCCTGGCCCAGGCGCTCGGGCGAAAAACCGCCCTTTTTCAGCTCTGCGAGCACTACTGACGGAAGGGAGGGGTCGTTCGCTGCAGGGATTGCATTCATGGCATCTTCTGGTTGGTGGAGACGATGAGGGGAAGGCAGGTAAAAAGCCTTGGAAGGATACGCTGCGTGACCAGGTGAATCCAGCCGCGCAGGCCCGCATCGACCATGCGCATGGGCATGGTCGATGCGGGTCGCGATGGAACTTTCAGAAAGGCGCGGATCGCCTGTCGACGCGCGCCGCGTCGCGGCAAACACCGGACGCCCGCAATGTCCCGCGACGGATCCCGCACGCGCCTCGGCGCTGGCCCGCGGCAGACGTGCGCAGATCATCGTGCCGCTTGTCAATGACTGGATTCATGACGCCGATAAAATGTAAACTGACCGGTATAGTCTGATCCGCGGACCGCTTGGCATGGCGCTTTGCGGAATGGCGGCGCGATTCGAACCGCGGCCGCCCGCAGTCCGACCAACCTATGACACAAGACACACAGAACGCGATGCAGTATTCCGTCCACGGCAACGCTGCAGCGCACTCCGGCACCCCCAATCCCCGTTCAAACACGTTTCTGGAGCTCTCATGAAGTTCTCATCACTGAGCACACCCATGTTGTGCGTGAGCCTGCTGGCGCTGGCTGCCTGCGGCAAGGGCAAGGAGCAGGGCCCGCCGCAGATGCCGCCACCGGAAGTCGGCGTGATCCAGGCGCAGCCGCAAAGCTCGCCGCTGACCAAGGATCTGGTCGGCCGCCTGTCGTCCTACCGCAGCGCCGACGTGCGCGCCCGCGTGGCCGGCGTGCTGCTCAAGCGCACCTATACCGAAGGCACCGACGTCAAGCGGGGTCAGCTGCTGTTCCAGATCGACCCGGCTCCGCTGAAAGCGACGCTGAGCGCGGCCGAGGCTTCGCTGGCGCAGGCCCAGGCCACGTACACCAATGCCAAAATCAACGCGCAGCGCGCCCGCGAGCTGGCGCCGAAGGGCTACATCTCCAGGTCCGATCTGGACAATTCGCAGGCCGCCGAGCGCACCGCGGCCGCCGCGGTGCAGGCGGCGCGCGCCAACGTGCAAAGCGCGCGCATCAGCCTCGGCTATGCCAGCGTGACTTCGCCCATCGACGGCCGCGCCGGCCAGCAGCAGGTCACCGAAGGCGCCCTGGTCGGCAACGGCGAGGCCACCCTGCTCACCACGGTCGACCAGATCGACCCGCTCTACGTGAACTTCACCATGAGCGTGTCCGACGTGGAGCAGATGCGCCGCGCGCAGAACAGCGGCAACGTCACCCTGGCCGAGCCGAACAAGGCCAGCGTGCAGATCGCCCTGCCCGACGGCAGCGCCTACACCGAAGCGGGTACGCTCGACTTCTCCTCCACCACGGTCGATCCGGCCACCGGCGCGGTGAACCTGCGCGCGCAGATCCCCAATCCGAAGCACAGCCTGCTGCCGGGCATGTACGTGACGCTGAAGGCGCGGCTCGGCGAGCAGCACAAGGTATTCCTGGTGCCGCAGCCGGCCGTGCAGCGCGACACCGTGGGCGCTTACGTGTTCACCGTAGGCAGCGACAGCAAGGTTGCGCGCCGCGACGTCACCCTCGGCGCCGCGAGCGGCAGCAACTGGGTGGTCACCGACGGCATCGCCGCGGGCGACCAGGTAGTGGTATCGGGCGTGCAGAACGTGAAGGAAGGCGCGCCGGCCAAGGCCTCGCCCTGGAAGCCACAGGCCGCGGGCAACCACGGCCCCACCGCAGCCGCCGGCACGCCGGCGCGCGGCAAGTAAGGGAGTCCGGACATGCCGAGTTTCTTCATCGACCGCCCGATCTTCGCCTGGGTGGTGGCCATCCTGATCTCCCTGGGCGGCGTCCTGGCAATCCTCAACCTGGGCGTGGAGTCGTATCCGAACATCGCGCCGCCCTCGGTGACGGTGAGCGCCACCTATCCCGGCGCCAGCGCCGACACGACGGAAAAGACCGTCACCCAGGTGATCGAACAGCAGCTCACCGGCATCGACCACCTGCTGTACTTCAGCTCCTCGTCCAGCGCCAACGGCCGCGCCAGCATCACGCTGACGTTCGAGAGCGGCACCGACCCGGACATCGCCCAGGTGCAGGTGCAGAACAAGGTGGCGCTGGCCACGCCGCGCCTGCCGTCCGAGGTGACCCAGCAGGGCGTGGTGGTGGCCAAGGCCAACGCCGGCTTCCTGATGGTGGTGGCGCTGCAGTCGGACAACCCGAACATCGACCGCGACCGTCTCAACGACATCGTCGGCTCGCGCGTGCTCGACCAGATCTCGCGCGTGCCCGGCGTCGGCAGCACCCAGCAGTTCGGCTCCGAATACGCCATGCGCATCTGGCTGGACCCGGACAAGCTGCAGGGCTACGGCCTGTCGGCCAGCCAGGTGCTGGCTGCGATCAAGGCGCAGAACGTGCAGTTCGCCGCCGGCTCGATCGGCGCCGACCCCGCGCCGGCCGGCCAGGGCTTCACCGCCACCGTCACCACCGAGGGCCGCTTCACCACGCCCGAACAGTTCGGCGCCATCATCCTGCGCGCGAACCCGGACGGCACCACGGTCACCCTCGGCGACGTGGCCAGGATCAGCTTCGGCCCCGGCAGCTACGGCTTCGACACCACCTGGAACGGCAAGCCGATCGGCGCCTTCGCGATCCAGCTGCTGCCCGGCGCCAACGCGCTGAACGTGGCCACCGCGGTACGCGGCAAGATGGACGAGATCGCGCCCAGCTTCCCGCAGGGCGTGAGCTGGTTCAGCCCGTACGACAGCACCACGTTCGTGAACATCTCGATCAACGAGGTGGTACACACCCTGGTCGAGGCGATCATCCTGGTGTTCCTGGTGATGCTGCTGTTCCTGCAGAACATCCGCGCCACCATCATCCCCACCCTGGTGATCCCGGTGGCCCTGCTGGGCACCTTCCTCGGCATGCTGGTGCTGGGTTTCACCATCAACCAGCTGACCCTGTTCGGCATGGTACTGGCGATCGGCATTGTGGTGGACGACGCGATCGTGGTGATCGAGAACGTCGAACGCATCATGACCGAGGAAGGCCTGTCGCCGAAGGACGCCACGCGCAAGGCGATGGGCCAGATCACTGGCGCGGTGGTGGCGATCACCGTGGTGCTGGCGGCGGTGTTCGTCCCCTCGGCGCTGCAGCCGGGCGCCTCGGGCATCATCTACAAGCAGTTCGCGCTGACCATTGCGGTATCGATGGCGTTCTCCGCCTTCCTCGCGCTGTCGTTCACGCCGGCGCTGTGTGCCAGCTTCCTGCAGCCCGAGCACCACAAGAAGAAGAACTTCGTCTTCCGCAAGTTCAACGAGTTCTTCACCTGGACCACCCATACCTACACCGGCCACATCGGTGCCGCGGTGCGCCATGCGCCGCGCTGGATGCTGGTGTTCGTACTGATCGCGGTACTCGCCGGCTTCCTGTACACCCGCCTGCCTGGCAGCTTCCTGCCGGAGGAGGACCAGGGCTACGCCTTGTCGGTGATCCAGCTGCCGCCCGGCGCGACCAAGGAGCGCACCAGCGCGGTGATGGCGCAGATGCGCGACGTCCTCAACAAGGACAACGCCGTGGAAGGCGTGATCCAGGTGACCGGCTTCAGCTTCATAGGCAACGGCGAGAACGCCGGCATGGCCTTCATCAAGCTCAAGGACTGGGCCAAGCGCGACGTCACCGCCGCCGAGTTCATCCAGCGCGCGAACATGGAGCTGCACGGCATCCGCGATGCGCGCATCTTCGTGGCGAACATCCCCACGGTGCAGGGCCTGGGCCAGTTCGGCGGCTTCGACATGTACCTGCAGGACCGCAGCGGCGCCGGCCGCGACGCGCTGACCCAGGCGCGCAACACGCTGCTGGGTAAGGCTGCCCAGAACAGCCGGCTGACCGGCGTGCGCCCCAACGCGCTGGAAGACTCCCCGCAGCTGCGGCTGGACGTGGATCGCGTGCAGGCGCAGTCGATGGGCCTGTCGGTGGGCGACATCTACAACGCGATCAGCCTGATGCTGGCGCCGGTGTACGTGAACGACTTCACCTACGGCGGCCGCGTGAAGCGCGTGATCATGCAGGCCGACGCGCCCTACCGCATGAGCCCGGAT
Organism: Rhodanobacter sp. FW101-FHT13A11; assembly: GCF_058790335.1. Lineage (NCBI taxonomy): Bacteria > Pseudomonadati > Pseudomonadota > Gammaproteobacteria > Lysobacterales > Rhodanobacteraceae > Rhodanobacter > Rhodanobacter sp. FW101-FHT13A11. Next base: position 986 of record NZ_JBYTCN010000018.1, on the reverse strand, counting down.
ACGCTGCAACACTTCTTCACGCCGAGCGCCCAGGCCACCGCCGCGGGCACGCCGTCGATGATCCCGTTGTCCAATGTGGTGCACGCGAAGTGGGAGGTGGGCTCGCCTTCGCTGACCCGCTACAACGGCTACGCCGCGGTGGAGATCGTCGGTTCGCCGGCACCGGGGCATGCCTCCGGCGAGGCGATGGGCGAGATGGAGAGGATGGTCGGCAACGATCTGCCCAAGGGCTTCGGCTTCGACTGGACCGGCCAGTCGTACCAGGAAATCCTCTCCGGCAATGCCGCCACGCTGCTGATGGTGCTGTCGATCGTGATCGTGTTCCTGGCGCTGGCCGCGCTGTACGAGAGCTGGTCGATCCCGGTCTCGGTGCTGCTGGTGGTGCCGTTGGGCCTGCTCGGCGTGGTGGTGTTCACCCTGCTGCGCGGCCTGCCCGACGACATCTTCTTCAAGATCGGCCTGATCACGGTGATCGGCCTGGCCGCGAAGAACGCGATCCTGATCGTGGAGTTCGCGGTGGCCGAGCAGCACGCCGGACGTACCCTGCGCGAAGCGACCATCGACGCCGCCCGCCTGCGGTTGCGCCCGATCCTGATGACCTCGCTGGCCTTCATCCTCGGCGTGTTCCCGCTGTTCATCTCCAGCGGCGCCGGCGCCAACGCGCGCCACGCGATCGGCACCGGCGTGATCGGCGGCATGATCTTCGCCACCTTCCTCGGCGTGCTGCTGATCCCGGTGTTCTACGTGGTGGTGCGGCGCCTGCTCGGCGACAAGCTGGACGGCGATGAGCCTGCACCGGCCGTCGGCAACGGCAACGGCATGCAGACGTTCGACTCGGATCCGCGGCGCGGCGCGTGATCCATCGCAGCAACAAAAAGCCCGGCAGGTTACTGCCGGGCTTTTTGTTTTCGTCGTCACCGAGAGCCCTGCGTAGGAGCCCGCTCGCGGGCGATGCTCCTGCTCTGAATTAATTGAAGAGCATCGCC
>NZ_JBYTCN010000017.1:0-46637 GCF_058790335.1 Rhodanobacter sp. FW101-FHT13A11 | reverse complement strand
CCAGCCTCGGCTATCAACCACCCATCACTCGCATCCCTGCCGTCGTGAACAACCTACTGGGTTTACACAGCTAGCGGGCTCCTACGGTTATCCGACCAGGGGCCGGGCGCCTGCCTGCGGATACGGAAACAGCCTCTCCAGCGGGATCGACAACCCGTCGTCGCCGACCACGCGGCAGTGGCTGCGGTTGAGCTGGCGCGGTTCGCTGACGCCGCAGCTGTGCGCGATGATGCCGACCTCGTGCATCAGGTTCTTCGCGTAGTGGAATACCCGCTCGCTCTTGTCGCTGACCACCAGGCCGCGCTGCAGCTTCGGGTCCTGCGTGGTGATGCCGGTGGGACAGGTGTTGCGGTTGCACTGCAGCGACTGGATGCAGCCCAGCGCCAGCATGAAGCCGCGCGCGGAGTTGACGAAATCCGCGCCGATCGACAGCGCCCACGCCACGTCGTAGGCGGTGATGCACTTGCCCGAGCAGACCACCTTGATGCGCTGGCGCAGGCCCTTGACGATCAGCATGTCGAGCAGCGCCGGCAAGGCCTCGTGCAGCGGCAGGCCGACGCCCTCCATCAGGGTCTGCGGCGCCGCGCCGGTGCCGCCCTCGGAGCCGTCGACGATGATGAAGTCCGGCGCGCTCTCGATGCCGCGCTTCCACACCTCCTCGCACAGCTCGCCGATCCACTCCACGCCGCCCAGCACCGCCTTGAAACCGACCGGCTTGCCGGTCAGTTCGCGGATGTGCGCGATGCTGTCCATCAGCTGCGAAACGTTGCCGATGTCCAGGTGGCGGTTCGGGCTCTGCGAATCCTCGCCGACCGGGATGCCGCGGATCGCCGCGATCTCGGCGGTGACCTTGGCGCCGGGCAGCAGGCCGCCCATGCCGGGCTTGGCGCCCTGCCCGAGCTTGATGCTGACCATCTTCACCTGCGGGTGCGCGCAGACCGCCAGCAGCTTGCCGTCGTCCAGCCTGCCGTCGGGCGTGCGCACGCCGTACTTGGCGGTGCCGATCTCGAAGATGATGTCGCAGCCGCCTTCGAGGTGGTACGGCGCCAGGCCGCCCTCGCCGGTGTCCATCCAGATGCCGGCCTTGGCCGCGCCGCGCGACAGCGCGCGCACCGCCGGCGCCGACAGCGCGCCGAAGCTCATTGCCGAGATGTTGAAGAACGCCGCATGGCTGTACGGCTCGCGCGCATACGGGCCGATCGTCACCGGCACCGGCTCGACGTGGTCCATGCCCAGGTCGGGGAACGGCGCGTTGACGAAGAACGGCACGCCCTCGGCGCGCAGGTCGCGGCTGGAACCGAACGCGTTGGTGTTGTCGACGTTCTTCGCTGCGCGGTACACCCAGGTGCGTTGCGCGCGATTGAACGGCATCTCCTCGCGGTCGCTGGAATACAGGTACTGGCGGAAGAATTCGCCCAGGTGCAGGAACCAGTAGCGGAAGTGGCCGACCACCGGGAAGTTGCGCAGCACCGCGTTGCCGGTCTGGTTGCGGTCGACCACCCAGGTCACCGCCAGCACCACCGCCGCCAATGCCAGCAGCAGCAGGGCGAAAGCCGTGACCAGTTCGACCAGCACGACCAGCCAGTGCGCAAACCCGGTTGACTCCATCCCGCCTCTCCTCTGTCGATCGGTTGCCGTTGCCGACGGCTGATCCGCGCAGGCGGCAACGGCCATCTCCGCCAAGCCTAGCGCATCAGGTTAGCGCCGGTGCCGGACTCACAATTCGATGCGCAGGTGCCCCGCCGCGCGCACCGCCTTGCCCACCGCCGCCTCCAGCGTGCCGGCGCGCGCCAGCGTCACCGCCATGCGCCGGCGCCCCTTCACCTCGGGCTTGCCGAAGATGCGCAGCTGCGTATCCGGCTCGGCCAGCGCCGCGGCCACGCCGTGGTAACGCGGCCCTGTGCCTTCGCCCTCGACCAGCACCGCGCACGAGGCCGACGGCCCGTACTGGTGGATCACCGGGATCGGCAGGCCGAGGATCGCCCGCGCGTGCAGCGCGAACTCGGAGAATTCCTGCGAGATCAGGGTGACCAGGCCGGTATCGTGCGGCCGCGGGCTGACCTCGGAGAAGATCACCCGGTCGCCCTTGACGAAAAACTCCACGCCGAACACGCCCCAGCCGCCCAGCGCCCCGGTGACCGCGGCGGCCTGCCGCTGCGCCTCGGCCAGCGCGGCATCGCTCATCGGCTGCGGCTGCCACGATTCGCGGTAGTCGCCCTCTTCCTGGCGGTGGCCGATCGGCGCGCAAAAGCTCACGCCGTCGACGTGCCGCACGGTGAGCATGGTGATCTCGTAGTCGAAGTCGACGAAGCCCTCGACGATCACCCGGCCCCTACCCGCGCGCCCGCCGGACTGCGCGTAATCCCACGCGCGCTGCAGCGCGTCGGCGCCGCGCACCACGCTCTGGCCCTTGCCGGACGAACTCATCACCGGCTTGATCACGAACGGATAGCCGATCGCGGCCACCGCTTCGCGGTACTGCGCCTCGTCGTCGCAGAAACGGTAGGGCGAGGTCGGCAGCCGCAGTTCCTCGGCAGCCAGCCGGCGGATGCCCTCGCGGTCCATGGTCAGCCACGCCGCGCGCGCAGTGGGAATCACCCGCTGCCCTTCCTTCTCCAGTTCGACCAGGGTCGGCGTGTGGATCGCCTCGATCTCCGGCACCACCAGGTCGGGCTTTTCCTGCTCGATCACCGCGCGCAGCGCCTTGCCGTCCAGCATGTCGACCACGTGGCTGCGGTGGGCGACCTGCATGGCCGGCGCGTTCGCGTAGCGGTCCACCGCGATCACCTCCACCGCATAGCGCTGCAGCTCGATCGCCACCTCCTTGCCCAGTTCGCCGGCGCCGAGCAGCAGGACGCGCATGGCGCGGTCGGAATGGGGGGTGCCGAACGGCTTCATCGGGTTCTCCGGTGGACTCGAGACGGCATTGTATGCGGCCGGACGCAGCGCCATCCGCCGGCCCCGCAGAAGTCGTCGCCACCGGCTTGCATTAGATATCATTTTGATATCTAATTACCTCACCTCAGGGAGATGACACATGAACGAACGCAATGGCTTTTCCGTCGCCGGCATTCCTTTCGTCGGGCTGTGCATCGTGCTGGCCGCGATCGGCATCGCACTGGTCCTGCCCGCCGCGCAGGGGCAGCCGGCGGCCTCGGCGATCGCCGGCGTGATCCTGCTGGCCATCGACGGCTTCATGCTGAAGGGCTTTTTCCAGGTCGCGCCGAACGAAGGCCAGGTGCTGCAGCTGTTCGGCAAGTACGCCGGCACGGTGCGCCACGAGGGCCTGCGCTGGACCAACCCGTTCTGCAGCCGCCGGCGCATCTCGCTGCGCGTGCGCAACTTCGAGAGCGGCAAGCTGAAGGTCAACGACAACGACGGCAACCCGATCGAGATCGGCGCGGTGGTGGTGTGGCAGGTGCTGGACACCGCCGAGGCGGTGTTCTGCGTCGACGACTACGAGAACTTCGTGCACATCCAGAGCGAATCGGCGCTGCGGCAGATGGCGCAAAGCTATCCGTACGACGCCCACGACGACGGCAAGCCGTCGCTGCGCAGCCACGGCGACGTGATCAACTCGCACCTGCGCGACGAGATCCAGACCCGCCTCGGCAAGGCCGGCGTGCAGGTGGTCGAGGCACGCATCAGCCACCTCGCCTACGCCCAGGAGATCGCCCAGGCGATGCTGCAGCGGCAGCAGGCCGGCGCGATCATCGCCGCCCGCACGAAGATCGTCGAGGGCGCGGTGAGCATGGTCGAGATGGCGCTGGACCAGCTCAGCCAGCGCGGCGTGGTGAACCTGGACGAGGAGCGCAAGGCGGCAATGGTCAGCAACCTGCTGGTGGTGCTGTGCGGCGAGCGCGGCAGCCAGCCGGTGCTGAATACCGGCACGCTGTACAACTGACGCTGAGAGCCTGGTCATGGTCTTCAAGCACCCCGCGTTGCCATCGAGTGGTCGTCAGGTGGTAGTGCGCGGCGCTGGCCTGCCTGGCCGGCAGGCCAAGCCACGCGCTGCCGCATGGCGGCCACTCGATGGCAACCCGAAGGGCCGGGTCTGTTTGCCCGCATCCCGGCGTCATCACTCGGTCTTGGACGGACGTCCACTCCTTCGTTCTTCCTTGGCCTGCGCGCAAACAGCTCCCGGCGCGGGGTACTTGAAGACCATGACCAGGCTCTAATCATGGCGGTCGAGAAGAAAGCCTACCCGCTGCGCATCAGCGCCGTCGTGCTGGAGGCGATGCAGCGCTGGTCGGACGACGAGCTGCGCAGTCTCAACGCGCAGATCGAGTACGTGCTGCGCGAGGCGCTGCGCAAGGCCGGCCGCCTGAAGGCCGGCCCGGCCACGCCAGCAGCCGGCGACGACAACGCGGATTGAACCGCCCACGAGGAAGTACGGCCTGGAGCACGCGATGCTGGCGCACTTCGGCGCCGATCCGGTGCTGCACGTGGCGCTGCCGCTGGCCGGCGGCCACTGACCCGCTCAGCGGCCGTCGACGGCGACCGCCCGCAATTCCGGCAACTCGAGCCGACGCACCGCCCGGGGTTGCTCGCCCGTCACGAGCAGCCAGTGCCCTTGCTGCGCGATCGACTGCACGTCCGGCAGGCCGTCGTCCGCACCGAGCCGGTCCAGCGGACGACCGTCGCCGGCATCGTAGACGACCAGCTCGCGGGTCGCCGGATCGACCACCAGCAGCCAGTCATGCCCGGCATCCTGCCAGTGCACCAACTGGTTGGCTGATGCCCCGCCCGCCTCGCTCCGGGCGACTGGCCGCCACGACCACAGCAGGCACGATGCCGACACCGCGAGCAGCGCGATGCCGGAAAGACTCAGGCCACGACCGGACAGTCCCGTTGCATGGCGCCGCTCACGGCGGGCGATCTGCGCGTTCATGGCGGCAGGATCGCCAGCGGGCATGACCACAAGATGACACCGGGAAAATCATCCCCGGCGCGTGCACAGCGTCCAGCCGAGCGCCAGCCAGCCGGCGACGAAGGCCAGGCCGCCGAACGGCGTGACGATCCCGACCCAGCGCGGAGCCCCCAGCGCCAGCGCATACAGGCTGCCGCTGAACAGCACGATGCCCATGACGAGCGCCGCCATCGCCACCCGCCCGCTGCGGCCACGCCCGAGCCCGGCCGCCACGGCCAGCGCCAGCGCATGCCACACCTGGTAGTTCACCGCCGTGTGCCACAGCTCGATGCCACGGGCGTCGAGCACGCCGCGCAGCGCGTGCGCACCGAACGCGCCCAGCAGCACCGCGCTGGCGCCGGCGATGCCGACGAGCAGGCCGATACGTGGGCTGACGGATGGCCGCATGGTGACCGAATTCCCGGCTGGCGAACCCGGCCAGGCGGCCGGTGTCGTATGCTTGAACGAATGAAGACCCCGGATTCTCGCATGAAGCACCGCCGCGCGCGGTACCTCCCCCTGTTGCTGCTGCTCGCCGCCGGCCTGCTGCTCGGCGGTTGCGGCGGCGCGCCGCTGCCGTTCCGGCTGACCAACATCAGCGGGCACATGCCCGACCTCGACTTCAAGCTCACCGACGACAACGGCAAGCCGGTGACCGGCGCCGACTACCGCGGCAAGGTGGTGCTGCTGTACTTCGGCTACACCCACTGCCCCGACGTCTGCCCGCTGACCCTGGCGCAGCTGCACGTGGTGATGCAGCGGTTGGGGCCGCTGGCCGACGGTGCGCGGATCCTGTTCGTCAGCGTCGACCCGGCGCGCGACACGCCGGCGATCATGCATGCCTACGTCAACGCGTTCGACAAGCGGGCCGTGGGCCTGGTCGGCGATGCGCGCAGCGTCGAGGCGCTGAGCAAGCGCTATCGCTCCGCCTTCACCCGCGAGCCCAGTTCGGCCGACGGCGCCTACGAAGTCAGCCACAGCTCGGCGATCTACGTCTTTGACAAGCATGGCCGCGCCCGCGTACTGGCCACCCCCTCCGCCTCGCAGGACGATCTCGTGCACGACCTGCACCTGCTGCTCGACCCCGGAATCAACCCATGAAGCCATCCCGTCTTTCGCTGCTGCTCGCCGGCCTGCTGCTGGCCGGCGGCGCGCATGCCGCAGCCGCCGACCACGTCCGCGCCAGCCATGCCTGGATCCGCGTGCTGCCCGGCGCCCTGCCCGCCGGCGCCTATGTCACGCTGGAGAACGACGGCGACCAGCCGGTCGCGCTCAACGGCGCCGACAGCACCGTGTACGCCGACGTGATGCTGCACCGGAGTTCGACCGCGGGCGGCATGAGCCGCATGAGCATGGTCGACTCGCTGGACGTGCCGGCACACGGCAAGGCGGTGCTGGCGCCGGCCGGCTACCACCTGATGCTGATGCAGCCGAAGGCGCCGGTGAAGGCCGGCGACACGGTCAGGTTGACGCTGAAGTTCACCGACGGCAGCACGCTGGCCACCGATTTCGTCGCGCGGCCGGCGAATGCGATGGACGCGGGCGACGGGCACGCGATGCCGGCGATGGATCACGGCACCATGCCGCACGCCGCCGGCCACTGAGCCGCGGCGAAGTTCAGTCCGGCACGGTCGCGTCGATCGCCGCCGCACGCCGCGGCGAAGGCCGGCGCGGCGGCTTGCGCGGCAGCCGGCCGTTGCGCGACAGCCGCAGCCACAGGCGCAGCGCCATCAGGCCGCCGATCGACTCCACCAGCGCCGACGGCACCCAGATGATCACGCCGCCGATCAGCTGGCCGGTCAGCACGTTGAAGGTGAACGCGCGGCCGCAGATCTCGAAGATCGGATACAGGTCGGACTTGGAGAACGTGACGATCGCCCCGGCGATGATCTGCGGCGTCATGGTGACCGCCGGCGACAGCACGCGCAGCCCCGCGGTCATCCGCCCCGGCGGGTGCGGCCGGTGGTCGAGCACCAGCGACCAGTAGGCGAAGCCGCTGACCAGCATGCTCCAGTTCATGAAACGGTAGATGCGCCAGTCCAGCATCGCCAGCGTCTGCATGGACGGAATCAGCCAGACCAGGATGAAGGCGACGAACAGCAGCGTCGCCACCGTGGGGTTGAGCAGCACGCCGCCGACCGCCCGCCACGGCCACGAACGCTGCAGCGGCAGCAACAGCCGCACCCGCCACGCCAGCGGCAGGCCGGCGCGCAGCACCGTGGCCGGATACGCGGTGACGATCAGCAGCGGCGCGATGTGGTGCAGCAGCAGCTGCTGGATGCGGTGCATGAAGAACTCATGCTCGGCGTAGTAGTCCAGGTAGGTGTGCAGCGACAGGTAGATGATCGCCATGCCGGCCCAGAACGCCAGCTTGCGGCCGAAGGCGACCGGCAACCGGCGGCTGCCGCGCAGGTACAGCACGCAGGTCGTCACGAAGCACGCGAGCAGGACCCACGAGAACTCCCACGGCACGATCCATTTCAGCAAGCTAGCGGTCACTGCAGCGGCACTTCAGTCCGCGCCGGCGACGGCCGGCGACCGCCCAGCATAATGCCGCGCGCCGGCAGAGTCAGCCGCGGGCTTGCGGCAGATTGCCGCCTCAGAGCCTGTCCAAAGCCCCCGGATGCCCCGCGCCGGGAGCTGTTTGCGCGCAGGCCAAGGAAGAACGAGGGCACGCGGGGAGGCGCCATGGATGGCGCCGGCTTTGAGGAGCGAGGAGTGGACGTCCGTCCACGACCGAGTGATGACGCCGGCATGCGGGCAAACAGACCCGGCCCTTCGGGTTGCCATCGAGTGGCCGCCATGCGGCAGCGCGCGGCTTTGACCCCTGCTTTCGCAGGGGCAGGCTCTGACGGCCAGTCAGGCGCTGCGCCACGCACTACCACCTGACGGCCACTCGATGGCAACGCGGGGCATCCGGGGGCTTTGAACAGGCTCTCAACGACGCCGGCGGCTGTAGCGGGTGCGCCGCCAGCCGTACAGCAGGCCGACCAGCACCACCAGCGCCGGCACCAGCACGATATTGATGAACTTGACGCGCAGGCCCAGCGCGTCGATCTCGGCGTTGAGCTGGTGCTGCACGTCGCGCAATTCCTTGTTGATCGCCAGCTGGCGCTGGCGGAACTGCTCGATCTCGCGCCGTTGCTCGGCGGTGGCGGCGCTGCCGTGGCTGCCCTTGGCCGGCTGCAGTTCGTCCAGCCGGCGCCGGGTGTCGGCCAGCTCCTGCTCCAGCTCATGTTCCTTCTGCAGGAATTTCTGGTCGGCCACGTTGCGCAGCGCCTGCACCCGGGTGAACGGCCGCTGCGAGGTGGAACGGCCGCGGATCGACAGCAGCGCCGAGGAGCCGCTGAGGTTGTCCACCAGGTTGGTGGCGAAATCCCCGTTGTTGGCGAAGATCCGCATCATCGTCTGGCCGAGGATGGTCTGCGGCTCCACCCACAGCCGGTCGCTGAGCAGGTCGGTGTCGGCGACCAGGATCACCTCGGCGTCCGGCGCCGACCTGGCCCGATGGCCGGGCGTGGCGGCGCGCTCGGGGAACGCGCTCTCGAACGTGCCGCGCAGGCGCGCCGCCAGCACGTAGTGGGCGTTGTCCGGCTTGTAGCCCTGCAGCAGCGAGCTGGGATCGCTGCTCGCGTCCAGCACCCGCTGGGTCGGCACCACCTCGGCCTCGGCGCTGCTCTGCAGCAGCGGGATCAGCCGCGCGTGCGCATCCGCGACCAGGTCGAAGTAGCCCGCGGTGGACACGTTGATCCGCTGCAGGCTGGCGGTGACCGCGTCGTTGCGATTGAGCTCCTGCGTACCGAGGTCGAGCATGGCCGGGTGGTTGAGGCTGTTGCCGGCCAGTTCGATCTGCAGCGCGCGGGCTCGGTCCAGCACGATCTTGTGCGGGTCGTATGCCACGCCCCATGCCTTGAACAGCCGCGGCAGGTCGGAGGCGTGGTCCGGGAACGTGATGCTGTCGGGCGCGTAGGGCGAGGCGTCGAGTTCCGCGTCGGGATCGACGAACACCGCCAGGTGGCCGCCACGCAGCACGTACTGGTCGATCGCGTACTGCGCATCGGGCGGCAGCCGCTTGGGGTGGATCAGCAGCAGTACCCTGACATTGTCGTCGACGGTGCGCAGTTTCGCCGGGTCCAGCATCTTCACGTCGAACAGCTGGCCCAGTTGCTGCAGCACCGCCCACGGCTGCTCGCCGAGCACCGGGTTGCCGTCGACCGGCAGCGAGCTGATCACGCCGACCACCGGCTTGCTGGCCTGGTTCAGCTCGTACAGCAGCCGGGCGATGTCGTATTCGAGGAAGGCCTCGCGCGCCGGGTCGAAGAACGCGATCGCCAGCGTCTTGTCCGACACGCGCTCGTCGCCGCCTTCGCTGCTGTCGGCGCTGCCCGACATCGCGCTGCCGGCCAGCCCGAAGAACACCCGTTCGCCGTTGCTGCCGCCGTTGGCCGCGGTCAGGCCGCTGCCTTCGGCGCTGGCCTCGTCGTCGGAATACGGCACCGGGTCGATGATCTGCAGGCGGATGCGGCCGTGCGAGCGCGCCACCATCTCCTGCAGCATCTCGCGCACGCGCTGCTCGTAGCTGCGCAGTTGCGGCAGGTCGCGGGTGGCGTGCTCAGAAAAATACAGGGTCAACCGCAGCGGCCGCTGCAGCGTGTCGACGATGTGCAGCGTGCCCGGCGTCAGCGTGTACAGCTTGTCGGTGGTGAGGTCGATCCGCGACCCGTGCAGCCAGCGGCTGCTGGCCAGGACCAGCGGCACGAACACCAGCACCAGCAGCGCCAGCGCGACGTACAGCCGGCCGCGCCGGGTCAGGTGCAGCGGGGTGGCGAACAGCTGGCGCATGCGCGAACGGGGCATCGGGTCAGCGCGCCCGTTTCAGGTCGAGCAGCAGCACGCCGGCAGCCAGCCAGCCGAGCGTGCTGAGCAGGAAGTACAGCAGGTCGCGGATGTCCAGCACGCCGCGCGCGATCGCCTCGAAGTGCCGCAGCATGGACAGGTGCGCCACCGCGTTGATCAGCTTGCGCGGCAAGGTGCCCGAGAAGAAATCCTGCACCTGCGGCTGGCCGACCAGGATCAGCAGCACGCACACCAGCGCGGTAAGGATGAACGCCACCACCTGGCTGCGGGTCAGCGCGGACAGGCAGGCGCCGATCGCGATGAAGCTGCCGGCCATCAGCCAGCTGCCGAGGTAGCCGGCCAGGATCACGCCGTTGTCAGGCGAACCCAGGTAGTTGACCGTGATCCAGATCGGGAACGTCAGCACCAGCGCCAGCCCGATGAACAGCCACGCGGCGAGGAACTTGCCGAGCATCGCCTGCCACAACGCCAGCGGCAGGGTCAGCAGCAGCTCCAGCGTGCCGCCCTTGGCCTCCTCCGCCCACATGCGCATGGTGATCGCCGGCACCAGGATCAGGTACAGCCACGGATGCATCGTGAAGAACGGCTGCAGGTCGGCCTGGCCGCGCTCGTAGAAGTCGCCCGCGTAGAACGTGAGGATGCCGGCCAGCACCAGGAAGATCACCAGGAACACGTACGCCACCGGCGTCACGAAATAGCTGCGCAGCTCGCGCCGCAACACCGCGTTGAGCGGACTCATGCGTGCCCTCCCGCGGCATCGCCGCCGGTGGTGATCTGGCGGAACACCTCGTCAAGCCGGCCGCGCTCGAGCTGGATCTCCGACACCTCCAGGCCCTGCTCGCGCAGCAGCTTCTCGACCGGCTCCAGGATCCGCGCGCCCGGTTTCGGAAACACCGTGATGCGGCCGTCCAGCGGGTCGACCTCGATCGCCGCCACCTGCGGCAGGCGGCCCAGCATCTCCTGCGACATGCCGCTGCCCGGTGCACTGAACGACACCGCGCCGTGATAGCGCGAGCGCGCCTCCAGCTCGGCCGGAGTGGCATCCGCCAGCAGCCTGCCGCGGGCGATGATCACCACCCGGTTGCACAGCGCATGCACCTCCTCCAGCAGGTGCGTGGAGATCAGGATGGTGCGGTCGCGCGCCATCACGTCGATCAGCTGGCGCACCGCGTGCTTCTGGTTCGGGTCGAGGCCGTCGGTGGGCTCGTCCAGCATCAGCACCGGCGGATCGTGCAGGATCGCCTGGGCCAGCCCGACCCGCCGGCGCAGGCCCTTCGACAGCGTGTCGATGCACAGCCCCAGCACTTCCTCCAGCTGCAGCTGCTGCACCACCGCGTCGTAGCGCCGGTAACCGGCCTCGGCCTTGAGCCCGCGCATGCGCACGATGAACTGCAGGAACTCGCGCACCGTCATCTCGCCGTAGCTGGGGGCGCCTTCGGGCAGGTAGCCCAGCGCACGCTTCGCCTGCAGCGGCTCGCGGCTGACATCGTGCCCGCATACCCGCGCGGTGCCCGAGGTGGGCACCAGGAACCCGGCGATCATACGCATCGCGGTGGACTTGCCGGCGCCGTTGGGACCGAGCAGCCCCAGCACCTGGCCCGGCTCGACGCGGATGCTCAGCGCGTCCACCGCGGTCAGGTTGCCATAGCGTCGGGTGAGCTGGTCGGTTTCGATCATGTCCGCTGGTGGGCTGTGACGGGGCGTCGCGTCGAACGCACGGGTCCGGCGGGTGGCGGCGCGGATCGCCCTGCAATGTACCGCAAGACACCGGCAAAGTTCGGTGCCGGGCGCCTCGCCCGAAAAGAAAAGGCCCTTCCTGGACGGAAGGGCCTTTCGTCGTGCGACCGCCGCGCCCGGCTTACTTGCCGGCGCTGGCCGCCTTGGCCGGCGCCGCGGCGCTGCCGGCCGGAGCCGGTGCCGCAGCTGCCGGCGCACCCTCGAGGCTCGGCGGCTGCAGGCCGGCTTCCTGCTCGGGGGTCTTTTCCGGCGCATTGCTGATCGGCAGGTACACCGCGTACTTCGCATAGGTGGTGATGTTGCCGCCGGCGTCCTTCACTTCCGGCGTCAGGACGACGTCGTACGGGCGGTTGACCACGTCGTCGAACTTGTAGCCATGGGTCTGCGCATAGGCCTTGAGCATGTCGCGGGTCTGCGGCACGCCGGCGAAGGTGCCGTTCCAGATGCCCTTCAGCGCAGCGCCGCCGAAGGCCAGCGTGGCGCGCACGTTGCCGTCCACCACCAGGCGACCATAGCGGTCACGGCTGCCGACGGCGACGTTGCTGTCCGCGGCAGCCGTGCTGCCGGCGGTGGCCGGTGCGGCGGCGTCGAGCGACGGCGGAGCGGCCGCGGTCAGCTGCACAGCCTGGCCGTTGACGGTCAGCGTGCTGGAGTCGATCGGATACGCCACGTCGAAACTGAAGGTCTGGTCGCCGTAGTTGGTGGTGATCAGGATCCGCGAGCCGGTGACGTGCACGCCCAGCTTCTTGGCGGCGGCCTGAACCTCGGTGTTCGCCTTGGCGACGGCGTCGTCGACCGCCTCGATGCCGTTCTTGCGCTCGATCGAGGTGGACACCATCAGCACCGGCGTCGGCTGGGTCTGCTCGATGTACGGGACCAGCTGGCTGTAGTCGATGTTCGGCACGCCGGCCAGCACGTTCTGCAGGTTGTTCAGGCTGAACTGGATGAACGCGTCGGGATCGCCGTGGATGTACAGGTTGGCGAAGCGGTTGATCAGGTTCCAGCCGTACGAGACGTCATACGACCAGGTCACCTGGGTCAGCTGTCCACGGCTGCCCTGGCGATCCAGGTCCAGCGTGAAATGCTTGTCCAGGCCGCGCCAGTTGTTGTCCAGGTTCCAGACGATGCTGGCGCTCTTGGTGTTGCCGTCGATCTTGTCGAACTCCGGCGTGGCGCTGGCGATGGTCAGGCCGCCGTTGCCGAGCTTGGCGTCGGAGCTGGTCCAGCTGACCTCGGCGCCGGGGCCGTAGGACTTGCCGGAGAAGCTGAACTGGACGTTCGGGTCGAGCGAGCGCAGCACCGCGTAATCCGGCAGCCGGCGGTAGTTGTCGAGCACGTCATAGACCTGGCGCATGTCCTTGCCGATGACCAACTGGCGCTCCACATGACCGCTGCCGGGCATGACCACAGCTGCCAGGACACCGATCAACGCAACGATGACCAGGGCAACAAGAAATTCAAAGACACGCATCATTCCAGAGTTCTCCGAAGCGTCTTTACGCCATACCTGAAGTGTCGCCCCGGCCGCCACACAGGCCTGCCGGGGGAATGTCCGGGGGGGCGTGGCGGGGGGTCGGCAAACGCCGAAGCAACGGATGTTACTTGCTCGCGGGCTGGAACGCCATCGGCCCGCGTCGACGGCTTCGCAGGGCCCGAAACGGGCCGCGGCAAGCCCGCGGATGGCCGGAACGCGGCCCCCGGCCGGCTCAGACGATGCCCATCTCCAGCGCCTTCAGCACGGCGCGCGTGCGGTCGCGCACGCCCAGCTTGGAGAGGATGTTGGAGACGTGGTTCTTCACCGTACCCTCGGCGACTTTCAGCGAGTTGGCGATTTCCTTGTTGCTGTAGCCGCCGGACAGCAGGCGCAGGATTTCGGTCTCGCGCTCGGTCAGCGGGTCGGGCTGCTCCAGGCTGGTGAACTGGTTCTGCATCCGCGCCACCCCGGCCATCAGGCGCTGGGTGACCATCGGCGCCACCAGCGAGCCGCCGCCGGCCACCGTGCGCACGGCCTCGACCAGCTGCTCCAGCGAGACATCCTTCAGCAGGTAGCCGCGCGCCCCGGCCTTGAGGCCCTGCAGCACCAGCTGGTCGTCGTCGAAGGTGGTCAGGATGATCGTCGGCGGCAGCTCGTTGCGGGCGGACAGCGCCTGCAGCACTTCCAGCCCGCTCATGTTCGGCATGCGCAGATCCAGCAGCACCACATCGGGCTTGATCCGCGGGATGTCGGCCACCGCCTGGGTGCCGTCGGCGCACTCGGCCACCACGCGGATGTCCTCGGCCAGGTCCAGCAGCGAGCGGACGCCCTGGCGCACCAGATTCTGGTCGTCGACGAGACAAACGGAAATCATCGCGGATCCTCGGGCAAACATGACTTAAGGAAGTGATGCTGACAGCCGGCGGGCCGGGCCGCTGCCGACGCCGGCGCATTTTCGCACGCCGCGCGGCCGCCAAGACTACGACACATTCAGCGCCGGCGGCTCAAACCGGGTCGGCGCGTGCGCCAGCGCGGCGTGCTCGCCCAGCGGCAGCCGCACGGTCAGCGCGAAACCCCGGCTCAGGCCGGTGTCCAGCGTCACGCTGCCGCCGAATTCGGCCAGCCGCTCGCGCATGCCGGCCAGCCCGTTGCCCGGCTCGACCTGCTCGGCGCCGCGGCCGTCGTCGCGCGCGTGCAGGCCGATCAGGTCGTCCCCGGCGTAGGCGAAGTTGAGCCACAGGTTGCGCGCGCCGGCGTGCCGGGCGGTATTGGTGATGATTTCCTGCGCGCAGCGCAGCAGCACCTGCGCGCGGCGCGGGTCCTCCACGCTGAAACGCGGCGGCATCACCACGTGCACGCTCAGGCCGGGCACGCCTTCGGCGAGGCTGCGCAATGCCTGGGTCAGGTCGATCGCGTCGTCCTGGCGCAGCTCGCTGACCACCTCGCGCACGTCGGCCAGCAGCAGCTTGGCCGTGCTCTGTGCCTTGCGCACGTGCGCATCGGCCGCCTCGTTGGTGAGGTGGCTGGCCACTTCCAGGTTCAGGCTCAACGCGGTCAGGTGATGGCCGATCAGGTCGTGCAGGTCGCGCGCGATGCGCATGCGCTCGGCGATCCGGCTGGATTCGGCCAGCAGCGCGCGGGTGGCCCGCAACTCGGCATTGAGCCGGCGCTGCACCTCGCGCTGCTCGGCCTGCTGGCTGGCCACGGTCGAGGTGATGAACACCAGCACCGAGATGCCCAGGTAGATGCTGGCCTGCAGGAAACCCAGCGCGACGCTGTGGTCGTACTCGGGGAACGTGGCGAAGACCGCCACCAGGCTCAGGTGCTGCAGCACCAGCCAGGACACCGCCAGCCAGAACGGCAGCAGCCACGGCAGCACCAGCGAGGCGACCACCATCAGCATCGCCGACAGGCCGCTGTGGCTGTACCAGCCCACCGCCACCGCCGCCGCGGTCATCAGGGCCAGCCCCAGCAGCTTCAGCACCGGGTAGCGGCGCGAGCCGAGGTTGCTGGTCAGCAGCCAGTACATCAGGCCGAAGATCAGGTAGCACAGCGTCCACAGCAGCAGCGAGAAGTTCGGCCGCTGCAGCTGGTTCAGTCGTTCGGTGGCCCAGTTGGTGATCAGCGGCGTGCCCACCGACAGGTAGGTGAAGAAGCCCGCGTAGCGGAGCAGGCGGATGTGGTTGAAGAAAGGCCAGCGCATGGCGGCATCATTGGCTTAACGCACATTCCGCGCAATGCGCGGGAAGTCATGGCCGCGGAGCCGCCCGCGGCTTTACGAAGCTTTTACATGTGCCCTTGCGAGATGTAAGGACCCCCGGCCGCATGTCATAATGGGCCATTGCGCGAGGCCGCCGGTCGACCTTGTCCCGATTCCACCATTGCGGAGCAACGAATGGCCCTTGCCATCCGCGACGTGCGCGAGCACGACCTGGATGCCGTACTGGCGCTCAACAACGCCGCCGGTCGCTCCATCCTCGCCCTCGATACCGCCCAGTTGCGCTACTTCTACGAGCACGCCGAGTATTTCCGCGTGGCCGAGATCGACGGCCACCTGGCCGGGTTCCTGATCGCGCTGCGCGAGGGCGGCGATTACGACAGCCCGAACTACCGCTGGTTCGCCGAACACTACCCGCAGTTCGTCTACATCGACCGCATCGCGATCGCGAACGCCTACCGCCGCCACGGCCTGGGCCGCATCTTCTACTGCGACGTGCACAGCTACGCCGAGGTGCGCGTGCCGCTGCTGACCTGCGAGGTATTCCTGGAGCCGCGCGACGACGTGGTGGTGTTGTTCCACGGCACCTATGGCTTCCAGGAAGTCGGCCAGCAGCGGATGGGCGAAGCCGGCCCGCAGGTCAGCCTGCTGGCCCGCGACCTGCCCAGCTACGCCTACGTGCGCGATACCTGGCTCGAGCACGGCGGCCTGCCCGACGTGCCCTGGCTGGCCGAGCGCGAACGCCCTTTCCTGCATGACTCCACCCCGCGCCGCCTCGCCGGAGAGCGGCGCCCATGAATGAGAGCCTGCTTTCATATTCCAAGTACCTCGCGTTGCGTCTGAGCGGCCGCCAGGTGGTAGTGCGCGGCGCAGCGCCTGACTGGCCGTCAGGTCAAGCCGCGCGCTGCCGCATGGCGGCCGCTCAGACGCAACCCGAAGGGCAGGGTCTGTTTGCCCGCATGGCCGCGTCATCACTCAGTCGTGTATCGGCATACACTCCTTCGCTCTTTCTTGCCCTGCGGGCAAACAGCTCACGGCGCGAGGCACTTGGAATATGAAAGCAGGCTCTGCAACAGATGTCGCCGACGCCTGCGACCTGCGCTTCGGCCAGGTCGGCATTGCCTGCGTGCGCGTGCGCCGGGTCGACGCCGCCGCGTTGTGCGACGAACTCGAGCGCCGTGTGCGCGCCGCCCCGCAGATGTTCGCCCGCGCCGCGGTGGTGCTGGACCTGAGCCATCTGCTCAACCTGCCCGACGACGGCGCCGTCGACGCGCTGCTTGAGGCGGTGCGCAGCGCCGGCATGCTGCCGGTGGGCCTGGCCTACGGCACCAGCGAGACCGAGGCGCTGGCCAGGCGCATGGGCCTGCCGCTGATCGCCAAGTTCCGTGCCGCCTATGAGCCGGCCCAGAGCGGCCCGCTCGCCGCCGAACCCGCCCCGCGCGCCGAGCCCGCCCCGGCGGTGCAGCGCGAGCCGATCCTGTCCGCGCCGCCGCCCGGCAGCATGCAGGGCGCCCTGCACCATGCCGGTTCGGTGCGCTCGGGCCAGCAGGTCTATGCGCGCGACCGCGACCTGATCGTCACCGGCGCCGTCGCCAACGGCGCCGAGGTGATCGCCGACGGCAACATCCACATCTACGGCGGCCTGCGCGGCCGCGCCATGGCCGGCGCGCAGGGCGACGGCAAGGCGCGCATCTTCGTCTCCGACTTCCGTGCCGAACTGGTGGCGATCGCCGGGCAATACCGGGTATTCGAACAGATCCCCCGCGACCTCGAGGGCCGGTCCGTGCAATGCTGGCTCGAAGGCGACAAGCTGTTGATCGCCAGGCTGTAACCACCTACAACAAGAACAATCATGCGGAGATGGGCCCTTGACTGCTGAGATTATCGTTGTCACCTCCGGCAAAGGCGGCGTCGGCAAGACGACGACCAGCGCCTCCCTCGCCACCGGTCTGGCCATGGCCGGCAAGAAGGTCGCCGTGATCGACTTCGACGTCGGCCTGCGCAACCTCGACCTGATCATGGGCTGCGAGCGGCGCGTGGTGTACGACTTCGTCAACGTCGTGCACGGCGAAGCCACGCTGAAGCAGGCGCTGATCAAGGACAAGCGCCACGACAACCTGTTCGTGCTGGCCGCCAGCCAGACCCGCGACAAGGACGCGCTGACCCAGGAAGGCGTCGAGAAGGTGCTCGACGGCCTGTCCGAGGACGGCTTCGACTACGTCGTCTGCGACTCCCCGGCCGGCATCGAGAAGGGCGCCCACCTGGCGATGTACTTCGCCGACCACGCGGTGGTGGTGGTCAATCCCGAGGTTTCCTCGGTGCGCGACTCCGACCGCATCCTCGGCCTGCTCGCCAGCAAGACCCGGCGCGCGGAGAAGGATGAGAGCCCGGTCACCCAGCACCTGCTGCTGACCCGCTACAACCCGGCGCGCGTGGCGATCGGCGAGATGCTCAGCGTGAAGGACGTCGAGGAGATCCTCGGCATCGAGGTGGTCGGCGTGATCCCCGAGTCGGAGAACGTGCTGACCGCTTCCAACAACGGCATCCCGGTGATCGTCGATGCCACGTCACAGGCCGGCCAGGCCTACAGCGACACCGTGGCCCGCATCCTCGGCGAAGAGCGCCCCCTGCGCTTCATCGACGTGCCCAAGAAGGGCTTCCTGCAGCGCGTGTTCGGAGGTTGATCGCGATGGGTATCCTTGATTTCCTGAAGCGCAAGCCCGAGGCCACCGCCACGGTGGCACGGGAACGCCTGCGCATCATCGTGGCCCAGGAGCGCTCCACTCGCGGCGCGCCGGACTACCTGCCGATGATGCGCAACGAACTGCTCGAAGTGATCAAGAAATACGTTCACGTCGACCTCGACGCGATCAGCATCAACTTCGAGCGCGATAGCGGCCACGAAATCCTCGAGCTATCGGTCACCCTGCCGGAAGGCAAGCAGCCCGCCAAGAGCGAAACCAAGGGCGAAGCCAAGACCGGCTGAGCCCCGCGCTTCCGGTCGTTTTCGGGCGGGCGGCCTGGCGTCGCCCGGCCTCCTTTACCACTGAAACCACCTGCGCCCGCCGCGCACGCCCATGCACCCCGACATCCCTCCTGCCTCCGGCGACCCGGCCAGCACCGTGCTGCGCGTGGGCCAGATCGGATTCGAGGCACCCGCCGCCCTGCTCGCCCGCTTCGGCCTGCAGCTCCGGCGCGTGCCCGCCGGCGAGCCGATTCCCGGCAGCTTCTGGGGCGATCAGGAAGCCGGCATCATCGGCACCACCGTCTACGCCCGCGACGACACCCCGGTGCACTCGCTGCTGCACGAGGCCGGCCACCTGATCGTGCTGCCGCCGGAAAGACGTCCAGACGTCCATACCGACGCCACCGACTCGATCGAGGAAGAGGACGCCACCTGCTGCCTGCAGATCGTGCTGGCCGACGAACTGCCCGGTGTCGGCAGCGCACGGCTGATGGCCGACATGGATGCCTGGGGCTACACGTTCCGGCTCGGCTCGGCCCGCGCGTGGTTCGAGCAGGACGCGGAGAACGCCCGGGCTTTCCTCAAGGCGCGCGGCCTACCTCACGCTGCGTCCTGACGGCTCCCGATTCCGGCTGCTTCGCGCGCCAGTCGCCGTCTCCGCCCTTGCTGTACTTCTTCCTCACCGCCGCCCAGGCCACCTTGTGCGCAACCTCCTCGTGCGACTCCTCGCCGCGGCGCTGGTGGCGGTCGGCGTACTCCTTCCAGGCGTTGTTGAACGCTTCCTTGTAGATCTCCTGCGCATGCTGCGGCAGGTGGCCTGCGGACGCTGTCGGGCAGTTCGCTGATGGTGCGGTATGGCATGGCGACTCTCCGGCGGAAACGAGGCCCCACCTTGGCAACCACGTGGTCCAGCCATCGCCAAGGCCGCATCGCCGCCGCGTGAACGCGCCGCCGGCATTCAGCTCCAGCGGCGCGAAGTCCCGCGCCGGCACTCAGCCCGCGGATTTCGGCCGGTAGCTGCCCACGTCCGCGCGGAAACCGATCGCCAGGCGATTCCAGCCGTTGATCGTGATGATGGCCAGGGTGAGGTCGACCATCGCCTTGTCGTCGAAATGCGCGCGCACCTCGTCGTACAGCGCATCGGGCAACTCGTTCGCGGACACCAGGGTGACCGCCTCGGCCCAGGCCAGCGCGGCACGCTCGCGCGCCGAGTAGAACGGCGCCTCGCGCCACGCCGCCAATACGTGCAGGCGCTGCTCGGTCTCGCCGGCGGCGCGCGCGTCCTTGCTGTGCATGTCCAGGCAGTACGCGCAACCGTTGATCTGCGACACGCGCATCTTCACCAGCTCGATCAGCGAATGCTCCAGGCCCGAGCCGTGCACGTACGTTTCCAGGCCCAGCATGGCCTTCAGGCCATTGGGTGCCGCCTTGCGATAATCGATACGCTTGCTCATTGCAGACTCCTCGGTGACAAACTGCATGCATCGCTCAGGCCGGCTCGAACAGCCGCTGCGCGTCCGCGTAGGCGAAACCCGCTGCCAGGCCGTCGAAGCGGCCGCTTTCCTGCATGGCGACCGCCGCCCGGTCGACCGCCGCCAGCGCCAGCGTGGCGAAACGCGTGGCCGTGCTGACGCGGGCGACGCCGAGCCGCGCAAGCTCGGCCAGGCCCGGCACGCCGGGGCCGGCGGCCACGTTGACCGGCGCGTCGATCGCCTGCACCAGCGCCGCCAGCGTGGCGCCATCGGCAAGTCCGATCGGGTAGATGCAATCCGCGCCCGCGGCCAGGTACGCCTTTGCGCGCTGCACCGCGTCGGCCAGGCGCGGCGCGGCGGCGCCTTCCTCGTGCTGCATCCAGTTGTCCACCCGCGCGTTGATCACGATCGGCACGCCGGCGGCATCCGCCGCCTCGCGTGCCGCCCGCACCCGCGCGGCAGCGACGGCCGGGGGCCGCAACGCGCCGTGGCCCGGCGCGCCGTCCTCGATATTGACGCCGACGGCGCCGGCCGCGATCACCGCACGCACGGTGGCGGCCACCTGCGCCGGCGTCTCGCCATAGCCGGTCTCGATGTCCGCCGTCACCGGCAGGTCGACCACCCGCGTCATCCGCGCGATCGCCGCCAGCACCTCGGCCAGCGGCGCCCGTTCGCCATCGGCATAACCGAGCGACCAGGCCATGCCGGCGCTGGTGGTGGCGATCGCGGCAAACCCGCGGCGCGCGAACAGCCGCGCACTGCCTGCATCCCAGGCGTTCGGCAACAGCAGGATCGTCGAGCGATCGTGCATCCTGCGCAGCGCCTGCGCCCGGTCGACCTGCACCTGCTTGTCCATCCTTCCGGCCCTGGCCCGCCGACGGCGGCGAAACACGAAGCGTACGCCGCTTGCGCTCCATGTGAAAACCACAGAAGAATGACCGCCTCCAACGCCGGCGCCGCCGGGCCCGCGACACATCCCCGACAGAGAACAATCATGGCCAGAACCGCGCGTATCCTGATCGGCCTCGTCGCCGCACTGACGCTGGGCAGCGCCACGGCGGCCGCCGCCGACAGCGCCGCCGCGGACCAGGCCTTCATGCACCTGGCCGACGGCTACTTCGACAGCTACTACTTCCCGGCCAACCCCTCCACTGCCACCATCGACGGCATCCACGCCTACGACGACAAGCTCGAGGGCTACTCGCGCGCTGACATCGAGGCCAACGTCAAGGCGCTCAGGCAATGGGAGCGGCGCGTGGCGGCAGTCGATCCCGCGCCGCTGGGCGAACGCACGCGCGGGGACCGCGAGCTGCTGCTGAACAACATCCGCAGCACCCTGCTGACGCTGGAGACGATCCGTCCGTGGCAGAAAAACCCGGACATCTATTCCAGCGGCATCACCAGCAGCGCGTTCACCCTAATGGAGCGCAAGTTCGCCCCGCCGGGAACCCGCCTGCGCGCACTGATCGCGCGCGAGCGGCTGATGCCGGCGGCGCTCGACGCGGCGCGCCGGAATCTCGACAACCCGCCGAAGGTCTACGTGCAGATCGCGCTGGAGCAGCTGCCCGGACTGGTGCAGTTCTTCCGGAGCGACGTGCCGGCGGCCTTCGCCACGGTCACCGACGCCGAGCTGAAGCGGCAGCTCGCCGCCAGCAACGCCGCCGTGATCAAGGCGCTCGAGGATTACCAGGCATGGCTGAAGAGCGACGTGCTGCCGGGCGCGCACGGCGACTTCCGCATCGGCGCCGCCGCGTTCCGCGACAAGCTGAAGTACGACGAGATGGTCAGCCTGCCGCTGGACCGGCTGCTCGCCATCGACATGGCCGACCTACGCCGGAACCAGCGCCGCTTCGCCGAGGTGGCCCACCAGCTCGACCCGGCCAAGACTCCGCGCCAGGTGCTCGCCGAACTCGGCTCCGACTACCCGCCCCCGGACAAGCTCCTCGACAGCTTCCGAGCCACCTTCGACCACCTGACCGCCTTCATCCGGCAGAAGCGGATCATCACGATTCCCTCGGACGTGCGGCCGATCGTGGAGGAAACCCCGCCGTTCATGCGTGCCACCACGTTCGCCTCGATGGACACGCCCGGGCCGTACGAGACCGTCGCCAAGGAGGCCTACTTCAACGTCACCCTGCCCGAGCCCGGCTGGAGCAGCCAGCGCACGCAGGAGTTCATGGCGCAGTTCAACTACCCGGTGATCAGCTCCGTCGCCACCCACGAGGCCTATCCCGGCCACTACATCCAGTTCCTGTGGATGCAGCGCCTCGATGACCGCGTGCGCAAGCTGCTCGGCGCCAACACCAACGTCGAGGGCTGGGCGCACTACTGCGAGCAGATGATGCTGGACGAGGGGCTGGCGCAATTCGAGTTCCCGCACGACCGGCGCCAGCAGCTGCTGCTGCGGCTCGGCCAGCTGCAGGATGCCCTGCTGCGCAACGCGCGCTTCGTGGTCGGCATCAAGCTGCACACCGGCCAGATGACGATGGACCAGGCGATCGACTTCTTCGTCAACGAGGGTTACCAGTCGCGCGCGGTCGGCGAGGTCGAGACCAGGCGCGGCACGGCCGACCCCACCTACCTGTACTACACGCTGGGCAAGCTGCAGATCCTGAAGCTGCGCGCCGACCTCGAGGCGCGGCAGGGCAAGGACTTCAACCTGACGGCGTTCCACGACGGCTTCATGCAGCAGGGTTTCGCGCCGATCAGCATCGTGCGCCGGGCGATGCTGCACGACGACTCGCCCACCCTGTAGGGATACCGCCGCTCCGGTCACGGTTGCCGCCGATGCCGTTCGCGCGGCACTGGCCGTGCGCGGCCGCACGGCCTAGAGTCGGTGCGGACGAACGGACGACGGAGGGCGCCATGGCCACGCGCAGGCTCGTGCTGCTGTTCGACGGCACCTGGAACAAGCCCGAATCGAACACCAACGTGGAACGCCTGCGCCGGCTGGTGGCGCCGCGCGACGACGACGGCAACGCGCAGCTGGTCAACTACATCCCCGGCGTGGGCGTGAAGCCCGGCCTGGCCCACCTGCTCGGCGGCGCGTTCGGCTACGGCCTGTCCGGCAACGTGCTCGATGGCTACCGCTGGCTGTGCGAGACCTGGCAGCCCGGCGACCTGCTCTACCAGTTCGGCTTCAGCCGCGGCGCCTATACCGCGCGCAGCCTGGGCGGGCTGATCCGCAAGTGCGGCCTGCTCCGCTGCAGCGCCCGCGGCAACGTGGCCAAGGCCGACGTCGCCGCCGCCTACGATTTCTACCGCGATACCGGCAGCAAGCCCGACGACCCGGCCGCGGCGGCATTCCGCGCCAGCCATTCGGTCGTGATCGACATCCACTTCATCGGCGTGTGGGATACCGTCGGCTCGCTCGGCATCCCCGGCACCGCCTCGTGGTTTCCCTATGCACGCAAGCGCTACCAGTTCCACGACACCGAACTCAGCAAGATCGTGAAATACGCCTACCAGGCGCTGGCGCTGGACGAGCACCGCGCCGACTTCGCGCCCACGGTGTGGACGCGCAACCCGTACACGGTGAAGCCCGGCGAGACGCTGACCTCGAAGAAGATCGAGCAGATCGAGATCGAGCAGCGCTGGTTCATCGGCTCGCACTCCGACGTCGGCGGCGGCAACGAGCGCGACGGCGCCGGCCGCCGGCCCGACCCGCTGCCCGACCTGCCGCTGGCGTGGCTGCAGCACAAGGCGATCGGCGCCGGCCTGGGCTGCAGCGAACTGCTGCTGCCCGCGGCCGACGCCGACAGCGGCGTGCCGCGCAATTCGTACAGGGAGTTCATGGACGGCATCTACAAGGAGTTCAAGCCGCCGTTCGACCGCCTGCTGGGCACCGGCGTCAACGAGAAGATCGACGCCTCGGTGTGGCAGCGCTGGCTCGCCGACGGCAGCTACCGTTCGCCGCCGCTGGTCCGGGCGCTGGCCGATGCCTCCGTGCTGATATCGGCGGACTCGGGGCTGCCCGTCGCGGCGCCCGCGCCGCCCTCGCCTGCCTGACCCGGCCCGCCCCTTTCAGCGCGGTTCGGCGATCTCCGCCTGCATCGCCGCCGTCCCGGTGTCGGCCAGCGGCCGCTCCAGCGGCCGGCGCGTGACGCAGTGATACCACCACCACGCCAGCACGCCGGCCAGGGTCAACGCCGACGCGCCCAGCGCCAGGTGCAGCATGCTTGCCGACAGCAGCGGCGACATCACCCCGGCCACGAAACTGCACAGCATCAGGCTGGCGAACGCCTGTACCGAGGAAATCCCGCCGCGATGGTGCGGGAAGCGATCCAGCAGCAGCAGCGTGAGGGTTGGGAACGCCAGCTGCACGCCGATGCCGTGCAGGATCAGCGGCAGCATCGACCACGGCAGCCGCGGCGCGGGGAGCAGGAGCGCGAGCAGCAGGTGCGCCGCGCACGCCAGCAGCATCACCGCGTAGCCCAGGCTCACCGTGAACTTCGCGCTGTGCCGCTCCGCCATCCGCCCCGACAGCCAGGCGCCGCCGATCAGGCCGCTGACCACCGGCAGGAACAGCCACGGAAAGCCCTGCGCCGACAGCTGCAGCAGCTCGCGCACGATGCGCGGCGCCGAGGCGATGTACAGGAACAGCCCGGCGAAATTGACCGAGCTGGAAACCAGCAGCGGCCAGAACGGCCGGTCGCGGCCGAACGAGAGGTAGCCGGCCAGCAGCGGCCGCGGCGCAAATTGCGTACGACGCGCCGGCGGATGGGTCTCGTCCAGGAACAGCTGCAGGGCCAGCGCTAGCAGCACGGTGAACCCGGCCAGCAGCCAGAAGATGCCGTGCCAGCCGCCCAGCGACAGCAGCAAGGCGCCGACCATCGGCGCGATCACCGGCGCCACCCCGAAGATCATCATCACCTGCGACATCAGCCGTTGTGCGGCCGGCCCTTCGAGGCTGTCGCGGATCACCGCCCGCCCCACCACCAGCCCGGCGCCGGCGCACATGCCCTGCAGGCCGCGGCAGGCCAGCAGCATCGCGAACGAGGTGGACAGCGCCGCGCCCACCGACGCCAGCGCATACACCAGCATGCCGGCGACGATCACCGGCTTGCGCCCGACCGCATCGGAGATCGCGCCGTGGAACAGGCTCATCGCGGCATAGGTGACCAGGTACACGCTGATCAGCTGCTGCAGCGCTGCGGCGTCCACGCCGAAGCGCGCGCCGACCAGCGGGAACGCCGGGAACACCGCATCGATCGAGAACGGCCCGATCATCGACAGCGCGGCCAGCAGCCACGGCAGGCTGCGGCGCACGGGACGATGGGCTGGGTTCATGGCGGCACGGTTGCTGCGAGGGGACCGCGCAGTATAGGGCCGCCACGCATGGCCGCGCTTGACGATCGACCAGGCCGATCCATTAGGATGGCCGCTCGGAGATGGCATGCCTCCCGTTCCGGTACCTTCGGATGCGCCGGGACAAACCGCTACTCGTGATCCCGCGTTGAAGCTGATGATGCCTGCACCTCCGGTTCCCGGCGGCGCAGGCATGCCTGCCGCCGCGGCAGCCGGACACTTTCACTGTCGGGAGGCACGCACGTGGGCTTGAACGGATTTGTGGCAATCGGCATCGGCGGCGCCCTGGGCTGCTGGCTACGCTGGGGACTGGGCGTGCTGCTCAACCCCGTATTCCCCACCCTGCCGCTGGGCACGCTGGCGGCGAACCTCGTCGGCGGCCTGCTGATGGGCTGCGTGATGGGCCTGTTCGACCACTTCCAGGCGCTGTCGCCGGCGCTGCGGCTGTTCGTGTTCACCGGCTTCCTCGGCGGGCTGACCACGTTCTCCACCTTCTCGGCCGAGTCGGCCACCTTGCTGCTGCGCCAGCAATACCTGTGGTTCAGCGGCCACGTGGCCGTGCACGTGGCCGGCTCGCTGGCGATGACCGTGCTCGGCATCGCCCTCACCCGCAGTCTCTTGCGCCACTGAACGGGGAGCACCGCATGAACCAGGAAATCCTGCAGCACGGCGTGCACCTGTACTTCTACTGCCACTCGCGCGCGAAGCACGACGGCATGCTGCTGTCCGAATGGCTGCTGGAACAGGCCAGGGCGCATGGCCTGGGCGGCGGCTCGGTGTTCCGCGCGATCGCCGGCTTCGGCCGGCACGGCGTGCTGCACGAGGAGCAATTCTTCGAGCTGGCCGACGACCTGCCGGTCAGGGTCGAGTTCCTGCTGCGCGAGGAACAGGCCGACGTGCTGCTGCAGCTGGTGCGCAGCGCCGGCGTCGACGCGACGTATGCATACTCGCCGGCAAGCTTTGCGGTACTGGGCGGACACTGACCACGGATCAATCCATGACGAGGCGCGCATGAGCCAGGACGACCTGAAGAACCGTGCCAGCGAACTGCTCGAACAAGCCGGCATCCGCATCGACGGCGATGCCCCGACCGACCTGCGCGTGCACGACGAGCGCCTGTATGCGCGCGTGTTCGCGCACGGCTCGCTGGGCCTGGGCGAGGCCTACATGGACGGCTGGTGGGACGCCGACGACCTGCCCGCGATGTGCACCCGCCTGCTCACGGCCGGGCTGGACCAGGAACTGAAGACGCTCGACACCCTGCTCGCCCACCTCAAGGCGCGCTTCATCAACCTGCAGCGCGGCGAGCGCGCGTTCGAGATCGGCAAGGCCCACTACGACCTCGGCAACGACCTGTTCCACGCCATGCTGGGCAAGCGCCTGGTGTATTCCTGCGGCTACTGGGCCAAGGCCAGCAACCTCGACGACGCGCAGGCGGCCAAGCTCGACCTGATCTGCCGCAAGCTGCAGCTGAAGACCGGCCAGCGCGTGCTGGACATCGGCTGCGGCTGGGGCGAGGCGCTGAAGTACGCGGCCGAACGCTACGGCGTCGAGGGCGTCGGCATCACCGTGTCGCAGCAGCAGGCCGATTACGCGCGCGAGCTGTGCGCCGGCCTGCCGATCGAGATCCGCCTGCAGGACTACCGCGAGGTCGACGAACGGTTCGACGCGGTGTATTCGATCGGCATGTTCGAGCACGTCGGCGGCAAGAACTACCGCACCTACTTCGAGACCGTGCGCCGCTGCCTGAAGGACAACGGCCTCTCGCTGCTGCACTGCATCGGCAGCAACGGCGCACCGGCGCAGCCCGATCCGTGGATCGAGAAGTACATCTTCCCGAACTCGATGATCCCCGCCGCCAGCCAGGTCGCCGCCGCGCTGGAGGACCTTTTCGTGGTCGAGGACTGGCACAACTTCGGCACCGACTACGACCGCACCCTGACCGCCTGGCGCGCCAACGTCGAAGCGGCATGGCCCAGCCTGCCGGCCAGCTACGACGAACGCTTCCGCCGCATGTGGCGCTACTACCTCGCCGTCTCCGCCGCGGTGTTCCGCAGCCGCCGCGACCAGTTGTGGCAGCTCACCCTGAGCCCGCGCGGCGTGCCCGGCGGCTACCGCGCGCCGCGCTGAAACCGCTGCTCGCTGGAGCCCGGTTTTTGCGGCAGCGTATCCGCCAACACGACGCAAATCCAACGGAAGCGAACCATGAATCAGAAAGAAAACCCACTTTCCGAATACCTCATCCTCTCCCGCGGCCAATGGGACAAGGACGCCTCGCGCGAAGATATCCAGCACGCGATCGACCGGTTCTACGCATGGTACGACCGGCTGGTGGGCGAGGGCAGGATCGGGCCCGGGCATCGGCTGGCGCGCGAGGGCAAGGTGGTATCGCGGCAAGCGACCACGGACGGCCCGTTTGCGGAAACCAAGGAAGTGGTCGGCGGCTACTGGTTCATCCGCGCGAACAGCCTGGAGGAAGCGGCGCGCATCGCGGCGGAAAACCCATGCCTGGCCCATGGCCTGGCCTGCGAGGTGCGGCCGCTCGATCCGACGCGCGCCACCGCGTTCGCGCTGGCCAACGAAACCCCGACATAAACCCTGCGGACAGCACGGCGCCGGCAGCGGGCCCTTTCCACCCTCCGGGGCAAAGGGCCGGCTCCGTTCGAACCAAGCGGATTGCACTGCCACGCGCTTGCCGCAACACTCGCCGGCATGAGACGCCTGCTCGCCCGCATCGCCACCTGCCTGTTCCTGCTGCTGCCGCCGGCGGCCGTCGCCCATCCCGCGTTGTGGGTGGTGAAGGACGCCGACACCACGATCTACCTGTTCGGCACCGTGCACCTGCTGCCGAACGACGCCAGCTGGCATTACCCGGCGCTGGACCGCGCGCTCTCGGACAGCCAGACGCTGTACATCGAGCTGGTCGACGACGATGCGGCGAACATGGCCGCGCTGGTGCTGCGCCACGGCATGGACCCGGCGCACCCGCTGTCGACCCAGCTCGGCGAGGCGGATGCGCAGCGGCTGCGCATCCTCGCGAACAAGGCCGGCGTACCCGGCGGCATGCAGACGCTGGACATGATGCGTCCGTGGCTGGCCGCGCTGACGCTCACCGTATCGCCGCTGCTGAAGGCCGGACTCGATCCGGCGCATGGCGTGGACAAGCAGCTGAAGGCGCAGGTGTCCGCCGTCGGCAAGCCGGTGCTGGGGCTGGAAACCGCCGAGCAGCAGATTCGCCTGCTCGCCGACATGCCGCGCGCCGTGGAGCTGGACTTCCTGCGCTCGACCATGCGCGAGGCTGCGGACGACTCGGCCAAACTCACCGAACTGATCGACGCCTGGAAGGCCGGCGACGTGAACGCCATCGCCCGCATCGGCAACGATGACATGCGCCAGCGCGAGCCGAAGCTCTACCAACGGCTGCTGGTGCAGCGCAATCAGGTCTGGGCGGCCAAGATCGCCGCGATGCTGCAACAACCTGGTACTGTCTTCATCGCCGTCGGCGCGGCGCATCTGGCAGGGCCGGACAGCGTGCAGGCGCGACTGGAATCGCTGGGCGTACCGGTCGAACGCCTGCCCTGATCAGTCGATGCCCGCGACGGCATGCGGTACGTATGGCGCCTCGAGCGCGGCGATTTCCGCCGGCGGCAAACTGACCGACAACGCCGCCACCGCTTCTTCCAAATGGTGGGGCTTGGTCGCGCCAACGATCGGCGCGGTGACCGCGGACTGGTGTAGCAACCACGCCAACGCCACCTGCGCGCGCGGTACGCCGAGCCGCGCGGCGACCTCGCCGACGCGATCCACCACGGCCTTATCCGCCGCCTTGCTCGCGGCATACACACCATCACCCCACGGATCGGAGCCGCCGCGCGCGGTGCTCGGCGCGTCCTCCCACGCCCGTGCCAGCCGACCGCGCGCCAGCGGGCTCCACGGCACCACGCCGATGCCCTGGTCAGCGCACAGCGCCAGCATCTCGCGCTCTTCCTCGCGGTACAGCAGGTTGCAGTGCGGCTGCATCGAGACGAAACGCGTCCAGCCGTGCAGGTCGGCGGTGTACAGCGCCTTGGCGAACTGCCACGCCATCATTGACGAGGCGCCGAGGTAGCGCGCCTTGCCAGCCTTCACCACGTCATGCAGCGCCTCCAGCGTCTCCTCGATCGGCGTGACGTCGTCCCAGCGATGGATCTGGTATAGGTCGACGTAATCGGTACCGAGCCGGCGCAGGCTGGCGTCGATCTCGGTCATGATCGCCTTGCGCGACAGGCCGCCGCCATTCGCGTCACCGCGCATCGGATAGAACACCTTGGTGGCGATGACCACCTCCTCGCGTCGGGCGAAATCGCGCAGCGCGCGCCCCAGCACCAGCTCGCTGTCGCCCTTGGAGTACATGTTTGCCGTATCGAAATAATTGATGCCTAGCTCGAGCGCACGCCGGATAAACGGCCGGCCGTGCTCCTCGTCCAGAGTCCATGGCCTCTCTTTGGTGGGTGTTACCGAATAGCTCATGCATCCGAGGCAGATGCGCGAGACCTTGAGGCCCGACTTGCCCAGATTGATGTAGTCCATCGCGAATCCTCCTGGTGGTTTCTCAGTTATGTACGGTACTCACCGACGGCTGACCCGGTGCAGGTTGACCCCGACGATGACCAACGCGATGCCGGTCATCTCGATCGGGCTCGGCATCTGATGCAGCACCACGATACCGATCACGCTGGCCGTGGCGGGCAACAGCGCAAGCAGCAACGCGAAGGTGGCGCGCGGCAGTCGCGCCATCGCGAGCTGGTCGCAGACATAGGGAATCACCGACGATGAAATGCCGATGCCGATACCCGCCGCAAGCAGCGCAGGACTGACCAGTGCCACCACCGCATCGTGCAGGCCGAACGGCATCACCAGCAGCAAGGCCACCAGCATCGCCGCGGCGAGGCGATCGATACCTTCGCCGCCACCATCCTTCGCGGCACGATGTCCGAGCACGATGTACAGCATGAACAGTGCGCAGTTGGCGAAGGCGTAGACAAAACCCATCGCCTCACCGACGATGCGCACGTGGGTCAGCATCCACACACCAGCGACCGCGACGGCCAGCGCCACTACGTTGCGCTGGGTGCGCGTACCGGCCAGCGCCAGCGCGATCGGACCAAGGAATTCAATCGCGCCCACCGTGCCGAGCGGCAAGCGATCAATCGCCAGATAGAAACAGATGTTCATACAGCCGAGCACCACGCCCAGTCCCACGATGTTCCATCGCGCTGCGGCTCCCTGCTGCAGGAAATAACGCCACGGCCTTCGCCACACGGCGAAGATCAACGCGGCGCTGGCGATCCGCAACCAAGCGACGCCGAGTGGCTCGACGCGAGCAAACAGCAACACGGCGAAAGCCGGGCCGAGGTAATGAAAGACCGCGCTGACGATGAAGTACAGGTGCGGCGGCAGCCGGTCGCCAAGCGCGGCTCGGGTCGGCACCAGCCGGCGGAAAGTCGGGGTATTGTGCTCGTCATTCATGGCTCCACTTTTACAAAGTATCGGCGCATGATCCATGCTGAAAGAAAGGATTCAACGGTCAATATTTCGCTTATTGCAGGTTGAATAACCAAGATGCCTCAGATTTCAAATCTCATATCCGACCCCCGCAATGTCGCCCTGCTGCAGGCGCTGCAGGAGGACCCTCGCCAGCCCGTCACCAAGCTGGCCGCCAGCATCGGCATGTCCGCGCCGGCGGTGAAGGAACGCCTGAGCCGACTGGAGGAAACCGGGGTGATCCGCGGCTATCGGCTCGACCTGGATCCGAAAGCGCTCGGCTGGCCGATCACGGCATACGTGCGCGTGCGACCCACACCCGGACAGCTGCCGAAGGTCGCCGAGCTCGCGCAGAAGATGCCGCAGGTCGTCGAGTGCCACCGCGTCACCGGCGAGGACTGCTTCATCATGAAAGTGCACCTGGATGCGCTGGAGAACCTGGATCTGATTCTCGACCGCTTCCTACGCTACGGCCAGACCACCACCTCGATCGTGCAATCCACGCCGGTACCGCTGCGCGCCCCGCCGCTACCCGTCGCCAACAGCAACAGCCGATGAGCCGCCGCCGGCGTGGCGGCACAACGGCGGCGTGCCCGCAAGCTGTCCCGCGCCGGCACGTTCTGGCACCATCGACCGGCTATCCGCGCTCTGCGCGCAACTCATCAGACGTCTCCCCATGAACCTGCAAGCCAATTACGAACAGATCCCGCTGAAGGAATACGCCGAGCGGGCCTATCTCGACTACTCGATGTATGTGGTGCTGGACCGCGCGCTGCCGTTCGTGGGCGACGGCCTGAAGCCGGTGCAGCGGCGCATCATCTACGCGATGAGCGAGCTGGGGTTGGCCGCCACCGCGAAGCCGAAGAAGTCGGCGCGCACCATCGGCGACGTGATCGGCAAGTTCCATCCGCACGGCGATTCGTCGTGCTACGAGGCGATGGTGCTGATGGCGCAGCCGTTCTCGTACCGCTACCCGCTGGTCGACGGCCAGGGCAACTTCGGCTCGCCCGACGACCCGAAGAGCTTCGCCGCGATGCGCTACACCGAATCCAAGCTCAGCCCGATCGCCGAGGCGCTGCTGGGCGAGCTGGCCCAGGGCACGGTGGACTGGGTGCCGAACTTCGACGGCACCATGGACGAGCCGAGCTGGCTGCCTTCGCGCGTGCCGCACGTGCTGCTGAACGGCTCGATGGGCATCGCCGTGGGCATGGCCACCGACATCCCGCCGCACAACCTGCGCGAGCTGGTCACCGCGTGCATCCGTCTGCTGGATGACCCGGACGCCACCGTCGCCGACCTGTGCGAGCACGTGCGCGGACCGGATTACCCGACCGCGGCGGAGATCATCACCCCGCGCGCCGACCTGCTGGCGATGTACCAGACCGGCGGCGGTTCGGTGCGCGCCCGCGCGGTGTACCAGCGCGAGGAAGGCAACATCGTGATCACCGCGCTGCCGCACCAGGTCAGCCCGTCGAAGATCCTCGAGCAGATCGCCGCGCAGATGCGCGCGAAGAAGCTGCCGATGATCGAGGACCTGCGCGACGAGTCCGACCACGAGAATCCAATCCGGCTGGTGATCGTGCCGCGCTCGAACCGCGTCGACGCGGACGAGACCATGCAGCACCTGTTCGCCACCACCGACCTGGAAAAGAGCTTCCGCGTCAACCTCAACATGATCGGCCTCGACGGCCGGCCGCAGGTGAAGGATCTCAAGAAGATCCTCGCCGAGTGGCTGAGCTTCCGCACCAGCACGGTCACCCGCCGGCTCGACCATCGCCTGGCCAAGGTCGAGCGCCGCCTGCACCTGCTGGAAGGCCTGCGCATCGCCTACCTCAACCTCGACGAAGTGATCCGCATCGTGCGCAGCGAGGACGAGCCCAAGCCGGTGCTGATGGCGCGCTTCCGCCTCAGCGAGGAGCAGACCGACTACATTCTGGAGACCCGCCTGCGCCAGCTGGCCCGCCTCGAGGAGATGAAGATCAACGCCGAGCGCGACCAGCTGGAGGAGGAGCGCGCGCGCATCAACGTGCTGCTGAAGTCGCCGGCCAAGCTGAAGGGCCTGATCAAGGACGAACTGCGCGCCGATGCCGAAAAATTCGGCGACGCGCGCCGCTCGCCGCTGGTCGAGCGCCAGGCTGCGCAGGCGCTGGACGAGAGCGCGCTGGTGAGCAGCGAGCCGGTTACCGTGGTGCTCTCGCAGAAGGGCTGGGCGCGCGCGGCGAAGGGCCACGACATCGACGCCGACGCGCTCAACTACCGCGAGGGCGACGGCCTGCTCGCCGCGGTGAAGGCACGCACCACCCAGCAGGTGGCCTTCATCGACTCCACCGGCCGCGCCTATTCCACGCCGGCACACACCCTGCCCTCGGCGCGTGGCAACGGCGAGCCGCTGACCGGTCGCTTCAGCCCGGCCGCAGGCGCCAGCTTCGACGCGGTGGTCGCCGGCGACAACGACACCCGGCTGATCCTCGCCACCGACTTCGGCTACGGCTTCGTCACCCGCTTCGAGGCGCTCACCGGGCGCAACAAGGCTGGCAAGCAGGTCATCACGCTGGGCGACGGCGCCCGCGTGCTGGCGCCGCAGGTCAGCGCCGACCCGGCGCGCGACCGCATCGTGGTGGTCAGCAGCGAGGGCCACCTGCTGATGTTCTCGGTGGCCGAGCTGCCCGAGCTGGACAAGGGCAAGGGCAACAAGCTGATCGAGATCCCCAAGGCGAAACTCGCCAGCGGCGAGGAGCGCGTGGCCGGCGTGGCGGTAGTCGCCGAGGGCAAGGGCGAGGTCACCCTGTACGCCGGCCAGCGCAAGCTGACCCTGAAGTGGGCCGACCTGGTCGAGTACGGCGGCAACCGCGCCACCCGCGGCGGCCTGCTGCCGCGCGGCCTGCGCCGGGTCGAGCGGATCGAGACCACCGGCTGAACAAACTAACCGTAGGAGCGCACCCTGTGCGCGATGCTCTTCATCACGGAACGAAGAGCATCGCGCACAGGGTGCGCTCCTACAGGACACGGTACGCAGGAGGGTTTGCGGCGCGGGCAGGAACTTGTCGCCGCCCGGCCTTTCCAAAGGAGATGTGCACGCCGACGCGGCATCGCGCGTTGAACGTGCACGACCACCTGGAGCACGCATGAACATCCCACGCTTCCTCCCTGCCCTGTTGGCGGCCCTGCTGGCCACCTCGGCGTGGGCGCAGACCGCCGGCAAGCCGCTGAACCTGAAGCTGCCGCCCGGCGACCTCCCCGCCGCCGGCAGCACCGCCGCCGCGCCGGCCCGTGACGCGCCCGGCGTGTACTACGGCGACACCAGCGGGCGCATGGGCAACACCGCAGCCGCCGCCGAAAGCCGACCCGACTGCGACGACTCCACCTACAACCAGCCGCAGCTGCACGGCAGCGTCGGCATGGGCGTGGTCGGCGGCAACCATGTCGGCGGCAACTACCAGACCGGCACAGTCAACCTCAGCCAGCGCTTCGGCGACTGCGACCACCCTGGCGGTGGGGTCAGCATCTCGGTCGGCGCCGGCAGCGGCCACTTCCACGGCCGCGGCCACTGAGCGAAAACCGCGTTGATGGCATCGCCCGGGAGTGACCGGCATCATCGCCAGCCGCGCCGGAACCGGGCAGCATGACGATCCTTACTGCGGAGCGACGGCCCATGCACGGCGAATACAAGATGCCCGGCGGCAAGCTGGTGGTGATCGACCTGGAGGTGCGCGACGGCCGCCTCGCCCACGTGCAGCTCAGCGGCGACTTCTTCCTCGAGCCGGACAGCGCGCTGGCCACCATCAACCGCACGCTGGAGGGCCAGCCGGAGCACGCCGACGAAGCCGCGCTTGCCGTCGTCGTGCGCGACGCACTCGCGGCCGACGTGATGATGTACGGCATTTCGCCGGAGGCGATCGCGGTGGCCGTGCACCGTGCCCTGCAACAGGAGTCCGCCGCATGATCCGCACCGACTGGCGCGACCACGACTGGCGGCTGATCCATACCGCGCCGCAGTCGCCCACCCTGCACATGGCGCTGGACGACGTGCTCACCCACGAGGTCGGCGCCGGCCGCCGCGCACCGACCCTGCGCATCTGGGAATGGGCGTCGCCGGCGGTGGTGATCGGCCGCTTCCAGTCGCTGCGCAATGAAGTGGACGGCGAAGCGGCGAGGCGCCACGGCATCGAGGTGGTGCGGCGGGTCTCCGGCGGCGGCGCGATGTTCATCGAGCCGGGCAACACCATCACCTACTCGATCTACGCGCCGCAGACGCTGGTCAAGGGGCTGTCGTTCCAGGAGGCCTACGCCTTCCTCGACGCCTGGGTGCTGGAAGCGCTGGCCGAGCTGGGCATCAAGGCGTGGTACCAGCCGCTCAACGACATCACCTCCGAGGGCGGCAAGATCGCCGGCGCCGCCCAGGTGCACCGCGGCGGCGCGGTGCTGCACCACGTCACCATGGCCTACGACATCGACGCGGCGAAGATGCTGGAAGTGCTGCGCATCGGCCGCGAGAAGCTGTCCGACAAGGGCACGCAGAGCGCCGCCAAGCGGGTCGACCCGCTGCGCAGCCAGACCGGCCTGCCGCGCGAGGCGGTGATCGGGCGCATGGTCGCCACCTTCCGCCGACTGCACGGCCTCAGCGACGACAGCCTGCGCGCCGACGAACTGGCCCAGGCCGAAGCACTCGCGCAGACCAAGTTCGGCAGCCCGGCCTGGCTCGGCGACGTGGCCTAACGCCCCGCTCCCACCACCCCGCGCCGGGGCAGGAGCCCGCTAGCGGGCGATGCTTCTTGTTACGGGATTCGGGATTCGGGATTCGGGATTCGGGATTCGGGATTCGGGATTCGGGAGAGCATCGCCCGCTAGCGGGCTCCTACGGGCACGGAGCAAGGTCAGTCTTCACAGCCGGCTGTACGACCACGACTGCATGCGGCCGTCCTTGTACGGCATCACGCCGTGGAACGGGCGCGGGTCGGCATCGAACACCAGCGGCAGGAAGTGGCGGTCGCCCTCCCACATCGGCAGCTCCATCAGCCGCCCGCGCGGCACCCATTCCAGGGTGCCCTCGTGGTTGGCCGTCAACGGCGCGCCGCTGTAGCGGTCGATCACGAAGATGAAACCCAGCCAGTCCTCGCCGTGCTTGCCGAAGCCGGGCCAGTTCAGCGTGCCGCGCAGTTGCATCGATTCGCACCCGATGCCGGCCTCCTCGCGGATCTCGCGGCGCATGCAGGCGGCGATGTCCTCGCCCGGTTCCATCTTGCCGCCGAGGCCGTTGTACTTGCCCAGGTGCAGGTCGTCCGGACGGGCGTTGCGGTGGATCATCAGCACTTCGCCGCGGTCGGGCGACAGCACGTAACCGAGGGTCGCCACGATCGGGGTATAGGGCATGGTCGGACACCGGGGAAAACGCCAAGTTTAACGGCTGCCGGTGCGACCGTGCCGGCAGGCTTGCGCCGGCGCGGCCGGCCGGCGACCATCGGCGGATGCGCCCACCCGCTCCGCCCCTGCTCCACCTCTTTTCCATGCGCCGGCTGCTGCACGTGCTGTGGCCGTGGCTGCTGCTCGTTGGCGTGTCCGGCTGCACGCCGGATGCGCGGGCACTGGACAGCGCCGAGCTGGCGTTCGAGGGCCAGACCTACCGCGTCGTTCACCTGAATCTCAGGCACGAGCAACTGAGCCTGCACTGGCGCGAGCCGCAGAGCGGGCAGCCGTTCGGCAGCATCGAGACGCTGCGCCAGTGGGGCGAGCGGCGCGGCCAGCGGCTGCTGTTCGCCGCCAACGCGGGCATCTACGACCACAAGTTCGCGCCGCTGGGCCTGTACGTGGAAGACGGCAAGACGGTGGTGCCGCTGAACCTGGCGCACGGCAACCCGGCCTCGGGCAACTTCTCGCTGCTGCCGAACGGCGTGTTCGTGGTGTATCCGGACGGCCGCGCCGCGGTGCGCACCAGCACCGCGTTCAAGGCCGACGGCAAGGCCGCGCGATGGGCGACCCAGTCGGGCCCGATGCTGCTGATCGACGGCAAGCTCAACGAGCAGTTCATCGACGACTCCGCCAGCATGAAGTGGCGCAGCGGCGTGTGCGCACGCACGCCGACCGAGGTGGTCTTCGCCGTGAGCGAAACCCCGGTGAACTTCCATGCGTTCGGACGGCTGTTCCGCGACAAGCTCGGTTGCCGCGACGCGCTGTACCTGGACGGCAGCATCTCGCAGCTGTACGTCGACGGCGAAGGCTACGCCGGGGCACCGGCCTTCATGGTCAAGCCGT
Organism: Rhodanobacter sp. FW101-FHT13A11; assembly: GCF_058790335.1. Classification (NCBI taxonomy): domain Bacteria; kingdom Pseudomonadati; phylum Pseudomonadota; class Gammaproteobacteria; order Lysobacterales; family Rhodanobacteraceae; genus Rhodanobacter; species Rhodanobacter sp. FW101-FHT13A11. The sequence goes on along the minus strand of NZ_JBYTCN010000017.1, from coordinate 9,926 downwards.
ACGCCGGCATCTTCGCGGTGTTCGCCGAGCCATGACGGCCCGCCGCCGGCGCGTCCTGCGCGTCCTGCCGTGGGCACTGCTGGCGCTATTGGCGGCTGCCTTGCTCGCGCTCGGCTGGCTGCTCGCCGGCAGCCGCGCGCAGCTCGACGGCACGCGCCGGGCCGCGGGCCTGACGGCGCCGGTCAGCATCGGCCGCGACGCGCTGGGCACGGTCACCCTCGAGGGCAAAAGCCGCACCGACATCAGCTACGCGCTGGGCTACGTGCATGCGCAGGAGCGCTTCTTCGCGATGGACCTGATGCGCCGCGCGAGTGCCGGCGAGCTGGCCGCGCTGGTCGGGCCGGTCGCGCTGAAGGTCGACCTCGGACACCGCCGCCACCGCCTGCGCGCCGTGGCCGAGGCCGCCTACGCGCAACTGCCGCCGGAGCAGCGGCGCGAACTCGACCGCTACCGCGACGGCGTCAACGCCGGCCTCGCCGGCCTGCGCGTGCGGCCGTGGGAATACCTGCTGCTGGACAGCCGGCCGCTGCCGTGGCGTTCGGAAGACAGCCTCCTGTTGATCGCCGCGATGTACCTGGACCTCGACGGCGACGGCCGCAACGAACGCGAACTGCGCATGGCGCAGATGCGCGCGGTGCTGCCCGGCGCGCTGGTGGACTTCCTGCTGGCGCCCGACCCCGACTGGGAAGCGCCGCTGAGCGGACAGCTGTCGCACCCGCCGATGGTCCCTGCTGCCGACGTGTACGACCTGCGCCGGCCCGCGCCGACCACCGTCCCGACGACGGCCATCTCCGCGGCGGCGCTGGCCGCCGCGCTGGCGCCGGCGCTGGACGCGCCGCGCCCCGGCAGCAACAGCTTCGCGGTGGCCGGCACGCTCACCGGCAACGGCGCCGCGCTGCTGGCGAACGACATGCACCTGGGACTGCGCGTGCCGAACATCTGGTTCCGCACCCGCCTGCGCTATCCCGACCCCACCGCGCCAGGCGGCCGGCGCGACGTCAACGGGGTCAGCCTGCCCGGCACGCCGGCAATCATCGTCGGCTCCAACGGCCAGATCGCCTGGGGTTTCACCAACAGCTACGGCGACTGGCAGGACTGGGTGCGCGTGCGGCGCGATCCCGCCGACGCTTCCCGCTACAAGGTGCCGGGCGGCTGGGCCACGATCGACGCCCACGAAGAGCACATCCAGGTCAAGGGCCGCCCCGACGCCGTCCTCAAGGTCGAGGACACCCGCTGGGGCCCGATCATGGGGGAAGATACCGACGGCACGCCGCTGGCGCTGGCCTGGATCGGCGGCCGGCCGCACGGCTACAACGTCGAGCTGATGCAGCTGGAACATGCCACCGACGTGGCCGGCGCGCTGGACCTGGCGCCACGGCTCGGCATGCCGCCGCAGAACCTGCTGGTCGCCGACCGCACCGGGCACATCGGCTGGACCATCGCCGGCAACAGCATCCCGCTGCGTGCCGGCATCGACCCGCTGCTGCCCTCGGACTGGTCCGCGCCCGGCAGCGGCTGGCAGGGCTGGGCCGCGCCCGCACAGTACCCGCGCCTCGAGAATCCCGCCGATGGCCGGCTGTGGACGGCGAACAACCGCACTGTCGACGGCGATGCGCTGGCCTTGCTCGGCAATGGCGGCCACGATCTCGGCGCCCGCGCGCAGCAGATCCGCGACGACCTGCGTACCCGCGCCAGCTTCACGCCAGGCAGCCTGCTCGACATCCAGCTCGACGACCGCGCCGTGTTCCTCACTCCCTGGCAGCGCCTGCTGCAGGACACCCTGGCCGACAGCACCGACCCGTCGCTGCGGCAGTTGCGCCAGCTCACCGCGCACTGGCGCGAACGCGCCGCCGTCGACAGCGTGGACTACCGGCTGGTGCGCGCGTTCCGCGACCGGGTCGGCGAAGCCGTGCTGACCCCGTTCGCGGCACGGGTGCAGCAACGCTACCCCGACTTCAGCTGGCCCGGCGAGAACAGCGCCGAGGCGGCCGTGTGGGCGCTGGTGCGTGCCCAGCCCGCGCACCTGCTCGACCCGAAATACCCCGACTGGCACGCCCTGCTCGTCGACGCTGCCCGCCATGTGGCAAACGAACTCGGGCGGCAACCCGGCGGCCTCGCCGCGCGCAGCTGGGGCGAGCGCAACCGCGCCGGCATCCGCCACCCGCTGTCCGCGGCCCTGCCGTCCTGGCTGGGCCGCTTCATCGACATGCCCGATCAGCCGATCCCCGGCGACAACAACATGCCGCACGTCGCCGCGCCCGGCTTCGGCGCCTCCGAGCACCTGGACGTGGCGCCCGGCCACGAGGCCGACGGCATCCTCAACATGCCCGGCGGCCAGAGCAACCACCCGTTGTCGCCGTACTTCGGCGCGGGCCATGACGACTGGGTCAAAGGGCGGCCAACGCCGCTGCTGCCGGGACCGGACCAGCACACCCTGGTCCTCGAACCGCGGCATTGATTCGCTGCCGCACAGCACGTAAACGTAATGCACATCGCACTTTGCATGGCATCGCCATGAAATCGCCGGTGCCTACCGGGATGCTGCAACTGTCCTGCGCCTGAGCTGCGGCCGGGTGAATGGGGACTTCCCGGCAAGGGAATGCGCAGTTCCGTGCGGGGGTGCGATGCATCATGACGCAGGCCTCCGTGATGCCGGCCTTCCGGTATCGCGCCTTCATCAGCCACAGCCACCAGGACAAGTCCCGGGCCGGCTGGCTGCACAAGCCCCTGGAAGCCTGCGCGATCCCGAAACGGCCGGTCGGCCAGACCACCACCGCCGGCGTCATCCCCGGCCGTCTCGCACCGATCTTCCGCGACCGCGACGAACTGGCCAGCGCGACCGATCTCGGCCGCAAGGTCGATGGAGCGCTGGCGCAGTCGGCGAACCTGATCGTGATCTGCTCGCCGCGCTCGGCAACCTCGCCATGGGTCAAGGCGGAAGTGCTGGCGTTCAAGCGGATGGGGCACGCCGATCGCATCTTCTGCCTGGTCGTCGACGGCGAGCCCGACGCCAGCGACCTGCCCGGCCGCGCCGCCGAAGAACGCTTCGCGCCGGCATTGTCTTTCCGACTGGATGCGGACGGCCAGCCCACCACCGGGCGCACCGAACCGATCGCCGCCGACGCACGCGCCGGCACCGGGAATCACGCGGTTCGCGCCGGTGCCCGCGTTGAAGCCGGAAACCTGGAACGAGACGGCGGGAAATCGCCGCTGCCTTCGTCCCCGCACTCGGCCGCCAGCTCAGCTGACGCAGGGACGAAGGCACGGCTCGGGTTCAACCCCTTTCCCGGACAGGTCACGCGTCCCTGCACGCCACGCAAGGCAAGCGCGCCGGGCAGCGATTCGTTGCGGTATACGCGGGTCGGGGCGCCTGGCCGCCTATGCGGCATTCGACCGCACGAATCCCGCGGGCATGTCTGACCGAAGTCAAAAGCACCGCCTTCGTGCGCGCGCATGATCCGCACCGTCCACACGGCGGATTCATTCCATGATCAGCTGCGATACCGTCATCATCGGCGCGGGCCCGGTCGGCCTGTTCCAGGTTTTCGAGCTGGGCCTGCTGGGACTGGATGCGCACGTGGTCGATGCCGTGCCGCATGCCGGCGGGCAATGCGTGGAGCTGTACCCGGACAAGCCGATCTACGACATCCCGGCCGTGCCGGTATGCAGCGGGCGCGAGCTGATCGAGCGCCTGCAGCAGCAGATCCGCCCGTTCGCGCCGCAATTCCACCTGGGCCACACCGTCACCTCGCTGGAGCGCCTGGCGAACGGCCGCTTCAGCCTGCGCACCAGCGGGGGGCTGGTGTTCAACGCCGGCGCGGTGGTCATCGCCGGCGGCCTGGGCGCGTTCGCGCCGCGCACGCTCGACCTGCCGGAAGCCGCAGCGCTGGTGGACCGCACGCTGCACTACAAGGTGGCGCAGCCGGCGCTGCTCGACGGCGAGGACATCGTGATCGCCGGCGGTGGCGACGCGGCGCTGGACTGGGCGCTGGCCCTGGTCGACCGGGCGCGCAGCCTGGTGCTGGTGCACCGCTCGTCCAGCTTCCGCGCGGCGCCGGCCAGCGTGGCGCGCATGCAGGCGCTGTGCGACGAAGGCCGCATGCAGCTGTGCGAAGGCGACATCGTGGGCCTGGAGACGGCCGATGGGGCGCTTGCGCAGGTGCGCGTGCGCACGCGCAGCGGCATGGTCCAGCGCATCGGGGCTGCGCACCTGCTGGTGTTCTGGGGCCTGCATCCCGCGCTGGGGCCGATCGCCGACTGGGGGCTGGCGCTGGAACGCCAGCAGCTGGTGGTGGACCCGTCGACGTTCCAGACCTCCGTGCCCGGCGTCTTCGCCGTGGGCGACATCAATACCTACCCGGGCAAGAAGAAGCTGATTCTCTCCGGCTTCCACGAGACGGCGCTGTGCGCGTTCGCCGCGCATGCGCACCTGCATCCCGGCGACAAGGCGAGCCTGCAGTACACGACCACCAGCCCGGCGCTGCAGCGGCGCCTGGGCGTGCGCGACGCCGCCGCGCATCCGCCGCCACGGGTGGCCGTTGCCGCGGCCTGAACCCACGCCTCGCCTTCGTCACGCCCACACGCCCACCGCCACGGGAGGCATCCCATGCATCGCTCCTCCGATCCCGGCGACCTGCGCTCACCCGAGCGCCGCCGCTGGCTGCAGCAGACCGGCCGGCTGGCCGTGGCCGGCGGCCTGCTGGCCAGCGGCGGCTGGGCGGTGCTCAAGCGCAGACAGAACCTGTGGCAGGTGCGGCGCGAACGCACGCTGATGCAGACCTCGGTGGCGGTCACCTGCCTGTGCGACGACGTGCAGGCAGCGGGCGCGGCGATCGAGGCGGCCTTCGCGCGCATGGCCGCGACGGCCGCCGAGCTGACCCGCTTCGACCCCGCCGGTCCGCTGTCGCGGCTGAACCGCGACGGCCGGCTGGCGCTGGTGCCGTCGAACCTGCAGGCGGTGCTGCGCGAGGCGCTGTCGCTGTCGGCGCTCACCGGGGGCGCGTTCGACGTCACCGTGCTGCCGGTGCTGCGCTACTTCGAGACGCTGCGCGGGACGTCCGGCATCGACACGCCCGAACGCCGCGCGATCGAGCACCGCGAACAACTCGTGGGCTGGCGCGACCTCGCGCTGGACGCGCGCGGCGCGCGGCTGCTGCGGCCGGGCATGGCGGTCACCCTGGACGGCATCGCCAAGGGCCACGTGGTCGACCAGGGCATCGCGGCGCTGCGCGCGGCGGGCATCGAGTACGGCCTGATCGACGCCGGCGGCGACATCCAGGCGATCTGCGGCAACGATCCCGAGCGGCACTGGAACGTCGGCATCGTCGACCCGCGCGACCCGGGCCGGGTGGCGGCGGTGGTGCAGGTGCGCAACGCGGCGCTGTCGACCTCCGGCAACTACCGCGTGTTCTTCTCCACCGACCGGCGCCTGTTCCACATCGTCAACCCACGTACCGGCTGGTCGCCGCAAGGTTATTCCAGCATGACCGTGGTGGCGCGGCGCTCGGTGCTGGCCGACGGCATGAGCACGGCGGCGTTCTCGCTGGAGCTGCCGCAGCTGTCCGCGCTGATGGCGGCGCAGGACCACCAGTGGCTGGCGTTCTCGCGCGACGGCGAGCAACGCTGGCGCTCGCGCGAACTGCCGCTGGTCGCAGGCACGGCGGAGCTGGCCTGATGCGCGGCGCACGCCCCCGCTCCCTCCTCGCAAGGCTGCTGCTCGCGCTGCTGTTGCTGGCGCCCGCTTCGGCGGCGCTGGCCGGCATCGACGCCCGCTTCCCGCAGCTGCACCAGGTGTTCCCCGACGCCGACCGCTTCGGCGACGTCGAGGGCACCCCGCCTGCGGCGGCCGTGTACCACGGCGACAAGGTGGTCGGCTACGTGTTCGAGACGGTGATGGTGGCGCCGGTGCCGGCCTACTCCGGCGCGCCGATCAACATGCTGGTATCGATCGGCACCGACGGCACCATCCGCGACGCCCGCGTGCTGGAGCAGCACGAGCCGATCCTGCTGGTCGGCATCCCGGTGCAGAAGCTGTACGACTTCGTGGCCCGCTACGTCGGCCATCGCGTGGACGACCGCATCGTGGTCGGCGGCGGCGGCAGCGGCAGCGTGCGCATCGACGCCATCAGCAGCGCCACGGTGACCTCGATGGTGGCCAACGAGACGATCATGAACTCGGCGCTGAAGGTGGCCGCCTCGCGCCGGCTGATCGCCGGCGCAGCCGACGCCGGCGCGGCCGCCGCGCAGGTCCGCAGCGACTACTTCGTGCCGGCCGACTGGCAGGCGCTGACCGGCAACGGCGCGATCGGCCACCTGCAGTTGGCGCGGCAGGCGATCACCGACGCCTTCAAGGGCCAGCCGGAAAGCGGCCTGGTCGACGACCCCACCGCGCCGGCGCCCGGCCACGGCGCGGACAGCTTCATCGACCTGTACTTCGCCGACGTCACCCCGCCCACGGTGGGCCGCAACCTGCTCGGCGACGTGGCCCACGCCGACCTGATGAAGCAGCTCAAGCCCGGCGATGCGGCGGTCGCGGTGATGGCCAACGGCATCTACTCGTTCAAGGGCGTGGGCTACGTGCGCGGCGGCATCTTCGACCGCGTGCACCTACTGCAGGACGGCAAGCTGGTGCTGTTCAAGGACACCGACCTGGTGTCGATGAACGACACCCCGCTGCGCGGCAAGCCGGCCTTCGCCGAGCAGGCGATCTTCATCGTGCGCCATGGCGTCAGCGGCTTCGACGCGACCCGGCCGTGGACGCTGCAGCTGATGGTGAACCGCCAGGTCGGCCCGCTGCAGAGCATCTACCACACCTTCACCCGCGACTACCGCATGCCGGCGGCCTATACCACGCGGCCTGACGCCACCGCCGAGGCGCCGGCCGACGCGTTGCCGGCCAACGCGCCGCTGTGGCAGAAGATCTGGTACGGCCGCCGCATCGACATCGCGCTGCTGCTGGCCGGGCTCACCGTGCTCACGCTGATCCTGATGTTCCAGGACTGGATCGTGCAGCGCCCGCACCTGCTCGAACGCCTGCGCGTGGGCTTCCTCGTCTACACGTTGGTGTTCATCGGCTGGTACGGGCTGGCGCAGCTGTCGGTGGTGAACATCCTCACCTTCATCCAGGCGGTGCTGCACGGCTTCCGCTGGTCCACGTTCCTGATGGACCCGCTGGTGTTCATCCTGTGGGTGTTCGTGGCCGCCACCCTGCTGCTGCTCGGGCGCGGCATCTACTGCGGCTGGCTGTGCCCGTTCGGCGCGCTGCAGGTGCTGGTGAACAAGCTGGCGCGCCGGCTGCGCGTGCCGCAGTTCGAGGTGCCCCAGTACCTGCACGAGCGGCTGTGGGCGATCAAGTACATCATCCTGCTGGTGCTGTTCGGGATGTCGCTGCAGTCGCTCAACATGGCCGAGCACTACGCCGAGGTCGAGCCGTTCAAGACCGCGATCAACCTGCACTTCGCCCGCTCCTGGAGCTACGTGCTCTACGCGGTGGCGCTGGTGGCGGTGTCGGCGTTCAACAACAAGTTCTACTGCCGCTACGTGTGCCCGCTGGGCGCCGGGCTGGCGGTGTCCGGCCGCTTCCACCTGTTCGAGTGGCTGCGCCGGCGCAAGGAATGCGGCCGCCCCTGCCAGATCTGCGCCAACGAGTGCGAGGTGAAGGCGATCAACGCCATCGGCCAGATCAACTTCAACGAATGCCACTACTGCCTGGATTGCCAGGTCACCTACGCCAACGACCAGAAATGCCCGCCGCTGGTGGAGCGCCGCAAGAAGCGCGAGCGCGCCGCGCGGCCGCTGCCCACCCCGGTACTGACGATTACCCCGGCGACGCCGGCAACCCACGAGCCGGCGAAGGTCGCCGACTGACCCACCACGATCCGAACGGATGGAATGCCATGCACGACGAATCGAGCAACAAACCCGGCCAGTCCGGCCAGTCCGCGGAACCGGGCAACCCCGCGCGCCGCAACTTCATGAAGACCAGCGCGCTGGCCGGCCTCGCCGGTGCCGGCGGGCTGGTCGGCGGGCTGGCGCTGGGCCGCCTCGGCCATGGCGCCGCCGGTGGCCATGGGCATGACGCCGAAAGCGAGCACGCGAAAGGCGAGCACGAGGCAGCCTCCGACCACGTGCCGCCCGGCCAGCTCGACGAGTACTACGGCTTCTGGAGCGGCGGCCAGTCCGGCGAGGTGCGCATCGTCGGCGTGCCCTCGATGCGCGAGCTGATGCGCATCCCGGTGTTCAACCCCGACTTCACCATCGGCTGGGGCGTCACCAACGAGAGCAAGCGCGTGCTCGGGCCGAACTTCCCGCCCGGCGGCGACTGCCACCACCCGCACATGAGCCAGACCGACGGCCACTACGACGGCCGCTACATCTTCATCAACGACAAGGCGCACACCCGCGTGGCGCGCATCCGCTGCGACGTGATGCGCACCGACCGCATCACCGACGTGCCCAACGTGCAGGCGATCCACGGCCTGCGCGTGCAGCGCGCGCCGCGCACCGGCTATGTGTTCGCCAACGGCGAATTCCTGATCCCGGCGCCGAACGACGGCCGCGGCCTGGAAGACCCCAAGAAGTACCAGACCATGTTCAGCGCCATCGACGGCGACACCATGGAGGTCGCCTGGCAGGTGCTGGTGGACGGCAACCTCGACAACACCGAGGCCGACTACGCCGGCAAGTACGCCATCTCCACCTGCTACAACAGCGAGGGCGGCGTCGACCTGCCCAGCACGATGCAGGCCGAGCGCGACTGGGTGGTGGTGTTCAACATCGCGCGCATCGAGGCGGCAGTGAAGAAGGGCGACTTCAAGACCATCGGCAGCTCGAAGGTGCCGGTGCTGGACGGCCGCCACGGCTCGTCGTTCACCCTCTACATCCCGATCCCGAAGAACCCGCACGGCATCAACGCCAGCCCCGACGGCAAGTACGTGGTGGCCAACGGCAAGCTCTCGCCCACCGTCACCGTGATGGAGTGGAGCCGCATCGACGACTGGTTCGCCGGCAAGCTCAAGGATCCGCGCGACACCGTGGTGGCCGAGCCCGAACTGGGCCTGGGCCCCTTGCACACCGCCTACGACGGCCGCGGCAACGGCTACACCACGCTGTTCATCGACAGCCAGATCGCCAAGTGGAACATCGAGGACGCGATCGCCGCCCACGGCGGCAAGAAGGTCAACTACCTGCGCCAGAAGATCGACGTGGCCTACCAGCCCGGCCACTGCCACAGTTCGATGGGCGAGACGCGCGACGCCGACGGCAAGTGGCTGGTGTCGCTGAACAAGTTCTCCAAGGACCGCTTCCTGCCCACCGGCCCGCTGCACCCGGACAACGACCAGCTGATCGACATCTCCGACGAGACCATGAAGCTGGTCGCCGACGGCCCGGTCTACGCCGAGCCGCACGACGTGATCCTGCTGCACCGCCGGCTGCTGATCGACAAGGTCAAGAAGAGCTGGGAGCGCGACGACCCGTTCTTCGCCGAGACGGTGGCCATGGCCAAGCGCCACGGCATCAACGTGCTGGCCGACAGCAAGGTCATCCGCGAGGGCCGCAAGGTGTTCGTGTACATGACCTCGGCCGCGCCGATCTTCGGCCTGGGCAGCTTCAAGGTGAAGAAGGGCGACGAGGTGACCGTGGTGGTGACCAACATCGACGCGGTGGAGGACGTCGGCCACGGCTTCTGCATCACCAACTACGGCATCAACATGGAGATCAGCCCCGGCGCCACCGCCTCGGCCACCTTCACCGCCGACAAGGCGGGGGTGTTCTGGTACTACTGCACGTTCTTCTGCCATGCGATGCACATGGAGATGAGCGGGCGGATGCTGGTCGAGGCCTGAGCCGCGGGGGGGGGGGGGGGGGGGGGGGGGGGGGGGGGGGGGGGGGGGGGGGGGGGGGGGGGGGGGGGGGGGGGGGGGGGG